>DATAYL010000155.1:0-4007 GCA_036272575.1 Bryobacteraceae bacterium | reverse complement strand
CTGCACGTACTAGAGATTCTGCTGTGGGCGAGTTGTTATCGCTGGTTTTGCTTCCCATCCTGGGAGTCTGCCGTGTACTTCTCCGCAACCAGTTACTCGACCGTTGGCTACGGTGATGTGACGCTCCCGCTGAAGTGGCGGATGCTGGGGCCGGTAGAGAGCATTACTGGCGTATTGATGTGCGGAATATCGGTCAGTCTTCTGTTTGCGATCGCCACGCGTCTCATCGGCCCTGATAGGCAACATTTGGCGAAGTCATGACCGGTGAAGTCGCAAGCCGTCCAGTGAATGAATGTACTATCGCGCGCGCCTCGATCCGCAGGTCTGGAAGGTCGCTGCTGTCGTATTTCTCGGTCCTCTCATGAGAGAAATGAATTCAACGGTCGTGAACGTTCGCTCTCGACGATTAGACACCAGAGTTACGACGCACCCGCCTTCACCGGCAGACTTGTCACATGTTGGATAAGCGCACAGCAAAGACGCTAGCCACAAAGGTGAAGCTATTTGAGGCAGCTCAGCGCATCTTTGCCAATTGCGGTTTTGAGAGAGCAACCAGCGATCAGATCGCAAGGAGGACAAGCTTTAGTCGCGGGGTCTCATTGGAGAGTTATGCAAGAGCCGCCTTCGCGACTCGCAATGGTCGCTTCTGCAGATTGAGTTCAAGCTGTACATTGCGCGGCGTGCCGCAAAGGGCGTGAAGGCTGCCGCGAAACTGCAGAGTTCCGGCAGTATTCCCGCGGAATGCTGCCGGAACAGGACAGCCAAGTGTTATTCGAAGCACTTGTAGATGGGCTATGCCTTCAGCGAGCCTACAACGAATCTTTCTTCTCGAACGCAGAGATCGACCAGGCAATGCGACAAACTGTCGATCTCTTTTACGACAGAGAACACCCCGCGTCCCCAACCGAAACGCGCGGCGAGACAGGTTGCGAGATCGATTCGGCATCAACTGGTTGATGATTCTCGAGCGGCCGATGGCGGCCAACCGTAGCTACGGTTTGTACCCGGACGGTCGGGCCAGCAGGAAACGACTTCTTCGATCTCGATAGATCCGGAGTTGTCCGGCAGCGTAGAGGAATCCTCAGCGACGAGCCCAGGACGGATTACCAAATACTTGGCCGCTAGGGCGGATCTATGGTCGAAAGCTGTTTGCGACGCCGACTAAGCAGAGCGAACTATTTGAACCCTTAACGCGCCACGTTCGTAATACAACTACATGGGTTCCTTGTCTGGCCAGTTGAAGCAGGTCTTCCGTCGTCTGAGGCGCGCTCCGATGTTTACCTTCGTCGCCGTTCTCACGCTAGCCCTCGGCATTGGGGCGAACACCGCCATTTTCAGTGTTCTCGAAGGTGTCTTGCTCAAACCGCTCCCCTATCCGGACCCTGATCGCCTGGTTGGCCTTTGGCTCACGGCTCCGGGTGTCAACATCAAGAACCTGAACATGGCCCCTTCCGTTTATTTCACTTATCTTGACCAGAACCGCACCTTTGAAAGCCTCGGCCTCTATACCGGCGACGGGGTCAGCGTCACCGGCATTGGCGAACCCGAACAGGTGCGCGCTTTGGACGTCACTTACGGTCTGTTCCCCACACTGGCCGCGAGGCCTGTCCTCGGACGTTTGTTCTCGGCCACGGACGATTCGCCCGGTTCTCCCGAAACTATTATTCTTTCCTATGGCTACTGGCAGCGGCGCTTCGGCGGCGACCGCTCTATTATCGGCAAGCGTATGAAGGTGGACGGCAAGCTGCGCGAAATCGCCGGCGTGATGCCGCGCGAATTCCGCTTCCTCGATATGAGTGCCGAGCTATTCCTCCCAATTCAGTTCGACCGTTCGAAAACGAACCTCGGCAATTTCAGTTGGCAGGGCGTGGCCCGTCTGAGACCCGGCGTCACCCTTGCTCAAGCCAACGCGGATGTGGCGCGCATGCTTCCGATCGTCAATAGAACCTTTCCGCCTCCGCCCGGCTTCAGCGTGAAGCTTTTTGAGAATGCCCACATTGCACCTGCGCTCCGTCCGTTCAAGCAGGACCTGACCGGCGACATCGGCCCAACTCTGTGGGTATTAATGGGAACTATCGGCATTGTCCTGCTGATTGCCTGTGCCAACGTTGCGAATTTACTCTTAGTCCGCGTCGAATCGCGGCATCTGGAACTGACCATTCGCGCGGCCTTGGGCGCCTCTACAGGCCGCATCGCATACGAACTGCTGTTCGAGAGCGTGACGGTTGCGCTTCTTGGAGGTCTCGCCGGGACTACTCTGGCATTTGCCGCTTTGCGTTTCCTCCGCGTACTCGAGTGGTCGGGGCTTCCTCGAATGTCGCAGATCGGCATAGATATGCCTGTTCTATTTTTCGCTGTCACTGTTTCGCTCTTCACGGGTTTCCTCTTCGGACTGGCGCCCGTGCTGAGGTATGCAAGCTCGCGTCTTGCAGGGAGCTTGCGCGAAGGCGGACGATCCGCCAGCGTTAGCCGGGAAAGGCATCGTGCACGCAATACCTTGGTTGTCCTGCAAGTCGCGCTCGCTCTGATCCTGTTGATCAGTTCCGGTTTGATGATCCGTACATTCCGCGCTCTCAGCCACTTGCAGCCCGGCTTCTCTGCATCCGAGCAGGTACAGACGCTTTCGGTCTACATTACCCCAGCGCAAGTGCCGGAACCCGCCAAAGTTTTGCGCATGGAGCAAGACATAACGGACGGATTGCAAGGCATTCCGAGCGTTCGGAGCGTGGCTATCACGACGGCCGTCCCCATGAACGGTAACGAGAGCTCGGATGTGCTGTTTGCCCGCGATCACACGTATCGCGAAGGACAGCTCCCTCCCATCCGCCGTTTCATTTATGCTTCTCCCGGCCTTCATAAGACGATGGGCACCCCGCTTCTCGCCGGCCGCGATTTTTCCTGGAACGATAACAACAAAGAATCGCTCGTCGCGATGGTCTCGGAAAGCCTCGCTCGCGACTTCTGGGGCAGCGCCGCAGCCGCGCTGCACAAGCAGATTCGCGAGGGAATGAATGACCAATGGCGTGAAATCGTTGGCGTTGTCGGGGACGTCCATTTTAACGGCGTAGATAAACCGGCCCCGGCCGCCGTTTATTTCCCGCTGCGTCTCAGCAATTTCGAAGGCGAGAAAGACTCCATCCAGCGTGGCGCCACATTCGTCATTCGCAGCCGGCGCGCCGGTTCCGAGAGCTTCCTCAAAGAAGTACGGCGCGCCGTCTGGGCTATCAACCCCAACCTTCCGCTCGCGGAGGTTCGCACGCTGGATTATTTTTACCGTAAATCGCTGGCTCGCACTTCGTTCACCTTGGTCCTGCTGATTGTCGCTGCAGTGATGGCCTTGATTCTAGGCTCAGTAGGAATTTATGGCGTGCTCGCCTACACAATCTCGCAACGCCGGCGCGAAATCGGCATTCGCATGGCGCTTGGCGCCCAAACGAGCGAAGTAGCAGCCATGTTCGTTCGTTACGGCATGCTGCTCGTAGGCATCGGTGCAGCTTGCGGAGTGCTATCGGCTTTAGCCCTTATGCGGTTGCTCTCGAGGCTCCTCTATGGCGTAAAACCAGCCGACCCGCTGACTTATATCGGAATGTCGTTGCTTCTGGTCTTCATCGCATTCGTCGCCAGCTACCTGCCTTCGCGCCGTGCCGCGGCTATTGATCCAGCGACCGCCCTACGTCTTGATTAGATCGCGTGACTCCGAGTCACGATACAGCAATGACCGGGTCCCTTCTTGTCTCTATTCCGAAACTGCGCAGCAGTAGGTTACGACATCCGCCGGAAGAGCTTCTACACCAGGTCGTGCAACCCCACGTGGCCAACTGGCGTCGATGTAAACGACAAAACCAGCAAACCGACGCGCAGATCAAGGATAAGCTTTAATAGTTCTGCAAAAGAGGTGGGTCAGACTGGACCTTTCGAAATCAGTTAGCGGCTGAAGAAAGGAAAGGCGACAGGTGACCCGAAAGCAGGATAGCGCGAAGGCGCGGATCACGGCAGAGGAATTGAAA
>DATAYL010000154.1:0-24241 GCA_036272575.1 Bryobacteraceae bacterium | reverse complement strand
TGGCGGCGCTGCTCGAAGCCGCGGCGGGGGATGCCAACCGCCTAGCCGGGGAGATCGAAAAGCTGTCGCTGTTTGTGAGCGAAGGCAAGAACGTGACGATGGAAGACTTGCGGACGCTCGTACCAAACGCGGCGCAAGCCAGCATTTTCGCACTGGTCAGTGCGCTGGGCAAAGGCGACAGAGTGAATGCACTCGAGTCACTGGACATCCTGGTACGCGAAGGCGAATACCTGCCGCTGGCATTGACGTTCTTGAACACGCAGTTTCGGCTGGCACTGGCGGCGAAAGAGGCTAGAGTGAGTTCTCCTCAACAGGCGCAAGCGTTTTTCGCAAAGTTGGGCGTGCGGATGTGGAGAGATCGGGCGGAGCAGGTAACGGCTACCGCGGCCGCTTTCAGCAAGGAGCGCCTCGGGAAAGCGCTATCCGCAATTTATGAAACCGATAAGAAGTTTCGTGAAGGTTACCGGGACGATCGAGTGGTGATGGAGACTCTGGTGCTTGCGTTGACCGGAAAATAAGAATCAAGCTTGGAGACGGCGGCGCCATTCGAAAAGAGCGACACCGGCCGCGACCGAGACGTTCAGAGAAGAAACGGGGCCGGCCATAGGAATGCGGATGAGAACGTCGCAATGTTTTTGCACTTTTTGATGAAGCCCCTTCCCTTCTCCGCCAAGCACAATGGCGGCAGGGGACGTGAAGTCCACCTGACTGTAAAGTTCGCTGCCATTTTCATCGAGACCATAGATCCAAAAGCCTTTCTCCTTCAAGTATTCGAGAGTGTGAGTGAGATTGGTGACGCGTGCGACAGGTAAATATTCCAGAGCGCCGGCGGCGGCGCGGTCTACCGTTTCAGTGAGTGGCGCGGCGCGGCGGTCTGGAACGACAACCGCGTTTGCCCCAGCAGCATGAGCAGTTCGAATGATGGCGCCGAGATTATGCGGATCTTCCACGCCGTCCAGGACAACGAGCAACCGGGCGCTTTCCACTACCGCGTCGAGTTCCACGTATTTATGGGCGGAGCCGTAGCCGAGAACGCCCTGATGAGAAACGCCCTTGGCGGCGCGGTCAAGCGACTCGCGGGGCTCAAAGCGGACCGGAACGGCAGCTGCGCGGGAGAGATCAATGATTTCCTGAATGCGCGGACCGGCTGAACCCCTGGCGATGAGGATTTTGTCGATGGGGCGCTGCGCACGCAATGCTTCACGAACCGGGTGGATACCGGCCAGAACTCGAACCATCCTTTCAAACTACATCTTTGGGAGATGCGCGGCGTGCAATAGGGGTAATGCAAAGGCGACAACGTAATCGCCGAGCGGCTGCGTTCCGGCAGGCTGATGGCCGCCCGCGCACACGACCAGATACTGACGGCCATCGGGCCCCTGGAAGGTCATGGGCGTGGCACGAGCGCTGGTGGGCAGATCGCCGCGCCAAAGCTGCTTACCGGTTTCGATATCAAAGGCGTAGATGGCATTGTCAAGCGTGCCGGCGACAAACGTAAGACCTCCGGCGGTGGCGATGGGACCACCAAGAGAAACGGAGCCCCAGGCTTCGGGCGTCGATGCTTTCCCCGATCCAGCATACAGGCGGCCCAGCGGCACTTCCCATTTTTTATCGCCAGTGCTGGGATCGATGGCGAGCAGGGTGCCCCACGGCGGAGGCGTGCAAGGAAGGCGTTTGGGGCTGAGAAGGAGGCGGCGCATCATGCCATACGGTGTGCCGTGCTGAGGAGCAAACTCCCAATCACCATCAAGCTTGCGGCCGCGTGAGTTACGCATATCCGTGTAGGCGGCACGTGGAATGAGCCTGACTTCCGCAGCGATATGGTTCTCCGGCAAGATGAGCAGGTTGGCGTCGGGATCATAGGCCATTCCACCCCAATTTTGGCCGCCGATATTGCCCGGAATGAAAAGTGAGCCCCCCACGGAAGGTGGAGTAAAGATGCCGTTGGAACGCAGGTGGCTGATTTCTTCGCGACACCATTTGCGATCGGCGTCATCAACGCCCCAGGCATCGTCGGCCGTCATTTGCTGGGGAGTAATAGGCGCAGGCCGAACCGGAAACGGCTGAGTGGGAGAGGCCGTCTCGCCAGGCACGTCACTCTTCGGAACTGGACGTTCTTCGACCCCGTAAATAGCTTTTCCGTTCTCACGATTGAGCAGGAACAAATTTCCAGTTTTAGAGCCGACCGCGATAGCTGGAATGTTTTGCTCGCCATGCCGCAGTGTAAAGAGCAGCGGAGGAGTAGCAACGTCGTAATCCCAAAGATCATGATGAACGGTCTGGAACGACCAGACGACCTGGCCGGTATCGGCGCGCAAAGCGACGATCGAATTCGCGTAGAGATTGTTGCCCAGACGCTCGCCGCCGTAATAGTCGGGACTGGCGCTGCCGGTCGGAACGAAGACGAGACTACGGGCCGGGTCCACCGCAATGACTGACCAGGCGTTAGCGGCGCCGGTGCGGCGGGCGCTATCGTTCTGCCAGCTGCGGGCAGCGGGATCGTCCGGGTTTTGGGGAATTGGATCCCAGCTCCATTTGAGCTTGCCTGTGAGGGCGTCGAAGGCGCGCACTTCGCCGCTTGGCTCGTCTGTCCAGCTGTTGTCCTGAATGCCAGAACCGACGATGATGTTGTTGCCAATTACTGCTGGAGGTGAAGTTTCTTCGTAATCGGCGAAGCCGTGGGGTGCAATCCGCAAGCCGTGACGAAGATCGACGATGCCATTATCGCCGAAATCAGCAGCGGGCTCGCCCGTAGCGGCATCGAGTGAAATCAGGCGAGCGTCTATAGTGGCGATGAAGATGCGGCGGCTGCCCTTTTGCGGACCAGCCCAGGTAGAGACGCCGCGATGGGAATAATCGCCATAACCTTTGTCCCTGTCGATATGCGGGTCATAGGACCACCGTTGGCGGCCCGTCACAGGATCGAGGGCGAGAACGCGGCCAAGGGGAGTTCCGACGTAAAGCGTACCATCGACATACAGCGGAGTGGTTTCAAATGCGGTGGGCTTGCTGTCTGGCGGCTGGTAAGCGTCGCGGGTACGAAAAGTCCAGGCGATGCGAAGATCTTTAACGTTTGCACGGTTGATGGCCTCGAGCGGCGAGAAGCGCTGGCCGCCGCCATCATGGCCGTAAGTGGGCCAATCCGATTCGGCGGCTGACAGCCATGTGCCTGAGGACCAGGTACCTGGAATCGCGCCAATAACCGCTACGCAGATCGTTGTAGAGAGCCATCTCATACCGAGCAGGATGCGATACTCTAAGACGCTTTTCAGCCATCCTGGGATAAACGGGTCTTGAAACGGGACAAACGGAGTCGATGATGCTCCAAAACGTGAGGAATCGAAATACCATCGGGCGCGTCAGATCACATGAGCCGCATCAATTTGGCGATTGGCCAAAGCAAGAGTAGCGCAATGGCGAGGCTGATTAAGATAATTGCGAGGAGCTCAAATTTCCGCAGTGTCCGAGGCGTAAGGAGATGTTTAGTCATGATTCGAGGGCTGACGTTTTATGGGGCAGCAGCGTCTGCATGAGAATTATCGGGAAGAAAGCTTCAAGAACCATATCATGAAATTGATCGCAGAACACCGCCGGACTCGCATTCAATTACCGGCCAGCGGACCAGTTGGCGCTTGAGCGAACTAAATCGCGTCGTGAGCGGGTTCCTCCGAACCACGGTTGTTGTTAGCGTCACGGTAAGATAAGCCGCAGAGTAAGTTTGCGCAGTTCTCGGATCCTAGTAATTCATTCATATAAGTTGAAGACCATCAAGATTCTGACGAAATGAAACGTGTCTTTCTATTAGCATTCGTGCTCTTGGCCGCGCTATCGGTCTTTGCTGACGCGCAATCATTGGGGAACGCGGGAACCCTAACCATAACGGCGCTGGACCCATCCGGGGCCATTGTGGCCGGGGCCAAGGTAAGCTTGCGAAACGCCCTGACGGGCTACGAGCAAACGGCCCAGACGGCGGCTGACGGAACCGCGCGTTTTGTAAATGTACCGCCCAACGGCTATCACGTGGTGATTACTGCACCGGGCTTTACACCGGTTGCTCAGGATGTCACCGTTAAAACTTCAGTTCCGATCAATTTGAAGATCAAGTTAGCGTTGGCGGGAAGTTCAACGACGGTCAACGTGGAATCTTCTGGAAACGACCTGGTGGAGCTAGATTCGTCGGCTCACCAGGATGTGGATCGCAACGCATTCACGAAGCTGCCGGTATTTGACCCAGGCTCGGGTCTCAGTCAGGCGATTACCTACAGCACAGGCGCGGTTGCGGCGGACGCGAACGGATTCTTTCACCCCTTAGGCGATCACGCCGAAGTAACGTTCGTCATCGACGGGCAGCCGATCAGCGATCAACAGAGCAAAGTTTTTTCGACACAACTGCCGACCAGCGCAATTCAAAGTATGGAATTGACGACCGGGGCTCCGCAGGCCGAGTTTGGCGATAAGACCAGCATGATCGACCAGGTTACGACTCGCTCGGGGCTTGGGGCGGGCAAGCAGTTCGGCAGCGTCGAGACGTACTACGGAACCTTCGGCTCGGTGGGCGGAGATGTCAGTTATGGCGTGGGCAACGAGAAGTTTGGGAATTTCATCGCGATAGATGGGACAAGAAGCAGTCGTTTCCTGGACTCTCCCGAATTTACACCTTTCCACGATGTTGGCAACAACGGCACAATTTTCGACCGGTTCGACGCGCAACCGACCGCTGTGGACGTCTTCCATCTCAACTTGTTTGCGGCGCGTAACTGGATCCAGATACCAAACGACTACGACCAACTTTCACAAGATCAGAGACAGCGCGTATTGACCTGGAACATAGCGCCCGGCTATCAGCATACGTTCAACTCGCACATGCTACTCACGATTAATCCGTACGCACGCAAAGATGAGTTCAACTACTATCCGAGCCGCGACGTATTTGACGACACGCCTTCTACTCAGAGTCAGAGTCGCGAGCTGTTCAATTATGGTGTGCGCGCTGATCTGGCCGCTACGTTTGGACGGAATGACATTAAGATCGGCCTCGACCTGAAACAGACAAGGCTGATCGAGTCGTTCGACTTCGGGATTACTGATCCGACGTTTAACGCGGTGTGCAACGACGCGGGCGGCAACGCGGTCATCAACTCTTCCATTGTGAATCCGGCGAACTGCGGGAACCAGGGCTATGTGGCGAATCCCAGCTTCCAACCGGGTCTTTTACCTTTCGATTTGAGCCGGAACGGCAGACTTTTCCAGTTTCGGGCCACTCACAATATCAATCAGTACGCGGGTTATGTACAAGATGGCGTCACTTTAGGCAATCTGCTGATCACTTTAGGGCTGCGCGGGGATGCTTACTACGGGTTAACTTCCGATGCAATGCCGGAACCACGAGTGGCCGTGGCCTACAACATCAAGAAAACGAATACGGTATTGCGAGCCGCGTATTCGCGGACGTTCGAAACGCCTTTCAACGAAAACCTTCTGTTATCGAGCGCGTCCGGCCTAAGTAATGGCACGGCGCAAGCGGTCCTGGGCGCAAACCAGGCTCCGGCCATCCGGCCCGGCAGGCGAAATCAGTATAACGTCGGCTTTCAGCAAGGCGTTGGGAAGTACATTCTGGTCGACGCCGAGTATTTTTGGAAATATACGACAAATGCTTTCGACTTCAGCGCGTTGCAAAATACCACGATCACGTTCCCAATTGCGTGGAACAAGTCGAAGCTGGACGGCGTGACGGGCCGAATCAGCACAACCAATATTCATGGGTTCACGGCTTACTGGACGACAGGGCACACCCGGGCACGATTTTTTCCACCACAAGACGGCGGGCTACTGAATACTTCGCAAGTTCCGTCCGGCGTGTTCCGCATCGATCATGACCAAGCATTGCAATCTACTGTGACGGCGCGTTATCAGCGGCCCAAGAATGCTGAATACGTCAGTTTCATCTGGCGCTATGACAGCGGTTTAGTGGTAAGCGGCGTACCAGATGTGACGGCTGCACTGGCGCTAACCGCCGCGCAACAGACCACGATCGGCTTCGCCTGCGATGGCGTTTATGCCACCTTCGATTCACCAATTAGAAGCTGCAGCGGGACCGGCACCTCGAAGTTGCTGACCCTCCCGCAAACCGGCACGGAGAACGACGATCACAATCCGGATCGCGTAAAGCCGCGCAACGTGTTCGATCTGTCGATCGGGACGGATAACCTTTTTCATGCCGAAGGGTCAAAGCGATTCACCGCATCCTTGCAGGTTGAGAACTTGACCGATAAGGTAGCGGTATACAATTTTTTGTCTACTTTCAGCGGCACGCATTTCCTTGCGCCGCGCTCAATCATGGCGCGCATCGGGTTCAAATTCTAAGCCGGCAACAAAACTCACGGGCGACTTTGCCTTGTAACAGCACTAAACATTTGTGATCTATATAACGGGGAGAGAGTAGTGCAAACCTACTCATCACAAATGAAAAAGACAGACTTAGTTATAACTGCAACTTTAAGCGTAGTCTTAGCGCTGGGAACTGCATGTTCGACTAACAAAACAGCAGAGACATCCGAGGTAAAGAGCGAGGGCGCCGGCAAAGGTACAGCGCCCGCCGCTGACACTGCGAAAAAAGCGGATCAAGCTTTGGTCCGTTTCGTGAACGGTACAACAGCTTCAAAGGATCTGGCATTCGGAGATGCAACGCCGTTCACCGGTGTTGGAGGGCAAGACGTGACGGCTTACCAGTCGCTGCCGGCTGAACGGCACGATTTTAAGCTTTACGCTAAAGACGACAAAACGACAGCCCTGGCGACCAATAGCGAAGGGCTCAGTTCCGGGAAGCATTACACGATTCTGGCGGTCACTGACAAAAATGGAAAAGAGACTCTGGATCCTATTTCCGACGATCTAACTCCGCCTGAAGCTGGGCAGGCAAAAGTTCGGGTCATTAATCTTGCACGGGGAATGGAAGACGTCGATTTGTACGCAGGCGGCGAAAAGAGTGCCTTGATTAGCGGCGCGGGGCTGGATCATCCGACTGACTACAAAAATGTGGCGCCGTCAACAGCAGAGCTTACGGTTCGTCATGGTATGAGCAAGAGAAATTCGGCTCCCGTGAAAGACCTGAAATTAGAAGCGGGAAAGCTTTACACGATTCTCGTCTTCCAAGGAAAGAATGGAAAATTGAAAGTGAAGACTGTGGAAGATCAATTTACGGCGGCTCCGAACGGAACAGCATCTTAGGCAAAAGAGGGGGTGAGCGGTCTTTCCCGCTGCCGTGCCGTCATTCTTCGCGGCGTGTCGATGTTTAACGAGAGTTCAGCCGGTAGTAAAGATTGTTCCAGCGAAGTTCTTTCTTGAACTCGCGGAGAGATGTCTCCTGGTCGATTAACAGGAACTCGATCCCGGCCATACCGGCGAAGTCTTCCAAGTGCTCATACGTGAGTGCACGGCTGAAGCCGGTGTGATGAGCGCCGCCGGCCAGAATCCAAGCAGTGGCGGCTATTTTCAAATTCGGCTCGGGATTCCATAGCGCTCGGGCAACAGGTAATTTGGGCAGCGCATGCTTGGGTTGGACGACCTGAACGCAGTTTACTATCAGACGAAAGTGATCGCCCATGTCAACAACTGAAGCGTTAACCGCGGGACCCGCAGCGGCGGTAAAGACAAGGCGGACCGGATCACCTTTACCGCCGATAGAGAGTGGATGGATTTCGGCGGAAGGCTCGTCTGCTGCGATCGAAGGACAGATTTCGAGCATATGCGCGCCGAGAACCTGTCCGCCGTCGGCTAAATGATACGTGTAGTCCTCCATGAAAGAGGTTCCGCCATCGAGTCCAGCGGCCATAACTTTCATCGAACGAACCAGGGCAGCAGTTTTCCAATCGCCTTCGCCGCCGAAGCCGTAGCCGTCGGCCATCAGGCGCTGTACTGCGATCCCTGGCAGCTGGGGCATGCCGTGAAGATCCTCGAAAGTATCGGTAAAAGCCTTGAAGCCGCCTTCTTCGAGGAATCCGCGAAGGGCCAGCTCGATACGACCCGCGTCCCGCAGAGCAGCGCGTTGGGAGCCATTCCGGCGAAGCGCGGGAGCGATGCGATAAGCTTCATCGTATTCCTTGACAACTCGGTCGATCGCCGCATCGGAGATCTTCGGAAGCCAATCAGCCAAGTCACCGATGCCGTAACCGCGCACCGTGTAGCGCAGCCGGATCTCGGCTTCCACCTTATCGCCTTCCGTCACGGCGACGTTGCGCATATTATCGCCGAAGCGAGCGACCCGCAAATGCTGTGCATCGTGCCAGGCGGCAGCAGCACGCAACCAGGTGGCAAGTTCATCGAGAACTGCCGGATCTTCCCAGAACCCAACAATGACTTTTCGGTTCAACCGCATGCGAGTGCCGATAAAACCGAATTCACGGTCGCCATGCGCGGCCTGGTTCAGGTTCATGAAGTCCATGTCAATGGTGGACCAGGGAAGCTCGCGGTTGAACTGCGTATGTAAATGCGCGAAAGGTTTCTGCAGCGCTTGTAGGCCGGCGATCCACATTTTGGCCGGCGAGAAGGTATGCATCCAAGCGATCAATCCAATGCAGTTCGCAGTATTGTTTGCGTCTCGGCAAAGATCAACGATAGCGTCGGGAGTGGTGAGAACCGGTTTGAAAAGAATGCGGATCGGGGTTTGCGGCGCCCGATCGAGCCCGTTGGCGATTTGGCCCGAGTGGTTCGCTACCTCGCGCAGCGTTTCTTCCCCGTAGAGATGCTGGCTGCCGGTGACGAACCAGACCTCCAATTCTTTAAATTCAATCATCGGTCTGTCTGGGGTTCCATTTCAGGCGAGTTTGCCTTTGAGCATGGTGTAGGAATGTTTGGGAAATTGGTAGCGAAGGCGAGTGCCGCTGGCCGTCACGCTTTTGGTAGCCGTCTTCACAAGCGTCGTGCCAAAGGTATTGGACGACTTGATATCCGGTCCATTTACTTCCGCCACTTCGAAAGTTCCCGAGAACTGTTTGTCTTCTAATTCGAAAGTTACCGGCAAAGATTCGTTCTGGTGACGGTTCACTACGTTCAAGACCAGGGTACCGTCATCGTAGCTTGCCGAAGTATCGAGATAAGGAGTCTTGCTCGACTGCTTGCTCGAGTACGTAGGGCCTTCGACGAACAGCTCTAACGCGTTGCCAAAAGAATTGGCGGCAAACAGCTGCAGGGGATAGTAGATCGTCTGCAGAAAAAGTCCGGTCTTGCTGGTGAAGATGGGAGCGATAACGTTCACCAACTGCGCCATGTTAGCGATTTTCACGATATGCGCGTTGTTTAGGAACGTATTGAGGAAGGTCGCCACAACGAGGGCGTCTTCAAGATTATATTTCTCTTCAAGAATCTCCCGGCCACGCTGGCGCTCACCGCGCGCGCGATACCAGACATTCCATTCGTCCCAGGCGATGTACATCTGACGTCCGTTGGTATCCGACATCGCTCCGCGAATGATGCCTTCGGCGATCTTAGTGCGGTCATCGAGTTCAAGCGAGCTGGCGAGAAATTCGTAGTAGTTATTTTCGGGATTGCCCACATACGTGTGAAGAGAAAGATAGTCGGCGTGGTGTTTCAGATATCCGAGCACGGTACGATTCCAGCCGATCCAGTCGGCGCCCGGATTGAAGTTAGACGAGCCGGCGACTACGAGCTTGATACTGGGATCAGTCCACTTCATCAACTTGGCGCCTTCGAGGGCAAATTTGCCGTAGTCTTCCGCGCTGCGATGGCCCATCTGCCAGGGGCCGTCCATCTCGTTGCCAAGACCCCAGAGGCCTACTTTCCAGGGCTGCTGCCGCCCGTTTTTCTGACGAAGGCTCGAAGTCGAGGTACCTTCTGCCAAATTGCAGTATTCGACCCATTGCTGGGCTTCGTCCCAGGATCCGGTTCCGAAATTGGCGCACACGTAGGGAAGCGTCTTGAGGCGGTCGCAGTAATCGAGAAATTCATGGGTGCCGAAGCGATTGTCTTCGATCGTGCCCCAGGCCATCTCGAGGCGTTTGGGACGGTTGTCTCGCGGACCAATGCCGTCACGCCAGTTGTAATTCGAAGAGAAATTCCCTCCCGGCCATCTCAGAAGCGAGACATGTAATTGTTCCGCCGCGGCCAGTACGTCTTTGCGATAACCATGATCGTCGGAAAGCGGAGAGTTTTCCTCGAAGATGCCGCCTTCGATGCAACGGCCGAGGTGTTCAGTGAAGTTACCGTAGATACGCGGGTCGATCTGGCCGATAGTTCGATCGGTATCGATTTTAACGCGGGCTTCCTGTGAGGCGGGCTTAGCCGCAACAATGAGCGGCGCGGCAAAAAGGGCGGCATTGAAGGAGCGGCGCGAGATAGAACGGTTCGACATGGGTTGATCTTATATGGATTGATCTCAGAGGACAGGCAAGGCTGTTATACCTTTTGTGTACCTAAGAAGTCAATAAAACTGCAAACGCTTTCAAAGGCTCTAAAGGGACTTTTTGCAGGTAAACGCGAGACGTCGGACCTTTGAAGCGGGATAATGGAGCGTTGACCAATTCAAGCGAATGAGCCTAGAGAAAGTCGCCAAGCAGGCGCGCGTATCAACCGCCACGGTGTCGCGCGTTTTGAATGACGTTGGACCGGTGCGCCCTGCGACGCGGGCACGCGTCCTGAAAGCGGTTGAAGAACTGAAATATCAGCCGAATTTGCACGCGCGGAACCTGGCCGGCGGCAAGAGTCAGACCTTTGGCATGATCGTTTCGAATCTGGAAAACCCGTTTTTCTTCGATGTTTTCAAGGCGGCCGAGGAAAAGGCGCGGCAGAAACGATACGAAATTGTGCTGGCCAATACCGATTACGATGCCGAACACCTGGTCCGGAATATCCGGCTGATGCTCGGCCGGCGAGTGGCCGGATTGTGCCTGGTAATCTCCGAAATGGATCCGACTTTGATTAATGAGCTTGCCGACACGGCTGTTCCGATTGTGGTCTATGACGTGGGCATGCCGAAGCACAACATCTCAAACATCAGTGTGAACTACGGCAAGGGTATCGAGCGGGTGGTTCACTATTTGCATGATCTGGGCCATCAGCGGATGGCCTTCGTGAGTCATCACCCGAGCCTTGGGCCGCTTGGGATTCGAGAGCGCGTATTTCGCGAGACGGTCGCAGAATTCGAGCCTAAGATTGAATGGAAGATTGTGGCCAGTACCGATGGTATTGAGGGAGGGCGTCAAGCCACGCGGGAAATCCTGGCGTCCGGCTTAAATCCAACCTGCATCGTCTGCGTGAACGACTTCATGGCGCTTGGCGTACTGCACGAATTGCGCGAAGCTGGTTTGCGGGTGCCGCAAGATATCTCGGTGACCGGGTTCGACAATATTAAGCTGGCCGAGGTCGCTTATCCATCTTTGACCACCCTGCACATTCCACGCCAGCGGATCGGCCAAACCATGATTCAGGTCCTGACAGGCGCGGAAGCCGCACCGGAGTCTTGCGGACGCAAGATAATGATTGATCCTGAGTTTGTGGTGCGTGCATCTACAGGCGCAGCGCCCGCATAGTTTGGAATCCGCCAAGCGCACATAGAAGTGATTGACAGAGGCTGCGCTGGTTAGTATGATCAGCTACTGCAAGCGATTACACGGCCAGCCGTGAAGCGTACCTGCGTGCGCGAAGACGCGGCGCATTGCAGTTTGTTCAGGTGAAACCGATATAATTTGCCCCGTACTCACTCCCGGTTCAAAGGAATCCCTTGTCGCCATTTCTTGCCCTCCTCCAAGCTACGCCGCTTAAGCTCTTATCGCTAAGTACTGTAGACCTGCTGATCATCGCTCTCTATTTCGTGATGTGCCTGGGAATTGGTTTCTACCTGAAGCGCTATACGAAAACGGGCGAAGATTATTTTCTGGCGGGACGCGACATGAGCGCATGGGTAGCTGGGCTGAGTTTCGTGGCGGCAAATCTCGGCTCGCTTGAACTTATGGGCTGGGCGGCGTCAGCCTATCAATACGGCATTTTGGCCACTCACTGGTACTGGGTTGGAGCGATTCCAGCCATGCTCTTCCTGGGTATCGTGATGATGCCGTTTTACTACATCTCGCGAACCCACTCCGTGCCAGGCTACCTGAAGCTGCGTTTCGGCGAATCCTCGCGTGCGCTCTCCGCCATTACTTTCGCATTCATGACGGTGCTGATGAGCGGCATCAATATGTATTCGATGGCGCTCGTGATGAAGATTATTCTCGGGTGGGACATTTCCTTCAGCATCTGGGTGTCGTCGCTAACGGTAGCGGCTTATGTGTTTCTCGGCGGCCTACTCTCGGCAATTTTCAATGAAGTTCTACAATTTTTCTTGATCTGGCTGGGAGCGATTCTGGTTTCGGTCCTCGGGTTGGTCGAAGCTGGCGGTTGGAGCGGGATGATACGCCGCATCCACGCAAATTTCCCAGGCCAGGATTTCACCCACATGTGGAAGACGCTTGGCACGTTCAGCGACAATCCGATGGGGATTCACTGGACGGGCATCGTATTTGGCTTGGGATTCGTGATCTCGTTCGGCTACTGGACCACCGACTTTCTGGTGGTGCAGCGGGTGCTCACGGCAAAAGATTTACGCAGCGCGAAGATGGCGCCGGTGATTGGCGCCGCTTTCAAGATGGCCGTTCCGTTCATCGTGATTCTGCCTGGGTTGCTTGCACTGGCGGTGCTGCCGGAGCATCTTGTCGGCGAAGCACAGGCGCAGATAACCGGTGGTCACAGTTACAACGAAGTGCTGCCACTGATGCTGGCGCGCTACTGTGGTCCGGGCTTGCTGGGACTCGGCATCACGGCTCTGATCGCCGGTTTTATGTCGGGGATGGCAGGAAATGTCAGCGCGTTCGCCACAGTTTGGACCTATGACATTTACCGGGCGCTCATCCGCAAAAATGCTACTGATGCGCATTACGTCTCGATGGGACGCTGGTGCACGGTAGTCGGCGTACTGATCAGTATCGGAACCGCCTACTTCGTTATGCAGTTTCAAAGCATCATGGACTACGTGCAAGGGCTCTTTGCCACTTTTATTGCACCGTTATTCGGGACTGTATTGCTCGGTATGTTTTGGAAACGTGCAACCGCGGCGGGCGGATTTTGCGGCTTGCTGGCCGGGACGGTGTCCTCCCTGGCCATGTGGCTCTGGATCTATTTCGAGCCGTATGCACTGCGCTACGTGGCGCTCTCACCGGCCGCCAAACCGATGGCGGAGGACATGTATCGCGCGCTCTGGGCTTGGCTGATTTGCGTCGGCGTTACAGTTGCCGTCAGTTTGGCCGGTAAACCGAAGCCGACAGCAGAGCTGGTCGGCCTGGTTTATGGAGCGACAGATGTACCACGCGAGATTGGTTTGCCGTTTTATCAGAAACCGCTCTTCTGGGCCGGTGTGGTGCTGGCTATTTTTGTAATTCTGCAGATCATCTTTTGGTAAGGGGACTTGGAAGCATGCACGGCAAAGGCTTGATTTCTATTTGGTTCTTTATTGGAGTGCTGTTGACCGCTTATGGCATTATCATCACCGCGAGTGGCATCTATGAGCTGTTCTCGCCCCCGGCGCATCCTGTTGTGATGGCGAACCTGCACGCCGGGATTTGGTGGGGAGCGGTGCTGCTGGCAATAGGCCTGTTCTATACGATCAAGTTTCTTCCGAAAAAACGGCAATGATGAGCATGCTGGTGGCAGGCGCCGATTTCGGCACACTGAGCGTTCGGGTCTCGATCTTCGATAGCGAGAAAGGCAGGCTGGGCGCGGCGATTGCGGAATATCCGTTGCATCGAAAAAAAAACGATCCGGACTATGCGACGGAGAGCCACGCCGATCACGTTGTCGCCTTGGCTGCGGCTATGGGACAGGCGCTGCAAGCAGCGGGTGTAAAGGGCTCGGATGTAAAAGCGCTCGCGATCGATACTACCGGATCAAGTGTGATTCCGGTGGACGATCGCATGGAGCCGATCGACGAATATTATTTGTGGTGCGATCATCGCGCCTGGCGCGAAGCCGGCGAGATCACTCGAAAAGCTCACGAATTTGGCCTCGAAGCCATTGAATGGAGCGGGGGTGTCTATTCTTCTGAGTGGGGATTTTCAAAGCTGCTGCACTGGCTGCGGCACAATCCGGATAAGCGGGCCCGATTTGGTTCGGCTTTCGAACATTGCGACTACATAGCCGCGGTTCTCTGCGGCATTCGCGATCCGGAGAAGGTGAAGCGCAGTGTCTGCGCGATGGGTCACAAGTGGATGTGGAACGAATCGCTCGGTGGTTTGCCGCCCGAGGAGTTTCTAGCATCGGTAGATCCGCTGCTGGCGGGCGTGCGGGCGAAGCTCGCGGGTGAATACGCCACTTCGGACGTACTCGCAGGCAAGCTAACGGCCGAATGGGCCGAAAAACTGGGGCTTCAACCCGGCGTGCTGATTCCAGTGGGCGCATTCGACGCCCATTGGGACGCGATTGCAGCCGGTGCGCAACTGGGCGACATGGTAAACGTGATTGGTACGTCCACCTGTATCATCGGGCTGTCCGATAAGACAACTTTGGTTCCAGGCGTGTGCGGCATCGTGCCAGGCTCAGTCGATCCGAAGTTGACTGGCATCGAAGCAGGTCTCTCGGCGGTCGGAGACATCTTTGAAGCCATCGCGCGGCGCGCCGGTTCTTCGGTGAACGAACTATCGAAAGAGATCGCGGAGTATCGCAGCGGGCAGACGGGCTTACTACGCCTGACGTGGGATAACGGCGACCGCACTGTGCTAGTGAATCCGGAGCTGGGCGGAGTCACTTTGAACTGGCACCTGACGAACACGGCGGCGGACGAGCTTTTTGCCGCCATTGAAGGAACCGCTTTTCATACGCGGATCGTTCTTGAACGCATGGAAGAGCACGGCGTCGAGATCAAGCGCGTTATAAACGGCGGCGGGATCCCAAAAAAGAACGACGTTTTGAATCAGGTCTATGCGGACGTGCTGGGCAAGCCGATTCTGGTTCCGCAGGGTGACGTAACTAGTCTCGGTTCGGCAATCTTTGCGTTTCTGGCAGCTGGTGCATTCAAGAGCGTACCAGAGGCCCAAGAGGTGTTGTGCCCACCGCATACACTTTACTCGCCGCGGCAGGACAGGAAAACGGTGAACGAGCACCTCTACACCATGTTCAAAAAATTGTATTTTGCTTTTGGGCAGCGAGACTCTTCGGCGGCGCAGCTTGGTGACGTGCTGCCGGAACTGCGGCGCATCGCGGCGGAAACGAGGCAATAAGATGCTGTTGAAGCAATTGCGGGAAGAAGTACTTGAAGCGAATCTGGAGCTAGTGCGGCGCGGCCTGGTGATTTTTACCTTTGGAAATGCCAGCGGATTCGACCGGGCAAGCCGTTGCGCGGTAATCAAGCCGAGCGGCGTTCCGTACGAAAAATTAAAGCTCCAGGATTTGGTGGTGACGGATCTCGATGGGAATATCCAGGAGGGAATGTTGCGGCCGTCTTCCGATCTGCCGACGCATCTTGCTCTTTACGGCGCCTGGGAGGGAGTGAATGGCGTGGTACATACGCATTCGCGCTATGCCACGGCGTGGGCGCAGGCAAACACGGCGATTCCCTGCCTCGGCACAACACACGCCGATTATTTTCATGGCGAGCTACCAATAACGCGGCGCATGGAACCGGAAGAAATCGAGTCTGAGTACGAACTGAATACGGGGCACGTCATTATTGAACGTTTTCGAGACCTGGATCCGCTTGTGACCAGCGGCGTACTCGTCTCAGGCCACGCGCCATTCTGCTGGGGGCCAACGGTTACGGATGCGGCGCATACGGCCGTCATTGTTGAAGAACTGGCCCACATGGCGCTCCTAACCATAACCATAGATGCTGAAGCGAAGCCGATCTCAGAGGCTTTACATAAGAAACACTTCTTCCGCAAGCATGGGGCACACGCATACTATGGTCAACCGAGCGGCGAAAAGAGGTAACGATCATGTCTGAACTACTTCGACGGCAATTCTTACTCTCCGGGCTGGCCTTACTCGCGCCGCGCGTTTCGCGAGGTGCCTCGGCGCGTATCGACATTCTTCCCGACGAGCCGTTGGGCACGATTTCGCCTGACCTATACGGCCACTTCACAGAGCACATAGGCGGTGTTATTTATGACGGAATCTGGGTCGGGGAGAATTCGAAAATTCCGAATGTAGGCGGCATTCGCAAAGAGCTAATCGACAATTTGAAGCGTCTGAAGCCGCCAGTGATCCGTTGGCCCGGCGGATGTTTTGCCGACAGTTACAACTGGCGTGACGGGGTAGGGCCCCGCAAAGCGCGCCCGACACGCACGAACTTCTGGGCCAATACGGAATACTTGCAGAAAGCTCCAGATGGACCGCAGAAGTATGAGCCGAACGAGTTCGGCACGAATGAGTTTGCGCACCTTTGCAAAGCAGTGGGCGCGCAGCCTTATTTTGCGGCCAACGTACGCAGCCTGGATGCGCATGATTTTTACAGCTGGATCGAATATTGCAATTCGCCGGCCGGTACCACGACGCTCGCCAAACTACGGGCGGAAGGCGGCGATGCCGAGCCGTTCCCTGTAAAGCTCTGGGGCGTGGGTAACGAGAGCTGGGGCTGCGGAGGCGGCTTTACCGGTGACGAATACGCGGTCGAATTTCGCCGCTTTACCGAATGGGTTCCCAAGTACGGGCTCGATCTGAACTTCGTTGCCTCGGGACCAAACGTCGCAGACTACGCCTGGACGCATTCCTTTCTCAGCAAGCTGACTGAAAAGAGCAAAAGCCCCTTGCGAAATGTCTTCGGGCTGGCGCTACATTACTACTGCGGAACAACGGGCAACGGACAATCGACGGAGTTCGATGAGGCCGGCTGGTACGGCCTGCTGCGTAAGGCCAGCTATATGGAAGAGCTGATTAACAATCATTGGGCCGTTATGGGCACAATTGACTCACAACACCACGTGAAGTTAGTCGTGGATGAATGGGGCGCGTGGCACAAGACCGATCCGAGCATCAATCCCAGCTATCTGTGGGCGTTTTACCCGACTTTGCGCGACGCCTTAGTTTCCGGCATCACGCTGGATATTTTCAATCGGCATCCGGATAAAGTGGCCCTGGCGAGCGCGGCGCAGATGATCAACAATATTCACACGTCGTTTATCGCAGTGGGCGATCGATTTACCGTGACACCAGTTTTCCATGTCTTTGAAATGTACACACCGCACCAGGGAGGGACGGCAGTTCGCACCGAACTCTCGGCGGCTCCACTGCGGAACGTGCCAGTAGATCAGGCGCCAATGAGTCCGAATTTGCCCGTGACGGGTACTGCGGCGACTACAGCCTTGGCAGGTCTGTCCGGTTCCTGTTCGATCAAGGGCAAGCAGGCGACGCTCACGATCGTAAATCCGGATTTGAAGAATTTTCAGGAAACGGAGATCGCAATCCAGGGAGCGCGAGTCAGCACGGCTCGGGCGACCGTGTTGACTTCGACCGACATGCGGGCCCATAACACGCTCGATCAGCCACACGGGCTGGAGCCCAAAACAGACGACTCAGTGAGAGTGGGATCGCCGTTCGTCTACAAATTCGCTCCGGCCTCAGTCACGCGGCTGGATTTGACGTTCAGCTAGGTGCTGGCCTCTGCTTCTTAATTATTCTGCAATCGCCTAAAGTTTCGCCGTTCGACTTCCGACAGAAATAATAGAGGACCTCGGCATCATGCAGCAGAGATATAAGATCAGGGCGCACGAAAGCGGCGAACGCGATGGGGTTACGACCGAAGGCACAATTGTTCTCCACCTCGGGGGCAGCGCGGCGGTAGAAGCCGACAGTATCGACGCCGTGGAAGCGATGGTTCGAAAGCAGGTGGCTGCCGGAAAGATGGCCAAAGGCTCGGTTTATCAGATCGTCGCCTCAGGTGGTACGGGAGAACGCCCGAGAACTCTTGCCGTAGACCTATTTGGCAATTTCCGCGAGTGTTTTCTGAACCCGGCGGGTGGATTCTATTCCGATTTCCGCAGGATTCATTATCCGGCGCCCGCACCGGTTATTGCCAAGACTGCGCCTGAAATGGAACCGCTATTAATTTGAAGCGGGCGAAACTTCCAGCCAAGCAGAGGTGCACACTATAGGCAGGGAGGTTTCGATTTGGAAAAAACGTTAGTCGCTATTACAGGTGCCTCAAGCGGCATCGGCGAAGCATTTGCGCGGAAACTCGCGCCTGGTCACGACCTTCTTCTAATTGCGCGCCGTCAGGACCGCCTGCAGGCGCTAGCTGATGAATTCGCAAACAAGTTTGAGACTCGTACGGAGATCCTGCAAGCGGATCTAACGAAAGACGACGAACTTGAAACAGCCGTGGAGCGCCTGGCTACCGAACAGCGTCTATCGCTTCTGGTCAACAACGCTGGTTTTGGGACGAGAGGACGCTTCTGGGAAGCGGAGCTTACGAGCCAGGAGAAGATGCACAAGCTACATGTCATGGCTACGGTTCGTTTGACCCACGCGGCGCTGCGAAATATGGTCCGACGTGATTTCGGCGGTATCGTAAACGTAGCTTCGGTTTCGTCGTTCGTACGCAGTCCGGGCACAACCAGCTATTCCGCAACGAAGGCCTGGATGAGCGCCTTTACGGAAGGTCTTCACCTGGAATTGAAGGGGGCACGTTCGAGTGTCGTGGTGCAGGCCTTATGTCCTGGCTTCACATACTCGGAATTTCAAGAAGCGATGGGCGTTGGGCGTCAGAACGCCATGGGACCGGGATGGTGGTTGACCTCCGAAGAGGTAGTGGACGCCTCAATTGAGGGGCTGCGGAGGCGAAAGCTATTCGTTATTCCTGGCTGGCGCTATAAATTCCTGGTAGGACTACTCACTCGATTGCCAACGAGTTTGCGGCTTCAGGTCGAGAGCATGGGCGGCCCGGCGCGTGTGCGGCGTTTGCCCGTCAATATCGACACCCGGAAAAAGATAGCCTCGGAAGACTAATCGTTGGTCGATAGAATAGTCGGGCACAGATGAAGCCCGCTCTCGTTAACATTCTCGCGATCAGTATGTCTCTTCCTTCGCTCTGCCTGTTGCTTAATGCTCAAAATACGCGCCAGGTGGATGCGTTCACAGTTGTGGGAATTGAGCGCCGCACTTCCAATGAACGCGAACTGCAATCCAAAGGCGCCATCGCGGAAGTCATTGCACACGTGAGAAAAGACGGCGTGCTGCGAAAGCTTAAGAATCGAGCCGGTAATGATACGTACGCTCTCTACCTGAACTACAAAAGCGATCGAAACGGCCCGTACACTTACTTTCTGGGCGCAAAAGTTAGTTCCGATGGAGCTATACCGCGTGGCATGGTCTCTCATCGGGTACCCGCAGGTGAATATGCTTTCTATACCGGCGCGGGAGTTCCGGCAGTAAACGTCGTGTTGAAACTTTGGCAGCATGTCTGGTCGCTCGAAGATGGTCATGCCATCGACCGCGCCTACAAAACCGATTTCGAAGTACACCACGGCATCGACGAGAATAACGATCCGGGCGGAAGAGTTGATCTCTATGTAGGATTGAAAAACTAGCACCCATGCATGAGCGAAGACGCTGGCGAATCGCCATCCTGTTAGGCATCGGAGTGCTGGTCAATTACTTTGACCGCGTAAATTTGTCGGTAGCACATGAAGCGCTACATTCCGAGTTTGGGCTTACTAACGAAGGCTATGGTTATCTGCTCGGTGCATATGGCTGGACCTATGCCGCGCTGCAGCTGCCGGTTGGATCGCTGCTGGACCGCTTCGGCGTGCAGCTCATTGGAAGAATTGGCGCCTTCATCTGGAGCGTGGCATCGTTTGCGGCTGCCGCAGCCAACAGCGTAACCACTTTTTTTGGCGCGCGGCTCTTGCTGGGCATTGGCGAAGCTCCGACCTTCCCGGCCAACGCGAAAGCCGTGGGATACTGGTTCCCCGGTCACGAGCGCAGCCTTGCCACTGCATTTTTCGATGCCGCGGCCAAATTTGCTTCTGGCGTAGGCGTCCCGGCATTCGGATTAGTGCTCATTCGTTTTGGATGGCGCCTCAGCTTTGCCGCTACCGGCTTGGTGAGCATGCTGTATTTCGTATTGTTCTATTTTGTTTACTGCGACCCTCGGGACGACAAGAAACTCAGCACAGCCGAGTGGAAGTACATACAAAACGGCGAAGAGGAACGGCCCCCCTCAGACAAACCGCATCCCGCTCCGCTTACCTATTTACTCAAGCAGCCAAAAGTTCTCGGTCTCGCGTGCGGCTTCGGTGCCTATAACTATTGCTTTTATCTATTTTTGTTTTGGCTGCCGAGCTACTTCGCCGCACTACACATGAGTCAGCAAAACTCGGTATTGTTTACCGGTGTTCCATGGATCTTTGCAACTGCAACGGACTTGCTGGTTGGGGGCTGGCTGGTCGATCTATTAATCCAGCGCGGCCGTGACGCGAACCTGGTTCGCAAAACAATTCTGATCGGTGGAACCGTGCTCGGGCTGGCGCTAGCCGGTGTGATGTTCACCAAGAATCCCATCGTAGCGGCATTCTGGATTAGCCTGTCGCTCGGCGGACTCTCGGCAGCGGCGCCGGTGGGTTGGTCGCTGCCGTCCCTTATTGCTCCGCGCGACAGTGTCGGCAAGGTGGGCGGCATTCTAAACTTTGCTAATCAGATCTCGTCAGTGGTGGCGCCGATTTCGACTGCGTACTTCATTGGCGCAACGAACGCGTATGGCCGGGCGTTCGCGGCCGCAGCGGTGATCCTGGCGATCGGCATCTGCGGTTATATTTTCCTGCTGGGCAGAATTGAGCCTGTCCCGGAACCCGCGACAAGCTAGGCCTTGGGCTTGCTCGGAAGCGCGCGGACTGCGCCGGTCGAAATTCCGCCGTCTACCAACAAAGTCTGTCCAGTAACGTAACGGCTGGATTCGGCAGCCAGGAATACGACGGCGCCATCCAGATCGTCGGGCCGGCCGGGCCGCTTTACGGGAATGCGGTCGCTCAGATAAGCTACCCATTCCTCGTCTTCGTACATGACCTTGTTTTGCTCAGTGCGAAACCAACCAGGCGCCAGGCAATTCACTGTAATGCCGAAGCGACCCCAATCGTCTGCCAAACTCATCGTCAGTTGCCGAACTCCCCCGCGACTCGCGCCATACGGACCGAGCCCGGCATAACCCGCAACACTCGTGACCGAACCGATGTTGATAATGCGGCCGTAACCGCGCGGGACCATCTTCTTCGCCACGGCCTGCGCGACAAAGAAACTGCCGCGCAAATTGGTGTCGAGAATCGCATTCCAATCCTCCCACGCGACATCGAGCGCGGGCTTGCGGATGTTCATCCCGGCGTTGTTGACGAGGATGTCGATCTTGCCGTATGCTTTTTCGGCTTCGGCCACCATGCGTTCGATGCTCGCCTGATTGGTTACATCCAGATCAAGCGAAACCGTGCGGCCGCCAAGCTTCTCAATTTCTTCCTTGAACGGCTGGAGTGTTTCGCACCGCCGACTGGTAATTACCAGATCGGCGCCGGAGCGCGCGAGCGCGCGAGCAAAGTATTGCCCAAGACCTCGGCTGGTGCCCGTTACAATAGCCACCTGTCCCGTCAAATCGAACAGCGGGTTCATGCTTTCGAGCCTGCTTTCGACCCAGGGGCAAGAATTACTTTCATCAGATTGGCCTCACGCGCATGCAGGCGGCTGAACCAATCCGAGCCCTCTTCAAGCGGCGCAACCATACTAATCAGGGGCTCAAGATTCACCTTGCGCGCCGCGAGCATTTCGATACACTGCGGATATTCGCCCGATGAAGCAGCACTGCCCTGCAATCGAAGCTGACGGCTGACGACAGTTTGCAGCGGTATCTCGACCGAAGGCACGATGTTGCCGATGAGGGTCACGGTTCCCCCTCTGCGGACGCTTTCAATCGCCGTCTTGACGGTAGGCGTGCTGCCGACTGCTTCGAGCGCCACATCCACGCCGATTCCATTGGTGTGACGTTTCACTTCAGCCGGTACATCGGCGGATTTCGCGTTGATCGTTGCGCTTGCCCCGAGGCTGGTGGCCAGTTCCAGGCGTGAATCGTCAATATCGCTGACAATCACGGTCGAGCAGTCCGCTTCACGCAGAGCCTGCACGACCAGTAATCCAATCATGCCCGCCCCCACGACGAGCGCGGTTCCCTGTTTTGGAAATTCGGAAACCCGGACGGCGTGAACCGCAACCGAGAGCGGCTCGACCATCGCCGCCTGCGCAAAGCCGAGTGAATCGGGCAGCTTGTGCACAATACGGCGGGGTACCACGACGTATTCAGCAAAAGCGCCCTGACGCCGGAAATCGGGGGTTGAGACGCCCAGGACTTCGCGGTATTCACAGAGGTTTGCTTCGCCGCGGAGACAGAACTCACAAGCGCCGCAGTAGACGGTCGAGTCGAAAGTCACCGGTTGGCCCTCCTTGAGATCGGTCACCTCGGCGCCGGTCGTCGCTACAGTTCCCGATGCCTCATGCCCCATCACGAGTGGAGGAATGCGTCGCCCCGACGAGCCATCGTAACCGTGCACATCACTGCCGCAGATGCCGCATGCCTCGACTTTAATCAGAACGTCGCCCGGTCCCGGCCGCGGCATCGGAACATCCACCACCTCGAGACGGCTGTATTCAGAGAGCAATAGCGCCTTCATGCTGCGATGGTATCGAACTCGCTCTTGATAGATTAGCGTTACGCTACATCCAATGGTAAAGGAGCTGGCCTATGGACTTTCACGCACGCCGTAGTTGGATCTTCAAAACAGCTGTTCACCGGACTGATGTTCTTCACCGGGGTTTCGAGCGTCCGGAGCGAAGACTTACCAGCGCCTTTTTACCAAAAGCCTGATTGCCTTTTACGAATCCTGGAGTAAGTATCAGACGCCACCCTACACCGCCGATCAAATTCCCTACAAGAAGCTCACGCACATCATTCACGCGGGCATAAATTTGAATAAGCTTCATTACATATGACGAGAGCATTTCCGCCTATAAACGCGTTTATTACTCTGTTTGGACGCGCGGTTTGGGTAGTTCTTTCAGGTGGGAGATTTCTGCCGACTATGACGGGCGCTCGCAAGAGTTGCTAGAGGGAATGTACTCCGCCACTTTGGGAATCGGCCGCGATAATTTGTCCCAGTAGAGCGGTTTCAGCGTAAGGCGGCATAGCAAAATTGTGCTCTCGATTACGCTCCATCGGGATGTCGAGATTATTCTTCGCACGACTTCGACCAGCGCATGTAGATTTCTAGCAATCAGCTATGGAGATCCTACAGGGAACGTTAGATCTGCTCATTCTCAGAACGCTGGAGCTGGCGCCCATGCACGGGGTCGGGGTCGCCAGTCGCATCGATCAGGTCACTGGCGGAGCATCTCTGGTAAAGCCAGGATCGTTATTTCCTGCCCTGCGGCGTCTGGAGCAGCAAGGATGGATAAAAGGAGATTGGGCGCTGTCGGAGAACAACCGGCGAGCCCCTTACTACACGCTCACTCGCTCCGGCCGCGCTCAGTTAACGGAAGAGAAGCGCAAGTGGTACCGAATAACTTCGGTCATGAACGGCATGCTGGAATCGGAAGGCTAGTGATCGCTCATGCTAAGAAAAGTTTTCAGCCGTCTTACTCATTTTTTCGACTACGTCCTTCATCGGCATGATGTCGAGAACGGCTTACAGGACGAGCGTCGTTCGGGCTTCGAGATGATGGCCGAAAGGCATGTCAAGAGCGGCATGTCTCTGGCGGAGGCGCGCGGGCTCACGCGGATTGAATTCGATGGCCTGGATTCCGAGAGAAAGAAACGGCCGATTGAGGGAACGCTGGCGGACTGGGCCAGCTCGTAATTAACAATTCAGTTAGCGAGCAACTGCTAGGGACTGCGTGAAGTGCACCGGGACCGAACGGGTTCCTTCGCCTTCCATTGAGATCGCAGAGAGATATTCGCGGCTGGCGTTGTTAGTGAAGCGCAAGCCGGAAACCTCGCCGGCTTTGGCGATATCCAGCGGAGCGCTGAGGAAAGCCACGGCCCTGCCTTGCCCCTGCACAGTGACAATGCCGGTCTCAGTCTGGCGCACATCGTAGCTTCCGGGCGCAAACTGCTCGCTGCCGACGATAAAAGCAAACGGCACGTTTACGTGAAGATAACGGCTGTCATCTCCCGCGTAAGCACAAGCAGCGGACGCAAGGACGCCGATTACGGCGAACGTTTTAAACATTTTCATAT
>DATAYL010000153.1:0-40393 GCA_036272575.1 Bryobacteraceae bacterium | reverse complement strand
ATACCGATTCACGTAAGAACGCGAACTGAAAGGCATCGGCTGCGAGCTTCCTCAAGTCGAGAATAACAAAGGGACGACGAGCCGAGGGGCCATGAGGTTAGCCGTCAACCAAATTTTCTCGGACAGAGACAAACCTCAGTGCGAATGGCGGGTTCGGCGACGCAAGATGCTTGCCGCCGCGTTCACGGAAACCGCTATAGCTAACCACACTAACCCATTGGATAATGGGCCGGAGGTAAAGGGGAAGGCGTTACTCCATCCAAGGTTGGAGGCCAAACTCCAAGCAGCCAGGGCATATCCTGAAAAAACGGCTGGTCCCATCAAAGCGGCGACCAAGGCGCCAAATTCCTGCGCTGTATCCGTAGCCCACGACCCGGTTCGGGAGAGTAAACCCGCACTGGCTTGCAACACGGCAACTACCTTTGGCGAATCTGTTCTAATTGCGACCGCAGTCGTTCGAGTCTCAGGCATGTCCAACCTACGTTCCTTCTGATGCACTTCATTGGCCGAAAGTTCCTCCGGCGAGAACGAACCTATTTTCGCTGGCAATTTCTATTTTTGAAAGTGCGGATTGTCCAGGAAAATCTATAAGAATTTGGACCGAGCGGGCGCGGATTTACCATCTTTGGGGACAGCAGCCGCCGGCCAGGCGTTATGCATCACCCGGTGGCACTGAGGATCTGCCAATGTAATGGCTTAGTAATTGTGCGGCGAGAAAGAAAGTCCCCGCCGCGGCTAGCCACCCCAAGAGACTGAGGGAACGAGGATCGAGGACCAGATGCCAGAGACTAATCGTAAAGGCTGAGACGGCCGAAAGAACTAACAGCGAAGCAAGCGACAGAGCAACCGCCTGACGCCGATACGACGAGGAGTAGCGTGTTTGCCAGCAGATGCGAACGAGCATAGGAGGATGAGAAGTTGAATTGACGGGCCTTTTGCCCCACTAAATCAAATGGATGGGATTATAGTACTCCGTCGGTTGGTAGGGTAGAGGGTTGCCGCGCATAAATCGCTTTTGTGCGCGGCGAAATTTTCAGGGAAACATATGAAAAAAATCAAAACAGCAATTGTCGGTACCGGATTTATGGGTAAGGTGCATGCGGAGAATGTGCGTCGATTAGGGAACGTCGAAATAGCGGCCGTGGTGGGTAGTCGGCTCGAAACCGCGCAAAAGTTTGCCGAGAGCGCGGGGATTCCTTTTGCGACGGGGAAACTCGAGGATGTGCTGAGAGACAAGGAAATCCAGGCGGTACATATCTGTACGCCGAACGTGGATCACTATCCGATGTCGCTCGCCGCCATTGAAGCCGGAAAAGCAGTGCTGTGTGAAAAGCCGATGACACTAAATGTCGAAGAAGCCAGGCGACTGGTCGACGCGGCAAAACAAAAGAACGCCATCAATTGCGTGCAGCACAATTTGCGGTACTACCCGGTGGTGCAGCAAATGCGCCAGATGATTGCCCATGGCGACATTGGCGAAGTGCTGATTGTGCAGGGCACATATTCACAGGACTGGCTGCTTTACGACACGGACTGGAACTGGCGCCTGGATGCGAAGTCGAATGGCAAGCTGCGCGTGATGGGAGATATCGGTTCGCACTGGATGGACATGATTCAGCATCTGACTGGGCTATCCATTACTTCCGTTTGCGCGGATTTGTCGATTTTCCATAAAACCCGCAGGCGGCCCAAGGGGTCTATCGAGACATTCTCCGGCAAAAAGGCCAGCGCAACCGAGACCGACGAATTCCCGATCGACACGGAAGATTTCGGCATGGTGATGCTCCACCTGGGCGAGAACGCGCGCGGGGCGTTTACGGTAAGCCAGATGTCGGCTGGCCGTAAGAATAAGTTCGCTTTTGAGATTTTCGGAACGAAAGCAGGGCTCGCTTGGGACCAGGAGCAGCCAGACACGCTATGGATCGGTCATCGGAACGAACCCAATCAGATCATTATTAAGGATGCATCGCTGTTTTATCCGGAGGCGGCCAAATTTGCCGATTTGCCGGGCGGCCATAGCGAAGGATATGACGATTCACATAAACAGGTATTTAAAAATTTTTATGCGAAGATCGCCGATCCTTCCATTCCGATTGACTATCCGACTTTCGAAGACGGGCTGCATGGCATGATCCTGCTGCAGAAGGTGGCGGAAAGCTCAGAAAAACAGGCCTGGGTGAAGGTATAGCGCACAACCTAGGTGAGTGTTTAAATCAATCCATGGCCGCCGTAGCGCGGCTCCTTTCCCGGGGAGGAATTTCAATCGAGTTGCGTGGTGATCCGGATCGAGTTGCCATACCCCATTGAGCCGGTCGATGTGGTGGTCGAAATCCTCTCCCCGACGGATACCACAAGCCGCAGAGATTCGATCTGGCGCTTAATGCGCAGCTATCACAGCCTTGCGCCGGTCCCAAAGCCAGCCATAGAGGAAGACCGATGCGAGCCAACAGATAAGACACGGTAACGCGAGTTTAAGCCCGGCCGACCGAATGTTTATGCCGACGCCGAAGAGCACCACTGTTTGGATGACTCCGTCCGGCAAAAGAGCTCCGGAAGTAAAGCGCCAGCGCGCTTGTGGCGCGTTGCGATAAACGCTTCCATGGTGTCCGACAACCAGCGCCGCCATGCCGGCAAACAAACCACTGACGAGATCAAGCGGCGCAACCAGTAGCATCAGAAGACAGAGAAAAGCCAAGTCTTTGGCCAGCAGAATACGCCAGCCGCGGATAGGCATCAGGCGATAGCGTTGAGCACCAGTACCGTCCAGGCTGAAAAGTACTTGTGCTGTTGTGCTCATGGCGACTGCGGATATAAGGGACATGATCTGCAAGGCCGAGGGATCGACCGGCTTGCCTTGCTGCCCACCGGAGATCCGGTACGTCACGGTAAGGACGGCAAGCACGGCCGCTACGTAGGGATCGAGAGTTGTCAACATTTCGCGCCACTGCAGCATCATCAGAAAGCCGACTGTGCCCGGCGGTTTTGGGAGCCAGCCGGATAGATTGCGGCGCGGAAAGCGGACGTGACTTTTCAATACGAACGCGGCAAGGCGCACCGAAATCACAATCGTGAGGAAAAGACCGGTGCTACGCGCCGCGCCGTGCGCTAGCAAAAATAGGGCGATCCAAACGATTGGCGAGAAACCAAGGCTGACCATCCGGATGACGGCTCTTTCGCGAGTTGCCAGCGGCCATAGCTCCCAGCGATCTTTCGGGACGCGCTCCATCGGATCGGCCGAAAGCGGGAAAACCATGACCAGTCCCAAAATAATCGCGAACAGTTCGGCGCTCTGGGGTTGCAGCGCAACCAGCAGAATAAAGAAAAACAGGTTCTGGCCAATGATCGACCCGAAGGTCTGCACGTCGCGCCAGGAAGCGAGCCAGACTGCCTTTAACGCGCTTGCGACCCGAGCCAATCCAATTCTTCCGTGGCAAAAGGTTCAACGATTTCGAAATACAACTCTTCGAGCGATTTCGGCAGCTCGGCGACGGTCGAGTTCCAGACCAGCTTGCCTCCATTGATGAGCAGGACCTGATCGGCCACACTGTCAACCAGCGAAAGGATGTGCGAGGTTAACAGGATCGTGACTCCGCGATGTGCAATCGAACGCAGTTGCGTGCGAATGGTCTCGGCGGTAATCGGGTCGATGCCCTCAAACGGTTCGTCAAGAAACAGCACTTGCGGATCAGGCAGCAACGCCATGGCCAGGGCTGTTTTTTTCTTCATGCCGTAGGAGCACTGATGGACAAAAGTGCCGGCGCCACTCTCAAGACGCAGTACCCGGAGTAACTGCTCGCTGCGAGCGAGCGCCTCCTGACGCCGAAGCCGAAAGACGCCTCCGGTGAGTTCCAAATGCTCCTCTACCGTCAAGGCATCAAACAGCGCCAGGCTCTCGGGAAGCACGCCAATGCGGCTACGAACATTCACATTTGTAGGGTTCAATCCACATACCGTGACGGAGCCCGACGTCGGTTCCAACAAACCCGTTAGCATTCTGACAACCGTTGATTTGCCAGCCCCATTGGGGCCGAGCAGCGCGCACACGCTACCGGCTGGAACTTCAAACGATACCTGTGAAACTGCAGCGAAATTGCCGAAATTGCGACCGAGATCCTGGCAGGAGATCATCCCGGTTAGGCGAGCGCCTGTTCCAAGTCCCAGATCAAATCGTCGAGATCTTCCAGACCCACCGAGAGTCGAATCAGCTCGGGCAAGACGCCGGCCGCTTCCTGCTCCGCCAAACCTAATTGCTGATGCGTTGTCGATGCAGGATGGATCACCAGGCTGCGCGTATCGCCCACATTCGCCAGGTGCGAGAAGATCTTCAACTTATTGATGAAACTCTTGCCTGCCTCAAAGCCGCCCTTTACGCCGAACGAGAACACTGCGCCCGCTCCCTTCGGTGTATATTTTTCGGCGAGCGCGCGATACGGGCTGGACGGGAGCGAAGCATACTTCACCCACGCGACCGCCTTATGCTTTTCGAGATGCTGCGCGACCGCCAGCGCGTTGCTCAGGTGCCGATCCATGCGCATGCCGAGCGTTTCGACGCCCTGCAGAAACAAAAACGAATTGAACGGGCTCACGCAAGGGCCGACATCGCGCAATCCTTCAACACGGGCCTTGATAATGAAGCTGATTGCGCCGAATGTCTCCCAGAACTTCATGCCGTGATAAGCAAGCGAAGGTTCAGTAAAGAGCGGAAATCTGCCGTTATTCCAGGGAAATTTGCCGCTGTCAACGATAATGCCGCCGATCGAAGTGCCATGCCCTCCAATGAACTTGGTCAGCGAATGCAGCACGATATCCGCGCCGTGCTCAATCGGTCGCGTGACATAAGGCGTGGCGAAAGTGTTGTCGACTATGAACGGGATGCCATTGTCGTGAGCAATTCGTGCCACCGCCGCGAGATCGAGCACGTTGCTGCGCGGATTGCTAATTGTCTCGGCATAGAGCAGCCTGGTTTTTGGCGTGATTGCTTTGCGAAAATTTTCGGGATCGTCAGGCTCGACAAATTTGAAGTCGTAGCCAAGCCGCCGCATCGTGACGTCAAACTGCGTATACGTGCCACCGTAAAGAGTGCTGGCGGAAACAATCTCGTCGCCCGGCGAGGCAATCGTGCACAGTGTGAGAAACTGCGCTGCTTGTCCACTCGCAAGCGCCAAGGCCGCAGCGCCGCCTTCCAAAGAAGCAATCCGCTCTTCGAGAACGGCACTCGTCGGATTCATGATGCGCGTATAGATGTTGCCAAATTCCTGCAATGCGAACAGACGGGCGGCGTGATCAGAATCTTCAAAAGTGAAGGAAGTGGATTGATAGATCGGCACCGCGCGAGCGTGAGTGGAAGGATCCGGATCATAGCCAGCATGCAGCGCGCGTGTGTTGAAGCCGAGCGGACGTTCAATATCTTTAACGGGCATCGAACCCAGTATAGGATGTGATTCCGATCAACAATTAGGACTTCACAAGACGCGCTGGCAGCAGATTCCAGATACTCAAGGCAAGGCCAACGGCCAGACAGCCCCAGGCAAACCAGTCACCGTGGCGACTATAAAAGGTCATGTCTTCGACTAGTCCGTAACGGACCGGCGAAGCAATCTGCTGGTACATCGGGAAGCGTCGAATAATGCGGCCGGCTGGATTGATAACGGCGGTTATGCCATCGTTTGTCGAGCGTATAAGAAAACGACGGTTCTCGATCGCCCGCATGCGCGCCAGGAGAAGGTGCTGCTCGCGTGCTTCAGAGTGTCCAAAGTAAGCGTCGTTGGAGATGTTCACCAGCACGTTGGCTCCGCGCCGGGAAAACTGCCGCACTAAGTCGGGGAAAGCGGATTCGTAACAGATAAACACTCCTAATTTTTCATCGCCCGCACGCAGAACTTTGATTTGTTTGCCGGGCACGAAGTCTCCAGCCTCCTGCGTGATGCGATTGACGAACGAGAAGAGCGGGGGAACAAATTCGCCAAACGGAACCAGGTCGATCTTGTCATAGTGTCCAATCTCGCCGTCAGTTCCCAGCAGCAAAGCGGTGTTCAAGGGTTGATGCTGACCGGTGTAGGCTACCGTGCCGAGCAGGAAATAACCGTGACGGCGGGCGATGAGTGATGCTTCTGCGCGAAACGCCGGATCGTCATAGTAGTAAAGAGGCGCCGGAAGCTCGGGCCAAATAATCAGGGGCGCGGGAACGGCGATCGAGAGCAGACCCAAACGCCGTTCGGTTTGCTCCTGCATCAGTGGATTCCAATCCACTTCGGGCGCGATATTCGGCTGGACAATCAGTGCACGCTCCGGAGCAGGGTTTCGTTCCGGAATACGCGGGAAGAGCCATAGCAGGCACAAGCCTAGTAATGGCAGCAGTCGCAGGCGTGGGGCTCGCAGCAAAACGCAACCTAAAGCTGCCGCGGTGATGACAAAGATAAACGAGACACCATAAACACCCACAAACGGCGCCACGCGCAAGGGAAGCGACATGTCAATCCCGGCATTACCCAGGTCGAGCCATGCGAAACCAAACGTGCTATGCGTTCGTTCCAGGCCGACCCACAGCGCCGCTACCGCCGGCAACGCGTAAGCCCGCAGCATCAACGGCCCAGCTAACCAGCTGAAAACCCCCAAGTGCAGTCCTTTGAGAATTGCAAATAAAAAAAACGAGCCCCAACCACCCCAAAACCCCATCCCGCCGTGCACTTCGAGCACGAATTGAATCCAGGTGCAGAGGAAGAACCAGAAGAAAATACCGGCGGCCCAGCCGTAAACGAAGCGTTGCCACCCGTCGGGCGTTCGCGCCAGCGCGATCAATAAGGGTGCCAGCGCAAATGGCGCCAGCCATCGTATGTCGAACTTAGGCAATGCCAGCAGGAAGAGACCCGCCGTTAAGAGCGCCAAAAGGCTATTGAGCGAGACGTCCCGGTATTGCGCCTGCCCGGAAAACGGTACCCTAGGCATCCCCCAAAACGGCTGCCTCACTTACGCGATCTGCCATATAGGAGCTGCGCACCAGAGGTCCGCTAAAGACCATTTTGAAGCCGAGGCTTATACCGTACTCCCGGTACGCCTCGAACTGAGCCGGACTTACATATTCGGTTACCGCGAGATTGCGGCGGGTCGGCTGCAAATACTGCCCCAAAGTTGCCACATCGACCTCCGATGCACGTAGGTCGCGCAACAGCTCCTGTACTTCATCACTCGACTCGCCGAGACCTACCATTAATCCGGACTTCGTCAAAACTCCCGGGCGATATTGTTTTGCGAAGCACAGCACGCGCAAGGATTGTTGATAATCAGCCTGCGGCCGCACGCGCCGGTAGAGCCGCTGGACTGTCTCCATGTTGTGGTTAAACACGTTTGGGCCGGCATCCAGCACCCTCGCCACGGCCTCGAGATTGCCGCAGAAATCTGGTGTCAGTACTTCGACCTGTGCCGCCGGAAGAGCTTGCCGTACCTGGCAAACCGTTTCCGCAAAGTGAATCGAGCCGCCATCCGGTAAATCGTCGCGGTTGACCGAGGTGATAACCACGTACCGAAGCTTCATCGATGCCGCCATCTCGGCAACGTGGCGCGGCTCGTCTCGGTCAAGCGAAAACTCGCGCTTGGATGGCGATGCCTTGGGAACGGAGCAAAAAGAGCATCCGCGCGTACATAAGTTACCCAGAATCATGAAGGTAGCAGCGCCGCGATGGAAGCACTCGTGAATGTTCGGACAGCGCGCCGACTCGCACACAGTATGCAGCCGACGGACTCGCAGATCGCTTTTCAGCGAATGAACCGAGGCGAAGTGGGTTTGACCTTTACGCAGCCATTCCGGAAGGCGGGGAGCGGGGAGCGTAGTACCGGCACCCTCGATGGAAACCAATAAAGCCATTTAATAAAGCGAACTAAGCCTTATTGTTGCACTCGCTTTTTCCAAAAGCCGTAAAGACGATCCCACTTTAAGATCTGCATCTTACAGGAAAGCAGGTAGAATGGGAAACATTGAAAGAATGCCGGGCTTGGGTAAGTAGCTGGTCATTCAGGCGCCTGCTCTTTCAGGAAACGAGCATATTTTGTGAACGTTCCGCCTGCGCGTTCATAGATCCTGCATGAAACAGATTGTCCTGCTCTTATTTCTGTTCGGGCTCGCTTATGGACAAGAACCGGACATCTCAGTCCCGCCGCCCGGCGTCGCACCTAATCAGTCCGGTAGTCTTCCCATTCAGCGGGTTGGACCGGACGACTTGCTAAGCCTTTCGGTCGCCGATTCCCCAGAGCTCACACGGAATTTCCGCGTTACAAACAGCGGCGTCTTGGTTCTACCGCTTCTCAAGGAGAGGATTCAAGCAAGCGGTAAATTACCGGGCGAAATAGAAGAGGAAATTTCCACGGCTCTGGTCAAAGAACAGCTGTTTGTGCAACCGGTTGTCTCCGTATCGGTTGCTGAGTACAGAAGTTTACCGGTCAGTGTAATGGGCGCAGTTCGTCATCCGACTACGTTTCAGGCGACTGGCGATGTCAGCTTGCTCGATGCACTTACCCGCGCCGACGGGTTGAGCCAGGATGCGGGTTCGGAAATTTTAATTACCCGTCTGCGCGCTTCCGGAAATGAAGATCATACGTTCACTCAGCGCATCTCGGTCAAGCGGTTGATTGACGCCGCGGATCCGACGCTCAATATCCGCCTGCACGGTGGAGAAGAAGTTCGCGTACCGCCGGCGGGCCGAGTATATGTCATCGGCAACGTCAAAAAGACTGGTGTTTTCCCGATTGAAGATGACAACGATACGACTGTGCTGAAAGTCATCGCGCAATCTGAGGGACTGCTTCCTTATACCAACAAAGACGCTTTCATTTACCGGAGAGAAGCCGGCAAGGACAATCGCAACGAGATCCCGGTTCAGCTGACTCGTATTATGGAGCACAAATCGCCCGATATCCAGCTGCAGGCCAACGACATTCTTTACATCCCAGACAGTAAGGGCAAAAAACTTTCGGCTCAAACAATACAGACGCTTACCGGGTTCGGCGTGTCGGCCGGGACCGGATTGTTGATCTGGAGATAGCGCAACGGACTCTTAGATGAAGCAACTCGAGCGTCCGCAATCCGAACTCATCGATCCGCGCAGGCTGCCGCAGTACTTTGACGCGCAATTCTACCCGGAGTTCGAGACAGCACGACCCACGGTACCGCCGATTCACTACCTGTTAGTCCTGTACCGGCACAAATGGAGAATCATCGGCTTCATCGCGGCTTGCTTGCTCGCGACATACTTAATCGTTTCTCGGCTGACGCCTATCTACGAAGCGACTGCCAAGATTGACGTCGACCGCAGGATTCCCGCTGGAATCGTAGGAGAAGAAGCGTCACAGGGAGTCACCGGCGACGATGCTGACTCTTTCATGGCAACGCAGGCCGAACTGATCCAGTCGGATGGTGTTCTACGGCCGGTGGCCGAACGCTTCAATCTCTTGCAAAAAGAAAGTCAATTGGCCAAACTGCCGGCCGAACGGGCACGCCGCAAATCGGATGCGCCCGTTTACCTGAACAATTTGAAAGTGGAGCGGCCCGTCAACACGTATTTGCTCGATATTATTTACCGTTCACCGGATCCACAACTGGCCGCCGATGTAGCCAACGCTGTCGCGCAATCCTATCTGGAGCATACTTTCGAAATTCGCCTCCAATCTTCTAATGCGCTTTCCGCGTTTATGGAAAAGCAGCTCGACGAATTAAAGGCAAAGATGGAGCGCTCGGATATGGCGCTCGCGAAATTCGAACAACAACTGAATGTCATCAATCCGGAAGATAAGACGAATATTCTGTCTTCTCGTTTGCTACAACTAAACACCGAGTTCACCAACGCGCAGGCCGACCGGGTAAGAAAAGAGGCTGCTTTCAACGGTCTGCAAGCTGGCTCGATCGCGGCGGCGGAGATCTCCGGACAGGGAGACGAGTTGAACCGCCTGCAGGATCGCTTGAATCAGGCTAAACAACACCTGGCAAGCATAGCTTCGATTTACGGACCGGCTCATCAGGAATACCGGAAGGCGTCGAACGATCTGGCGGAAGTGCAACGGCAGTTTCAGGAGACTCGTCAGAGTGTTGCGCAACGAGTCGAAACGGAGTACCGCGAAGCACTCGCTCGTGAACAAATCCTCGGCAAGGCGGTGAACGAGACGAAGGCCGAGTATGATCTGCTCAATGCACATTCCTTTGAATATCAGCAGCTGAAGCGCGAAGCAGAAACGAATAAGACGCTCTACAGCGATTTAGAACGCCGCATTAAGGAGGCGGGGATTAACGCCGGCTTTCAAAACAGCTCGATTCGAATTGCCGATTTAGCTCGCCCGTCAGACGGACCTGTCTATCCACGCAAAACCTTATACATGGTGCTGGCGTTCTTGGTTTCGTCTATCCTTGCGATCTGCGCGGCCATTCTGGCAGATGTGCTGGATAATTCCATCCGCGACCCAGAGCAGGCTTCCCGTGCGCTGGACACAAGTGTTCTAGGGACCCTACCGACGGTGAAGGAGATGAAGCGGCAACTGGCGACCGTTACCCATACGTTGGCAGCCAGCGGTTTTTCAACGGAAGACCACGGGGATCCGGGCGCACCCGCGGAACAGCAGCCAAAAATCTTCGAAACACTTGCTTCACCACCAAAGCGAAGCAAAAAGCGGAAAGCCACCCGCTATTCACATAACAGTAGATACCAGGCGATGTCTTCCTACGAAGAAGCGATTCGCTCGTTGCGCCATTCCATCCTACTACCCGATTTCGATCGCAACGTCCGCTCCTTGTTGATGACCAGCGCGGCGCCAGCCGAAGGCAAATCGACCGCCATCATTCACTTGGCCTTGGCTCACGCCGAGCAAGGTAAGCGGACTTTGATTATTGATGCCGATCTGCGGCGGCCCAGCATTCATAAGAAGCTGAATTTGAATGGAACACGTGGGTTATCCAATGTCCTGCTGGGTGAACTCGATTGGAAAGATGGTGTGGTACAGGCTGAGCTCGGGCCTGACCTTTGGGTGTTGCCGTCCGGTACAGCCTCGCGCCGCGCTTCGGATCTGATTGGTTCGATGATGATCGACATTCTCGATGAAGCGGTGAAGGAGTACGATTTGATTCTGGTCGATGCTCCGCCGCTATTGGGCTTTGCGGAAACTATGCAAGTGGCCACCGCGGTAGATGGCGTGGTGGTCATAGCGCGTGCCGGACAGACCAGTCGAAAGGCCGTGGCCACGGTGCTGGCCACCCTGAAACGGCTGCGTGCGAACAGCATTGGGCTTGTGCTGAACGAAGTGGATAGGAAGACTTCGCACGGCTATTCTTATTACGGCGACTATCGCAAATACTACGCCGCCGCGGCGGAGCACGACGTTTGATCGGCGTCCGTAGTGTGCAAGTTCGTCCTCTCCGCCATCTTCAATGAGTGGGGCCTTAAACCTGCCCCCGGCGTCCGGCCAGTGGTGGGCTGGCATCTGGCGACGCATTAAAGGGCGGACGGCGCTGATTTATGATTTGTTAGCGGTCTACGGCATCCATTTTGCCAATCAAGCGTTACCGCTAATCACTATCCCTTACTTGTCGCGGGTTCTGGGCCCCGCCAGTTGGGGTCTGGTGGCAATGGCCCAGGCTTTCGGTATGTACGGCAATCTGGTGGTTGACTACGGCTTCGTGTATTCGGCCACTCGTCAGATTGCCACGTCCTCCAACGATCAGGAAGTGGAAGACATCATCGCGGGCGTGTCCGGCGCAAAAATCCTTTTGAGTCTTGCCGCTCTGCTGGCCGCCGTGATCGCCTACTTTTTTGTGTCTCTCTTTCACGAGCACCCTGCCCTGCTCTGGATGGCAGTCCTCTCCGAAATAGTGAAGGCAATGCTGCCGGTTTATTATTTCTACGGTATACAACGTGTCGCCATTGCTTCGCTACTGGACATCTCGGCGCGCGCCGTGGCTGCAGCCGGTATCTTTTTGTTCGTCCGTAATGCGACCGATGCCTGGAAAATATTTGCCTTAACCGGTGTTACTTCCGCCGCGACTCTGGTGATCGGGCACGCACTGGTCCGCAAACGCTACCGGCTCCGGTGGCCGCGTCTGCAGGCTGGCTGGCAGATGCTGCGAGCGGGCTGGGCTATGTTTTTGTTTCGGAGCGCCCATAGCATTTACACTCTCGGTAATGCCTTTATCCTTGGATTGTTTGCTCCTCCCCGCGCAGTCGGCTACTACGCCGGCGCAGAGAAGATCGGCACAGCAGCTGTCGGCCTTCTGGCGCCTTTAACCACAGTGCTCTATCCGCGGGCCGCCGCTCTAGCCAAAACATCCCTCGTGAAAGCAGCCAAGGTCACCAGGTATACGCTCTACGTAGTAGGGGCTGGGAGTCTTTGCATGGGTGTGATTCTCTGGGTAGGCGCTCCCCTCATCGTGAGAATTATTCTCGGCCCACACTTTTCGGCAAGCAATGGCGTCCTGCGTATCCTCAGCCTGCGCGCTCCCCTGATCGCTTGGACAAACATCCTCGGCTTCCAATGGCTGCTAGTGCTAGGACTGGAACGGCAATTTCAAAAAATCACAGTGGTAGCGTTGGTGCTGAATACACTGCTGGCAACGGTCCTCGCGCCGAGATTTTCGTACAACGGGATGGCCTGGGCGGTGCTGATCTCGCAAGCCGTCGCTGCTCTCGGAATTTCTTGGGTCTTGCAGCGCAAAAAACTCAATCCGTTCTCCAAGATCACAACTGAAGTGCATGCCTGAAATCAACACCCAAGCGGGCAGAGAGACGGAAACGGCCGCCGCATTGCATCCACGGCTGGTCTTCCTGATCAACGTTATTGCTCCTTACCAGAAACCTATCTTCGATCGCCTAAGCCTGCGCTTCGCCAATATGCGCGTCCTGCTCTCGGCTCCGATGGAGAGAAATCGCTCCTGGAAGCTTGACTGGAACGGCCTCGATGTCGCCGTTCAGAAAACCATAACTGTTAATCGTCGCTGGCATCATCCAAAAGGCTTCCGTGAACCGGCCTATATTCATTTCCCGCTCGACACAATCTCGCAGCTTAGACGTTACCGGGCCGAAGTCGCCGTGTCCTGGGAGATGGGCACGCGTACCATACTGGCCGCTCTCTATAGATGGCTATACGGCTCATCGAAGCTTTTGGTATGGGCTGAATTTTCCGAGTCCACCGACCACGGCCGCGGAAGCTTGCGTCTCCTTATCCGCCGAGTTTTGCACCACGCGGTGGATGGTTTCCTTGTCACCGGCGAAAGCGGCGCACGTTATCTTCGCAGCCTGGGTGTGCCAGATAGAAAGATTCATAAGATTTTCTACACAACGGAAGTCTCCCGCTTTGTGCGGTTGCGGGTGCCGCTGATCGATCGGACTCGCCGTCTTCTTTACGTCGGCCAGTTGATTGAACGCAAAGGCTTGTTGCAATTCTTGGATACTCTGGCGTGCTGGGGCAAACAGCACGCCGAGCATAGCATTACGCTTACGCTGGCTGGGGAAGGCCCGCTGCGGCTCGCTTTAGAGCATCATCGGCTTCCGCCTAATATCAAATTGTTCTTTCGCGGCAACGTTGCCTATGACGATTTGCCCGGTGTATATGCGGAGGCCGATACTTTTGTCTTTCCTACATTGGCCGATACTTGGGGAGTGGTGGTGAATGAAGCGATGGCTTCGGGATTACCAGTCCTCGGCAGTGTTTATGGACAGGCCGTCTCCGAACTGGTGCGCGATGGATTCAGCGGCTGGACGTTCCGGCCGGATATGCCTGCCGAGATGAGCACCGCTCTCGATACGTGCCTCAGTGTCCCGCCCGAAATTCTGCAAAGAATGGGCGAGCAAGCTCGTGATACAGCTCGGCGCCTCACTCCCGAATACGTGAGCAATCTCGTCGCTGAAGCCATCCACTCGGCGGCGGCTGACATCTCTAGCCGCAAGTAACCATGGCCAATCTCCCTATCGTACTTTACGCAATATTATTTCTGATCGCGGTGATCGCGCCGCTGCGCTGGAGCATCATCGCATTCATCCTGCTGGCCAACATCGATCTCGGCTCGCTTAATGCCAGCATCGGCGTTCTAAACACCATCAAAGCGCTCGTCCTGCCGTTCTTGATGCTTTGGCGTTTCCGCGCGTACTCCGGACATTCGAAGATCGGGCCCGCCGCCATCGCATGGGGCCTACTTATTTTGTATGCGGCCATTGCCTCTCTCTGGTCGAGCTTTCCCGCTTATGCCGTCAAACTAATCGGTCACATGATCGGCTCGCTGGTCATCTGTTTGGTGCTGATCCGCGCCACTAAAGGCGGCCATCTTACGCCTTCGTCCATCGTGCCGATTTCCCTGGCTACGCTGGCCATCGCCTGTATGCATTGGTTTCTGTTACATGATTGGGGCGGTGAGCCGGAACGCTTCACCACCTTTGCGGGCGCCCAGGCGTTCGCCGCATTCCTGGCCGCTCTTTACTCTGTGCTCCTCACTTACGAATCTCTGCGGTTGTGGATCAGGATTCCACTGATCCTCGCGCTGATCTTCGCGATGGTTCTCAACGGCAGTCGGCTCTGGATTGCCGGCCTTTTTTTGATTACATTCCTGTCGGTCTTTACTTCGACGCTCCGCGCTTGGATCAAGATTTTCGTGCTGGGATTCACCGTGTTGTCCGGCTCAGCGATCCTGCTTGAATTCGATCCAATCATGAGCTTTCTCTTGCACGAATCATCATCAAATCGCATCGCCGCCGCGGTTTCGGCAGCTTACCAGGGCAACATGAAGTCGAGGGGCCTCGGCACTTACAATTTGCGCCATGAACTGTATAAGCGCACCATGCGGAGCCTGGAAAAAGATTCCACCCTCCAACTCGCGTTCGGTCACGGAACCTGTAATGGGGCCCATATAACGGCAACACTAAGCAGGAATCCAGATCCGAATCGTGCTTTGCATGACGAGTGGCTACGCGCGATCTATGAATGGGGTGTAATCGGACTGAGCCTCTGGGTCTTCTTAATCGGTTCGCTGACGGCCTTTGCATTGAGAGGAACCCGGCAGAATAAAGGCGGTTATGCTAAGCCCCTGTTGGTATATTTGCCTGCCTTTGCAATCGGATTATCGGGCGAGAATTTCATCGCAGCGGCTGGAAATGTCGCCACCGTCGGATTTCTTGTGCTCATCGCGTTCGCGAGCATAGCTTATCGCTCAAATCGCAGAGCGCTCCGCCTCAATATGCCGCGTCTTCATGGGAAAGACTCGGCCGTCCCTTCTACGCATGCCGTTGGCCAGGTTTTGCGTCCCGGGCCCAGCTTGCACCCTGGCGTTTAACGCATCCGATGCCTTTCTTCTTGGAACGAAATCAATCAAGTGAAAATCCTGCAGGTACACAATTTTTATCAGAAGCCCGGTGGAGAGGACCAGGTAGTTGCCGCCGAACAGGAACTCCTCACTAACCATGGTCACTCGGTCGAGCAATATCAGGTGCACAACGACCGGATCGAAATGCTGCCGTCGTGGAACGTTGCGCTAAAAACTTTATGGAATTCCGAGTCCCTCAGCACTGTTCAGCAGCGAATAAGCTGCTTCAATCCCGACCTGGTTCACGTTCACAACACGTTCCCCCTGATTTCACCGTCCGTATACTACGCCGCGGCGGCGCAGCATGTGCCGGTCATTCAAACGCTGCATAACTTTCGTCTGGTCTGCCCTGGGTCGACACTTTTCCGGGACGGCCACGTTTGTGAAGAGTGTCTCAATTCGGTTGCTCCTTACCCCGCAATCATTCATCGCTGCTATCGCGGCAGCTTGGGCGCGAGTGCCGTCAGCGCGGCTATGCTCACGGCACACCGCATGACGGGAACCTGGACGCGCAAAGTCCAGACCTACATTGCAGTGACCGATGCCGCGAAACGTAAATTCGTCGAAGGTGGCTTGCCGGCCGACAGAATCGTCGTGAAGTCGAACTTCATCGCACACGATCCGGGCCTGGGCATGGGGGAGGGCAAGTTTGCTCTTTTCGTCGGGCGGCTTTGTGAGGAGAAGGGTATCCGGACCCTTCTTCAGGCCTGGAAAGCGCTTCCCGACGTGCCCCTAAAGATCGCCGGTGACGGACCGCTGCGGGATTTAGTGGCGGAAAGTACTCGAAACATGGCCAACGTGAGTTGGTTGGGGTACTGCAATCACGCCAACGTTCTTCAGCTATTAAAGGATGCTTTCGTTTTGGTGGTACCGTCCGTATGGTACGAAGGTGACCCCCTCATCATCATCGAGGCAAGTGCTTGTGGAACTCCTGTTATTTTGTCCGATCTAGGTTCAATGGGAGAATGGGCTGCAGAGAGTGGTCTAGGAATGCGGTTTGCCCCAGGCGATGCCGTCGATCTGGCAAAACAGGTACGTGCTTTAAATGCACGGGCACAGCATTTCCCCAGTTCCGGTCTTGCCAGCTTAAGAATGCGAATGCGCCAATACTTCCTGGCGCACTATACCGCCGAACAGAACTATCGGCAGCTGCTGGCTATCTATGAGAGTGCACTCGTCGCCTCGCATGCCTGATGCCATTCACTTCGGGATTAGTGTAGGCGTTCCGGTAACTATATGAGCAGCACTGCAACGGCACCGGCAATTGTCAAGATCCCGGAGATTAAGAAGCGATCCTGGGCCACGCTCGCGCTCATTCTGGTTGACATCCTTGCGCTCGAATTATCATTGCTGCTTGGCTGTTTAATACGTTTGTTTTTCCATTCGTTTTTCCCTATTGCATTGAACCGGCCGCAATATCAGGGGCTCGCGTTAGGGATACTTACCCTACCGCTGGCCTACGCCTGGGTTGGCCTCTACCCTGGTTACGGCATGAGCGCCGTGCAACGGATCCGGGGACGTGTGTACGCCACCGCCACCATATTCGTAGTTCTACTATTGTGGAACTACACCCTTTACGACGGTCAATGGTCACGTGGCGTGCTCATCCTTACGCTGTTTTTCGCGTTGGTGTTTGCCCCGGCACTTGAGGCGCCCTTACGCAAGTTCCTCATTCGGAAAGGCGTTTGCGGCGTCCCTGTGATCGTTCTCGGCGCCGGCGAAACGGGCGCGCAAGTCGCCCAGATCCTGCAGAAAGAACGCGATTTGGGCTTTGTGCTGGTTGGCATGCTCGATGACGATTCGCGGAAGTGGGGTCAACTCATTCACGGTGTTCCAGTAGTCGGTCCGCTCTCGGCAGCCGAGGCGTTCGTCGGACGCGCCAAGGTGGCCCTTATCGCAATTCCCAGAATGCAGCGCCAACATTTGTCCCATCTCGTTGAAGGCCTTTCGTTCCCGAACGTCATCGTTGTGCCGGATTTATTTGGCATCCAGAGTCTTTGGATAACGTCGCGCGACATTGGTGGTGTGCTTGGGTTGGAGGTAAAAAAAAATCTACTGTTGCCATCCAACCGGGCGCTTAAGCAGGGTCTGGATTACTTCATCGCGCTCCCCGGATTCCTGTTAAGCCTGCCATTATTGGCTCTTTTTGCATTATGGATCCGACTGGTGAGCCCGGGTTCCCCCTTTTTCATACAGGAACGGGAAGGTAAGGCCGGGCGCCGCATTCGTATCATCAAACTACGCACCATGTATCCGGCGGCCGAGCAATTGCTTGAGCATCATCTAGCGAAACATCCCGAGGATCGCGAGAATTGGTTTCGTTTTTACAAGCTGCGGAAGGACCCCCGCATCTTGCCGGGAATCGGCTGGTTTCTGCGCCGCTACAGCCTGGATGAACTGCCGCAACTCTGGAACGTTCTCCGCGGCGATATGAGCCTGGTCGGTCCGAGACCGTTTCCGCTTTACCACCTCAGTGGTTTTCCTGAAAATTTCAGAGCTTTGCGCTCCGGGGTCACGCCGGGCATTACAGGCTTGTGGCAGGTATCGGCTAGAAGCGACGGCAATTTAGAGATTCAACAAAGAGAAGATACCTATTACATCCGTAACTGGTCTTTGTGGCTCGACGTGTATATCCTCACTCGTACACTTGTGACGGTTCTCTTCGCTCGCGGCGCCTATTAAGCGAGGGCTAGCCAAGGATCGGTCACGCGCCGCGATTATTTTTTCTATCCTTTTCCCCTCAATACTTTAACGTTAAATTCGAAGATGCGGTCCACGACAGCCCTGAATACTCACGGCTGAGAAGTGATCGCGCAGCTCAACCTCCGCGACGGCCTCTAGACCTTTAGCCCAGGACAATCATGAAATCGATTCGCCTCTTACTTTTCCTCGTGCCGCTCCTATCGGTTGCGCAAACTAAGACTGACTTTAATTCACAGCTCAACAATTTGCCTTTTGTGAGCGTGATGGCCGAGCCGTTTTCGGCCACGGGAGATTGCGTAACAGATGACACTAATGCGTTGCAAGCCGCATTGAATACCAACCGCTTCATCTGGCTGCCAAAGCCACCGGGTGGCTGCTATCTCGTTTCGAAGACCCTCATCTTGCAACCTGGTGATTATCTGTACGGTGCTTCGGCCAACAATCCGAATCCGGGTGATCCCAATCAGGGCGTTGTCATTCGCCTCGCTCCGAACAGCAACGTCTCACTTCTTCAAACATTCGACAGCCAGGACGCGGCCGGAGGCGGCAATGAGTTCATGGCGGTAGAGAATATTGTTTTCGATGGAAACGGCGCCAACCAGACCCAGGAACTCCAGAACCAAGCACTAGTGGATTATCGCGGAACCTTCATCCAAACCTTCCTACGTCACGTCCTGATTACGAATGCATTCGGACCAGGCTTGTTCACTGGTTCCACCGAACTCGACAATGTGTGGATCATCGCCTGCTCGACCAGTACCTATTCCTGGATTCACAACCCCGGCGCCTCCGGCTTGGGCGCGCTCCTGGCCAATCAGGTTTACGTCGAAGATCAGATCACTCCTTTCAATGGTCAATATCGTTCCCCTTGGGACGGCAGCGTTAACGATCCGAGCACCTATGCACACGCCATATGGTTCAATGGCATGGGTAACGCCACGATCAATCAGCTCCATTGCGAGTCGGCCACCACCTGTATCGATTTCAACGACATTCAAAGTTTGACAATCCACGGAATCAGTGGAACTCGTATCGGCAACCCCACGTCGAGCGATCCGACAGATCAATATCTGATAAGAGCTCTCAACCTCAACGCAAACAATTTGACTTTCTCTGCTGCTTATTTTGACCAGAGCGGTACAACGTACACGGGCACGTTTTCCAACTCCCGTGTCTTTGGTCTTGGCAATAATCTCGTCAGCAACGACCTGTTTCAAACCCCAGTCGGTCAGATTACCTGGCCGTTTTACACCTGGGGCCGTTATGATCAGAGCTATACCGGTGTCCCTTATCTTGGGGAACGCTCTATCGCGAGCAATGAATTGTGGATCCAGCAGGTCGGAACCTACAGTCCGAATCGCCTGGCGATTTTCGACAACACGGGCGGACCCGGGGGCTCTTATGCCTATTTCGAACGTAACGGCAGCGAACTGAATCTTGGATTCAGCCCCGGTCCCTGGGACGCAAACGAAGTCACCATGCTGCAGATGAATTTCTTCGGCTTGGGCAACTCCGGAAATAATGTTCAGGTACCCGGCGGACGCATTCAAACCGGTGTGCAAACCAACACCGACATGAACGGCGAGCTGACCCTCAACGCAGCCACCTCGGCCACTTATAATTTCGCCGGCTACTATCTGGTCCACCCGGAATGCACTGCAACTCCGCAGTTCGACATCGGCAGCGGCAATCGCTTCTGGCTTACCTATTCAAGTAACACGGCGCTCACCGTCAATTTCGCCCAGAACGTCACCGGCAACGTCTCCTACGTTTGTCTCGGACGCAACTAAATACCTTAAGAAACGGTGAACTGTCTGCCTCAGGGCTGGCGGGCAGTTCACCTTCTTCGATAATGGGCTTTTGTCCAATTCGAACACCAGCCAAGTAGCACCCATAATCAAGATAGCGGCGCATACGCTGTTGGTTGCGGTTCTCTGCTCGCTACCTCACTGGGTCGCACTCGCAAGAAATCGAGGCGATTACCTGCCCTTCTCCGTCTCGCCTGCCGTTTCTGCTCTGACGTTCGATGAGACACATGCCTATGGGCCGCCGGCGCGCCGCTTTATGGAAACAGGCCGCATTCAGGCCGAAGCCGACGATTTTGAACGGCGCGACCTGTCCGCGGGTATTCCTTTCATCCCGGGAGCGATTTTGGGTGCAATGGGATGGACGCTGCGGAGTCTTGAACGCGCCTTCATCGCGGCCGATTTCATCTTCCCGGCTCTGCTTTTTCTGCTCTATTACGCAATAAGCCGCCAAGCGGTATCGACGGTAAGCTTCCGCCGGCTGATTGCGTGGTCCTCGGTGCTAATTCCGTTTGGATTGAAAAATACTTTTTGGCAGGGTGAAGATGCTTTTCTCACACCGCTCGAGATAACCCGCACGCCGCAACCCGAGATTTCTTTTCTCTTCCTCCTTTTGGCGGCAGTGTTGTTCGCGAAAGCGCTGCGCGAGACCTCCCCTTTTCTACTGATTGCGGCCGGAATTGCTTCGGGTGCGGTCGTTTATTGCTATTACTATTATGCCGTCGCCTGGGGCATTACTCTTGGGCTTGTCTGCCTCTGCGGCGTCTTCTGGCGCTCAAGCGTCGTCTGGCAACGCACGCTGGTTGTGATTTCCCTTATGGTGGTTCTCGCCATCCCATTTGCTCTGGCCACGTTCAAAGGGAACGCAGAAGGCGGTCAGACCCATCTGCTGGCGCGCATGGGGGCCTTTACTCACCGGCCGGATTGGCCCGCACTAGCAGCGGCGTTGGCGCTCACTCTCGTCCTGCTATTCGCCGCCAAGAACTTTTTTGCGAAATATCCCGGGTATTTCGTGTTGGCCACCTTGATAAACGGCGCGCTGTACGGAATGAATTTCCAGATCTTATCCGGATTTGAAACCCAACCGTGGCATTTCTGGAAGCGCCTCGCTCTTCCTATTGGTTTTTTTCTAGCAGCGCTGATAACCGCTCGTGCCGTCGAGAATTCTCGTTGGCGATTAAAGTTCGCGGAACCGATTCTTTTGCTTCTGCTGATTGGTTCCACCGCGACGCGCCTGACCATAGCGGGGTTGCGAACGGCTCCCGAACAGCGCGCTTCAAAACCGGAGTTTCAACTCTTAACATGGGCGCGCACTCATCTGCCCGGCAATGAAGTCATTGGCACAACGGATCCCCAATTGATCCTACTCATTCCGGCGCTCACCACGGATTACACGTACGTGCCTAGCGGGCTGCGCTCGCTGACCTCGACCGCTGAAATCGTAAATCGTTATGACGAATTGGCGTGTCTACTTGGAATACCGCCCTCAGGTGTCTCAAAAGCGGCTGCGGTGCCCAACCACTTCGAGCATTCGACCGAACTGATGCAAGTCCTTGGGCTAACCTACACCAGGGATCCGGCCGTCGAGCGCTCGTTCGTCAAGCAATACCGCATGTTCTCGCAACACTGCAGAGCGCCTCACGGAAGACTCGACTACCTGATCCTGCCGGCGAATAGCTCTAACCCTGATCCGGCGGCGCATTTGATCTACAGCAATTCCGGGTATCAACTTCTGTCGCTAAACAGCGTTCGTTAATCGTCGGAACGGAAGAAACTTCCGAGATCGCCGCCCGCGATAGCGCTGAGCGGGTTTCGTTCCTCACCGTTGTGCCGATGCTCTTCCGGTGAGAGTTCGTGGCGTAGCCGTTCGAGTGTCATGCTTTGCAGGATCACGCGCCCAGGGCCGGTCAATGTCGTCAGGAAAAGGCCTTCTCCGCCGAAAATCGCAGTACGAATCGAACCCACCAATTGCACATCGTAATTTACGGTCGGTTCAAAAGCGACCAGGTGGCCCGTCTGCACCTGCAACACTTCTCCCGGCGCTAGCGTGAAATCAACATGGTCGCCGCCGGCATGCACGAACACTGCACCTGGTCCCGTCAGTTTCTGAAGAATGAATCCCTCGCCGCCCAACAATCCCGCGCCTAAACGGCGCACCATGGCGATGTCTAAAGCGACGGAAGCCTGTGCAAACAGGAAGCCGTCACGCTGCACCATCACCGTCTGGCCGGCACCCAACTCGAAAACCTGAATCTTACCTGGATAGTGACCCGCGAAACCAACTTCGCCGGCCATCGTAGTTGCTTGAAAGTATGTGAAAAAGAGCGACTCGCCCATTAGCTTTCGCTTAATCGCCCCGATAATTTTTTGCCCGAAAGACTGGCCGGTCATGCGCGTAGCCCAATCCACATTGGCGGATTTATAAACCATCTTGCCCGCTTCCGCGTAGATCTCCTGACCCGGCGCAAGATGTACGCGCGCAATCTGCAGATTATGTCCTTCAATGTCATACTTGAGCGGCGATACCACAACCGCATTCACCGGTGCATTGGAATAGCTCGCTCCGGCACCCGCCACTTGCCCGCAATTCGGGCAAAAACGTGCGTTATCTCCCAGCTGATTACCGCAGTTTGTACAAAACATAGGCATGCTCCTAAGGACGAGGATCTTTGAACAAGAGTTCAATGCTCCGCGTGTTATTCTCGCATTTGCCTGGCGCGCACCGCGATTGGTGGAAGATTACTATCTTTGCGGTCTGCGTGTTGTTTTTCCTGGATCGGGGCCCCTATCGCGCGGTTCGCTATTCAACCACCGGCGACTTCTCAACCGTCTATGCCGCGGGTCGCTGCTGGTTACATGGTTCAAATCCTTACGATCGTGCTTCTCTGAAAGCGGAGTTGATCGCCGCTGGAGCACCATCAGGCATACAACACGATCAAGACATTAATCCTTCTGTTTATCTGCCCGCAGCCATGCCCTGGATGGTTCCCTTTGCGATGCTGCCGTGGAAGATAGCCAATGCGCTATGGTGCTTGCTTCTCGTCGTCGCCTTCGCACTGTCCGTTCGAGTTCTTTTGAGACATAGCGGATTGACCAGGAGTCATCAGTGGCTAGCCTGGGCGGCTATCCTGCTCTTTTCGCCTACATACGTGGGAATTTATGATGGCAATCCAGGTGTTCTTGCCATCAGCTTGACGACGCTCTCGATCTGCTTGGCAGTCGCTGAATCGTGTCTTGCTAGTGGCTTGCTCTTGGGCGTGGTCCTCTGCTTCAAACCGCAGATTGCCCTCTGCGGTTTGTGTGTTTTTGCGCTCTGGAAACTCTGGAAACCACCGCTGCTGGGATTGACGCTTTTTCTCGCAGCAAGCTTACTGGGCATTCTAACGGTGTCACATTTTGGACACGATTGGACTTGGTGGGACTCGGAACAACGTAATATTGCGACGAGCTTCGAATCCGGCGGGCAAAGCGACCCAGCGATCACCAGCCCTGTTGCGTGGCAAATGTTGAATGGACAAACACTAGCCGCTTACGCTGTTCCAGATCGGTGCTCCGGAAATTACTTCGTCTGGAGTCTTGCTGGTTGCTTATTGGTGTTGCGCCTTAGTCGAACAAACGCGGACGCAAGCCCCTGGCCGAACGTTGCGTTCCTTGCGGCTCTGACCCTGCTCGTTACGTATCACCGTTACTACGACGGCCAGCTCCTCTTGTTGATACTGCCGTTGTGGGCAACGATGGCCCGGAACCACAAGGCAAGATTTGCGTTGATGGGCGTTTGCTTGCTCGTCCTGGCGTTCCCGGTCCAGACCGTATTCGCCAGGATGTTAGGCTCTCAATCTGCTCAACCGTCATTCAAGCAATTCGTCCTGCTGCGCAATCAACCGGCGGCGTTGTTAGTCCTCACCGCCGCTCTGGCGATTTAGCTTTTCGTAAAGTCAAGCGAAGCGGAGTTCATACAGTACCGAAGCCCGGTCGGTCGAGGACCATCGTCAAAGAGGTGTCCCAGATGAGCCTCGCATTTGGCGCAGCGCACTTCGGTCCGCACCATACCCAGGCTTCCGTCCGACTTGGTCTCGACATTCTGCTTGGCAATCGGAGCCCAGAAACTTGGCCAGCCGGTCCCAGATTCGAACTTCGTATCGGATGAGAATAGCGCGTTGCCACAACACACGCAGCGGTACATCCCATGCTCGTGATTGTTCCAATATTTGCCGGTGAAGGGAGGCTCTGTGCCTGCCTGTCGTGTCACTTCATACTCTTCTGGCGTAAGCTGTTTTTTCCACTCTGCGTCTGTTTTCGTTACCTTCTCTACCACAATCACTCCCTTGCGCGCGCCTGAATCTGAGAAATCTATCAATTTGATTTCCGAACGGGCCCCAAATGCGCTTCGAACTATATTGCCCGCAATCGACACTCCGGCTATATAGCCCAATCCTTTTTTCAAAAACTCTCTGCGTTCCATTCCACCTACCGTTCTCTGATCAACAGTTCGTCGTTAAACCGCGCAAAGTTACGTACCAGGAGTTTCAAGAAGCACTCTTGAGAGCCCTTCATTCCTCAACAGCCAAATCCTGATACTTTAATCTTATGCCTATCTTTGAGTACTCTTGCGACGATTGCGGGAGCAAATTCGAGAAATTGGTGCGGCGTAGCGCCGACGCCGAAGCAGTGCGCTGCCCATCCTGTGGTCAGGATCATCTGACCACGCAATACTCCACGTTTGCAGCCCATGCCGCTTCGGCCAGCATGGCCACGCCGAACGAATGTGGCAGCGGCATGTGCGGCAGCGGATTTTGTGGAGGCGGAACCTGCGGCATGAATATGAATTGATCCCATTCTCTTCTTCGCTTGTTCTTTTCTTCGCTTGACTTTCGTTCTTTATTCGCCAACACTAGGAAAAGCACGGGAGAATTGATGGCGCTTACACGAAGACAAAAGGAGTTAATGGACTATGTACTGAGCTTCATACGTCGTCAGGGATATAGTCCAAGCTACGAAGAAATCGCATCCGGCCTCGGCTTGGCTTCGCTTGCGACCGTTCACAAACACATTCAGGCGCTGGAGGCCAAACAGTACATTCGCCGAAACTATAACCATAGCCGCTCGCTCGAGGTCGGCGAACGGTTTCTGAAGGAACAACCGCAGCCCACCGAGGGCACGGCCGGTCTCAGTATACCTTTGCTCGGTCGCATCGCCGCTGGCTTTCCAGTGGAAGCTATTTCAAATGCCGAGACCCTACATTTTTCCGATTTCGTCCGCGACGAAAATACCTTCGCGCTGGAAGTCCGTGGCGATTCGATGATTGAAGATCATATTTGCAACGGCGATTTCGTCATGATCGAGAAGACGTCCGATGTACGCAACGGTGAAATTGTCGTGGCTCTGGTCGGCGGCACCGAAGCTACCCTCAAGCGCTATTATCTGGAGCCGGGCGGACAAGTACGGCTACAACCGGCGAACGCAAGGATGGCTCCTATATACGTAGATCCTGGCGATCTACAGATACAAGGACGCGTTCTAGCGGTCATGAGAAAGTACTAACCGGCCCAGCCTTCAAGTAGCGACCCGATGTTACACTTCCGATAGTGGCAGAAGAGGTCAAAATTCAGCACACCAGTCTTGGTCGACGCATGGTGTTCTGGGATTTCGCCCGAGCAACATGGCAATATGACGTCGTAGTTGCCTTCATTCTTCTCTTTATTTTCGCCACTCCGCGGGCATGGTTCCGCGATCAGCCGAAGGCCTCAAGCATTGCTCTAATCTCATCGATGCACGGATCTGACAATGTATTTGTGGCCGCCAATTTGCTGGCCGGCGTGTCCGAGGCCCAACGGCCGGAGCGCGCGGAGCAATTGATTCATCAACGAACTGGCAAGCGCTGGCACGTGGTGCGCGTGGAACCAATCTTAGACGATGCGGAGCATGAAGTGAAGGGCTTTATCGCCTACACCGCACCCTAGTCCGTGAGATCTTCAGCGAAAAATGAGAACTCTTCTCCCAGTCTTTTGGTTGAGCGCTGCCATAGTGCTACACGGTCAGAGTGTCGATGCGGTGCTGGCCCGTATGGATAAGGCCGCCCCTAGTTTTCACGCCATGTCCGCCAATATCGCCATGGCCACCTACACAGCCATCATCAGCGACACGATTACGGAAACCGGTACTCTGCGTATGCAGCGGCTCAAAGGTCAGGATGTCCGTGCTGAACTGGATTTTTCCGGCCAGCGAGATGCTCGCGAGATCGGCTTTTTCGGAAAAATCGTGCGAATTTATTATCCGAAGCTGAACACGGTACAGGATTATGACGTGGGAAAAAACCTCGACGTTCTAAATCAGTTCCTGCTGCTTGGCTTTGGCTCTTCGGGCCATGATTTGGCGGCGAGCTACACCATTACTTCACCGGGCGAAGAAAAGTTAGCCGGCCAGAACACTACAAAATTAGTGCTGGTACCCAAGAACATGGAAGTTGCTAAACGGCTCAGCCGGATCGAGATGTGGATTCCTAATGATGCCGCTTACCCAATTCAGCAAAAGTTCCTCGAGCCCTCCGGCAATTACCGCATCGTCACTTACAGCGATATCAATCTAAAACCTTCTATCAAGGGAAGACTGGAACTAAAATTACCGCCAAACGTCAAGAAACAGACTTCTTGACGGGACCTGCTCTAAAGTGAGCGGAAGTACCGGATTCAATGCCATGGGCGATGCAAAAAAGTCATCCGGCCGCTTGGCGTTCATCGACTGGACGCGAGGCTTTGCTGCGGTCATCATGCTCCAGGGGCATGTCTTCGACTCATTCACCCGTACAGACCTGCGCCCCAAAGGACCATTCGTCCTTTCGCAGTTCCTAGGCGGAATGCCTCCGGCTATCTTTCTCTTCCTTACCGGCATCACCTTCGCGTTCCTGATGGATAGCCAAGAGCGGCAAGGCGCTAAAACGGGCGCTCGCGTCTTCGCTGCCCTGAAACGCTCCCGCTATCTTTTCCTAATTGCTTTTCTTTTTCGTCTCCAGCTTTATGTGTTCGGATTTCCTACTAGTCCGGGCGCCGAGATTTTGCGCGTCGATATCTTGAACTGTATGGGAATGGCCATGTTAATTCTGGCGCCTATGGCTGTCTTCACGACCTTCGAACGAATTCGCCTGTGTATTGTGCTTGGCCTGGTAATCGCCGGCCTATCGCCCGTCGTAAGCTTGATTTCACCGAATAGCGTTCCTTGGCTAGTGCGCGCCTACTTCTTTCCCAGCCTGAATTATTTCGGCTTTTTTCCGTGGGCTTCATTCCTCGCCTTCGGTCTGGCGATGGGCAGCGTTCTGCGTGTCATCAAACAGGAAGATATGGGTCGCGTCATGGAATGGACTCTGGGAGTCGGCCTCGGAGTGGTCCTGCTGAGTCGCTACATGTCCGATCTGCCTTATTCGATTTACACCAAAAGCGATTTTTGGCTGAATAGCCCGGCACTCGTGCTAATCAAGTTGGGAGCGGTCCTTGCTATGTTATCCGGTGCATACCTCTGGGTAAACCTCGGCGCCATCGCTAAATGGAGCTTTTTCCGGCAACTCGGCACAACCTCTCTGCTGGTCTATTGGGTACATATCGAAATCGTCTATGGACGTTGGTTCGGCGTCTGGAAGCAGGCGCTCTCCGTACCCAAAGTGTTGCTCTTTACGGGAGTGCTACTTGCGCTCATGACTGCGTTATCCATTCTTCGGACGCGCATCAAATCCGTCGGTGCATTTTTCCGTTCAAGCCCCGTTCAACAACCCCGGCCTGCCTCAGGCGATTGATCGCATCAAACCCCTGACTCCGAACCGAATGTAAGAGCGCAGTTGCAAGGTTTGACGCTATCGCGCCCATTTGGCAGCGGGAACTAGCTAAACTTTAGTTGGTCGGCCAATTATTGCTATGCGTGTTCTAGTGGTGGAAGATGAGAAGAGAATTGCAGATTTCCTTTCGCGCGGTCTGCAAAGCGCCGGTTACGCTGTCGATGTGGTGCATACCGGCGAACACGGCGTCGAGCGTGTCCACGCAACTGAATATGACCTGGTGGTTTTGGATCTCGGACTGCCCGATATGGACGGCCTGAAGGTGTTGCAAAAGATCAAAAATCGAAAAACGATCCCGCCTGTTTTAATTCTAAGCGCCCGGGACTCGGTGGATGACCGCGTGAAAGGGCTCGAGCAAGGCGCGGACGACTACCTGGTCAAGCCATTCGCTTTTGTCGAGCTGCTGGCGCGCGCTCGTGTTCTGCTGCGCCGTGGGCAACCCACTCCCGAGCGCCTGCAAGTGGGCGATCTCAGCCTCGATTGCATTCGCCGCAAAGTTATTCGGAATGGTGAAAATATCGAACTCGCACCAAAGGAATTTAGCATCCTCGAATACATGATGCGCAACCGCGGCCGGCCGCTGAGCCGGACCATGATCGTTGAGCACGTTTGGGACATGGATTACGACGGCTTAACTAACATCGTGGATGTTTACATACGGCACTTGCGGAGCAAAATTGATGATAAGTTTATGGACAAAATGATCCACACCGTTCGGGGGATCGGCTACATGCTTGACACGCCTGATCGGCAACCTGCCGCGACGATGGACCATTTGCCTGCATAGTAGCTTTATGTCGTTCCGCCGGATTCCGTCTTTGCGCTTCTTCCGGACACTCCGCTTCCGGCTGGCCTCGACCTTTCTCTTGATCTTGACTGCGCTGCTGGCCATTATGGGCTGGGTCTCGACAACCGCTCTGCGCACGGTCCTCGCCACGCAGAGTGAGAATCAGTTGAGCGGGCAACTAGGCACTCTGAAAGGTTGGTTCAGTTTCGACGAGAAAACGGGACAACCGCTCTGGGACGAAGTAGATCAAAGTGACGCGGAAGAAGTCGCCGAGGTTAGCAGGCTGAAGACAGTCTACGTTATCGCGGAAGACGATGGAACTCTCAATCAAGCTACCACCGATCCGCAACTGCACGAACTATGGAACCGTCAGATGATTCGTGCCGAGCTGGCACAAATACAGCGGACCCGCACACCAATTCTGAAGACCATTCACCGTACCGACGGCACCCCTTACCAGGTGCTGAGCAGTATTATGATGGACAGCAAACACGGACGACCGTGGTATGTGGCAGAAGGACGAAGCCTGGCCGAGGATCGGCTCGTCCTGCGAAAATTTCAGCGCAACTGGTTGATCTTCTTCCCCATTGCGCTCCTTGTCTGCACCGCGCTGAGCTGGTATTCGACTGGGCGCGCTCTAAAGGGCTTGCAATCGGTCGAACGTGCCGCCCAAAATATCACCGGTTCAAACCTAGGCCTGCAAATTCCTAAGCGGGGTGCCGATGACGAACTGGATCGGCTGATCGATTCGTTCAATGAGATGAGCGGACGGCTGAAATCCTCTTTTGAGCAGATCCGCCAATTTTCGACCGATGTATCGCACGAACTGCGGACGCCGCTAACAGCGATTCAGGGGCAACTCGAAGTCGCGCTATTTACTGCCACGCGCAAGGAGCAGTTACAGGAAGCGGTTGAGAACGCACTGCAAGATGTGGAAAGGCTTGCCAATTTGGTGCGGGCTCTGCTTCTGCTTTCGCAATCCGAATCGGGGCAGCTTCCGGTCAAGAAGGGCGTATTAGACCTCAATGAAATGGTCGGCGACTTGGTAGATCAGTTTCAAATTCCGGCCGAAGCCTCTCAGGTCACTCTCGCGCACTTACCGCGTGGTGCGGTATTGTGCGAAGGCGATCGAACACAAATTGAGCGCGTAATCACAAATCTACTGTCGAATGCCATAAAGTACACGCCGTCGGGAGGTTGGATCCGTACCACAGTGGAGACACGCGGCGCGAACGTACACCTGACCGTCCAGGATTCCGGGGTCGGTATTCCTCCGAATCATTTACCGCACATCTTTGACCGGTTCTATCGCGTACCTGATCCGAATCCCGAAAAAGGCCTCGGCCTCGGGTTGAGCTTCGTGGCCGCGATCGTCAAAGCACACGGTGGTGAGATTCGTGTCGAGAGCCACGTGGGCCGCGGCTCTAAGTTCGAAGTTACGCTGCCGGCCGGCGCGGTACGGACCAGTGCTGAGCTAGCCATGTTGGCCGAGCCCCGCACGTGAGTGAGTGGCTTGCCGTCGAGCGTCGCCTTCGTGCTCGAAAATACCTGGCTATTGAAGCATAACTGAGTATCGGAAATGGCATCCGTAACTGCTACACCATCTAAACTGAGGTTTGCCGCGTAAATTTGGGCAGCATTTTTTGATTCGCGATGCCGTTCTGGAGCGGCTCGCGCGAGCCACCTGTAATGAACACAGCGATCGAGTTATCGAGATTGGTCCTGGACGCGGAGCACTGACTCAGCATCTTCTCCCTCGGACAGATGAATTGCATGCGGTGGAAATAGATCGTGCACTCGTTCACTATCTCGGCACGAAGTTTGCGGGCGAAACGAAGTTAACCCTGCATCAGGCAGATGTGCTTGCAACCGATCTCTCGCAATGGGGGTCTGCCGTTGTCGCCGGAAACTTGCCGTATTACATCACTTCGCCGATTGTGGAGAAGTTCGTAAGGTTGGATAGTCGATTTCCCCGAGCGGTGTTCCTGACGCAATGGGAAGTGGCTGAACGTTTACTTGCGAACCCCGGAAGCCGGGACTTCGGCTATCTGACTGTGGCCACCAGATTGGTTTGCGATGTTGAGTTAGTTTGCAAAGTTCCGCCGGAAGCTTTCGTGCCGCCTCCGAAAGTGGAATCGGGCGCGCTCCTGCTAAGGCGCAAAGCAAAGTCGGTCGAGCGTTTAGAGCCTCTCTTACATTTTGTCAGTGCATGCTTCCGGCAAAAGCGTAAGACACTACGGAATAACCTACGCGGCATTTACCGGGATGCCATCGAGCAACAGCCGGAAGCCTCTTTGCGCGCGGAGCAGTTGTCCATTGCTCAATTTCAGGATCTTTTTGCACGTCTGTACACTGGAGATTCATGATTCGCGCCCGTTTCGCGCCTTCTCCGACTGGCTATTTGCACATCGGCAGCGCGCGCACATTTATCTTTAATTGGCTGTATGTTCGACGGAATAGTGGCAGCATGGTGCTGCGGATCGACGATACAGATCTCGATCGCAACACGGAAGCTTCGCTGAATTCCATCTATGAAGGCTTGAACTGGCTCGATCTAAGTTGGGATGAATTTTACCGGCAATCCGACCGGCTGGATCTGCATCGCAAGCTGGCCTACGAGTTACTGGCGAAGGGTTTGGCGTATCGCGATTTCACGCCGGCGGCGGACCTGGAACAAGAGGACATTCATGCAGAAGGTCCGTGGTTGTGCCATCCAGCGATGCGCGCGCTGAGCGCGGAAGAAAGTCAAAGCCGGGCCGATGCTGGTGAACCATTCGTAATTCGCTTTCGGGTGGAGCGTAATCCGGCGCGAGAGGTCACCTTTGTGGACCAGGTTTATGGGCCGCAGTCAAAATCGACCGCTGATATGGAAGATTTTGCCCTGCTGCGCAGCACCGGGATGCCCACCTATCATCTGGCCTCCTGCGCTGACGACATCGATCTCCAAATTACGCATGTGATTCGGGGACAGGACCATCTTTCGAATACTTTCAAGCACATATTATTGTTTAAAGCCGCCGCAGGAAGCGTTCCCCACTTTGCTCATTTACCGCTGCTGATTGCTCCAGATGGCGCGAAGCTGTCGAAGCGAAAACATGGGCCAGTGGTAAGCGTGATGACTTATCGCGATGCCGGATTTCTACCGCTGGGGTATATCAATTTTCTCTGCCTCCTCGGCTGGTCTCCCAAAGATAATCGCGAACAGATGAGTCTTGAGGAACTGGTGTCGGCTTTCAGTTTTGAAGGCGTGAATCGCAGCAACGCCGTGGTCAATTTCAGTGAAAGCGATCCTATTGATGCGAAGGCACTCTGGCTGAACTCGCAGCATCTGCGAACAATGCCGGTTGGCGCGCTCGCGCCCCTGGTAAGGAGAGTACTGAGCGATCATAAACTTACCCCATTTGGCGACGAGAGCTTTTTTGAGCATGTGGTAGATACCATCCGATCGCGCTATGCCACACTGCTCGACTTTCCGATCAAGGGACGCGCCTATTTTGCGGATGATTTTCCAATCGAGCATCAGGCCATGGAGAAGCTGAATGCTTCGGGCGCTAGGGAACTCGTGCGTGAGCTTGGCAAACGGCTGGCAACGCAAAGCGAGTTTTCCGAGACGAGCGTGGAGACGGCGCTCAGGAAATTGGCGGAAGAGCGGGGCGTTAAAGCCGGGCTTCTCATAAACGCAAGCCGAGCCGCGCTTACCGGTCAATCTGTGGGGCCGAGTGCGTTTGCCGTTTTTGCGTGTATTGGCCGTGAGCGCGCGATTGAGCGGCTCAGCAGGGTATGAGGGACCAGTTTGGCAATGAAACGCGGGTTGTCAACCCGACGCTACAAAACCGGCTGCGTAAACAATGGCACAGATCATAGTTGGCTTAGGCGGGTTGCTTAGCGATCCCGCGTGTTGTGTGATTGTGAATGGTCAGATCGCTTCCGCCGTTGAGCAGGCCAAGCTGACGCGCAATTATCGTTCGGGTGCATTTCCAGACGAGGCTTTCGCTTTGGCTCTGGAAATAGCGCGTGTCAAACCGGATCAGATCGATGGCGTCGCGATCGCGAGGCCATTTGCCGCCGGTTCGGAGAGCACGTCCCTGCTTACGCTTCGGGCGCGCTTTCCGACTAGCGAGGTGATTGTTATTGATCACCACGATGCACATGCCGCTTCGGCGTATTATGCATCGGGGTTTGATCGAGCGCACGTGTTAAGCGTGGATCGCGCCGGCGATTTCCGCTCGGCCGTCCTGTTCCATGGCAAAGGTAATCAGTTGACGCGGGTACGCGAGCTTTATTATCCCGACTCGTTGGGCGACTTGTATAACCGCGTGACCGAGCTACTTGGTTTCGAAGCGCGAGCCGATGAACACAAAGTACAGTGGTTATCCTCCCAAGGCGAGCCGCGCGTGGCCGACGTTTTCCGACGCCTCATCGCTGGCGGCCACACTGGCTGGCCGAAATTCGATCGTAGCTTTTTTGATGCGGACAGCCTGTTGGAGGGCGGCTTTAGTGACAAGTTTTACATCTCCATGGGCGAGTTCGAGCACGCTAAAGCGGACCTCGCAAGTAGCTTGCAATTGGTCATCGAGGAAACGGTCGCCGCGATGCTCGGCAGCGCCGAAAACGTGGCAATAGCCGGAGGACTCGCGATGAATGCTCTGCTGATCCGTTCGCTCGAACAGAAGTTTCCAAACGTCTTTGTGCAGCCTGTCTCAGGCAACGCCGGTACTGCCCTGGGCGCGGCCCTGCACGCATGGCACAACTTCTTCGCGAAAACAGAGCCAGTTCCATTCCTATCACTTTGTCTCGGACCCGATTATCCACCGAATCAGATCAAACAAATTCTCGAAAACTGCAAACTACGCTTTCAATTTCTGCTAACCGGCGAGCAACTGGTGCAGAAAGCCGTGCAGGCACTCTCGGACAACAAGATTGTTGCGTGGATGCAAGGCCGTATGGAATTTGGGCCGCGGGCACTCGGCAACCGCAGTATTCTCGCATCGCCGTTGAACTCCTATTCGACAGAAAATCTGAACGTGTTTATCAAACATCGCGAAGCTTTCAGGAAATTCGCGGCCTCTGTACCAGAAGAAATAGCGGCCCAATATTTTCGCGCTGGGTCAAACGCGCGGTACCTGGCAACGGTGGGGGAAGTACAGCCGGAGTATCGTAAGCAGTTTTCGGCTGCCCTTCTAAGCGGCGATTTGATACGAGTGCATACGGTCAGACAACAGGATAATCCGCTGTACCACAGCCTTCTGACAGCGACTGGAAAGGCGACCGGTCTACCCGTCCTCTACAACACCAGCTTCAATCTATTCGGTGATCCCCTGGTATGCACGCCGCGCGATGCGGTGCGGAGTTTTTATTCTTCGGGTATCGACGCCCTGTTTGCCGGGAACTTTTATATGGAGAAATGAGCGTTACGGTTGGTTCGCGAAATAAGTGCCGATACTTTCTTCTGCCAGGCCTAAAGACCGAGCCAAAGACACCTTGGCCAAGTTGTATTGAAACTGGGCGGAAATTAGGTTCTCGTTGGCATCGGCCAGTGATTGCTGGGCCTGCACGACCTCGACCGTGTTCGTCACGCCGGCGGAAAACCGGTCGCGGGCCTGTTTAACCGTTTCCGTGGCAAGCTGCAAATTTGTCTGCGCAACATCTACCTGCTCATGGGCGGAATTCAGATCGAGGAGAGCGCTGCGTACTTCGAGATCGATTTGGCCGCGGAGATTTTCTAGTTCGTTCGAGCGGTTGCGCAATTCTGCATCGTTTTGCAAAATGTCCGATTTGATGCGTCCGCCGTCGAAGATGTTGAACTGCAGGGTGGCGGTTGCATTGAAAACGCCATGGGAGTTCGAAAACAAACCGAGCCCCTCAGCACCGTAAAAACCGTTGGCATACAAGGTCGGGTAACGTTCCGCTTTGGCTCCGCGCAACGTGAACCGAGCCGCGAGCACGCGTGCTTTGGCAGCCTGGTAATCAGGCCGATGTTCATAAGCCTTGCTTAGAGCCTCGCTCACCGAAATGGCGGTCAGGGGAACGGCAGGCGAGGGATCGGCAACGCTAAAGTCTTGGCCCACCGGTAAACCGATTACCCGACCCAACGTGAGCTTGTCCTTTTCGAACTGATTGCTCACGGCCACCAACTGCTGTTGCCGCTGCTTGAGCTCGACCTCGGAACGAAGAACATCGATCGCGATTGCCGTGCCAGCATCATGACGAAGGGTGGCATTGATATAGACGGCACGGTCGGCCTCGATCTCCGCCTGTGTCGCAGTGATTCGGGCAGCGTCGGCAATGATCTGCAAATAGGCATTGCCCACCGCTTGCACCACCAGATCGCGGGCATTTTTGATTGTCAAGACCGAAGCCTTTGTTTCTTCTTTTGACGCTTTGAAGTTGCTGATCGCCGAGAAGTCAAACAAAGCCGCGCTCACGTTGGCAGACGCGATCTCGTAGTTGTAAGGGCCTATGATCGAGGGAATGTTGATACCCGGAAAGTGGAACAGGAATCCGACGGCTTGCAGATTTATTTGCTGCTCGGTGGCCCCCACCTGACCGGTGACCTTCGGCAGCAGCGTGCTCAGAGCTCGTAGCCGCTGTGCCCGGATCTCACGGCTGGACTCCTCACTGGTGAGCAGGCCAAGATTCGTCTGCAAACCTTTCTTGATAGCTGTTCCAAAGGAGAGAGGAATGGTGGCGGAAGTCGCCTGGCCCTGCGGAACGCTGCCCTGGAACTTCGGATCGCCCATCTGCGGAGTCGCTGTTATTTGTCCGGAAGACTGCGAAGAGGATACGCCCGAACCGCCGGTTTGAATACCACCGGCTCCGCTACCGCCAGAAGCGCCGCCGCTTTGCGAACTGGACTGCCCACGTAGAACGGTCGTGTGGAGCACCAGTAGCAGACTCAAGGCGGAGAAAAGCGCGGCTTCTCTAATTTTGTTCATTCACGCTATTGGTTGGCTCGCGCCAAAACGAGTAACCCCAGGTGCTAAGCAGGCGCGCCTCAATCCAGGATAGCCGAGCAGCCGCTCACAGATGGCGTTTTAGGTAAGAGCAAATTTCATACCCGGCCAGGTACTTGAAGGGAAATGCTCCCAGTGTGTAATGGCCGCATGGCAAGACCGCTACGTCGTGTTGCCACTTCTGACGCCGAGCGCTCTGAATCACTTCTTTCGATAGGTGCACCGGAAAGGTCGTGTCGTAGTGCGCGTAGATAAATTTTGATTGGTGCTTCTTGGCTGAAAAGTTGTCCCAATAGCTGGGAGGGCTCACACATTCCCACATCTGCCGCAGTTCCGGCAACGTAACTTCGTTTTCCAACGTCTGGCGGATATGCCGCGTAGACAATCCTTCCCAAACAACGTCCGCAACATAGGTGGAGCAATGATTGAAGACATTCACACGAATCCGTTCATCGTGCGCGCTCGCGAGAAAAGCGTAGCAGGAGCCAAGGCTGGTTCCGACGATTCCGAGATCCGTAAAACCCCGCTGTTGTAGCCAATCGAAGCAAGCACGCGTGTCGATCACGGCCTGTCTTGTTGCGTCAATGGTACGGCAGATGTTGGCCGACACAGCGTAATCGGCACGCGTCAACCCGGCGGGCGTGCGAGCATCGTGATACGGCAAGCTAATGCGGAGCACGGAGATCCCCAAGCGCTGGAGGCCACGGCAGAGTGCGTTGTGCTGCGGCAATTTCGAATTCCAGTGAGGTAATAGAACAACTGCTTTCGACGATCTTTTTGCCGGAAACCAGAGAGCGCGCACGAGATTGTTCTCCGGGTACGGTGTAGTTACCGGGGAGGTGAAGCTCAGCCATTCTCCCGAGAGCTCGAAATCGGTCGGCGGGTGGTAACCGAAGAATTCATTGCTGCGCCGGATAATCTCGGCATTCATAGCGATCAGATCCTCGGTTTTTTTTATTGCGTCGAAGCCGGAAAGCCAGTTCTCCGCCCATTCTCCGCCCAATTCAAATGGACGAACCACTCGATCGTTGGAGCGGAAACAGAGATCGTTTTCCCAACGCAGCATCCAGTTTCTATAGCGCGTAGATACCGGGCGCAGAACCGAAGTCATGCAGCGTCAGACAGCGGTATAGCGCGAAGAAAATTCAAAGAAAGCATGAACCCCTAGTTTAGCGGGCAGTGCCGCCCAGTTTTCTCGCTTCCGCGGGCGAAGCACCCCAGAAGTGTTTGGCGCTGATAATCAGTCCCAACGCCGAAATTCGGTCACAAAGCAAGTTACAGATCTCGACGGAACCTAAGTGGCGTTCAGTTGAGAGCTTCGCTCCTGGTTCTGACGAAGGCATTGCATAGCCTGTTTCCCCACTTGCAGAAAAAGATCCAGTTCGAAGGGCTTCTGGATGTGCGCGTCCGCCTGGGGAGCGTCGCGCTCGACAGACTCTTTCGGAGAGGAGCTGAAAATAACCACCACCAGACCTTCTAAACGGTTCTCCGCGCGTATATAACGGAGAACCTCAAGCCCGCTACGCCGCGGTAAATTCAAATCAAGTATGACCAGATCCGGCTTCTGGGCAGCAAGATACTGAACCGCGGCGTCGCCATCTTCCGCAACGATTATCTCGCAGCCGGGCTCTTCGGCATTAAGCGAGGCACCGATTAAATAGCGGTCGGCGGGATTATCTTCCACGACCAGAATCACCAAGGAAGACAAGTGGTTGCCGACCGCTAGTAAATCTTCTAGCTCCAGGTGCTGCCGATCTATGGTCTTCGGCTGCTCCTGCCGGTCTGCGGACGTCAGACGCTGCCGATCTGCGGCCAACGGCGTCTGACCTGAATCAGAGGACGCAAAAGTAAACAAACGAATACTGGTACCAGCGGTGGTGGTGAGCCTAATAGCTAATGAACAATAATTACACAATTCCAGCGAAATACTAAAACAATACTGCTGTTTAAGTTAATTTTACTGAAGCTTCCAATAGGTCGATATTGATTATTGGCTCGCTGAATAAGCATCCTGACACTACGCGCCGCAAACGATTGCTATAAAACGAATATGCCACGATACGCAGCCGTCGACATCGGTAGCAACTCCGTCCGGATGATGGCAGCAGAAGTGAACCATGGCGAGACTCGCATTCTCGAACAGGACCGCCAAGTAACACGCCTCGGTGAAAGTGTCTTCCGAGAGGGAAAAATCAGCAAGGAGGCGCTCGATTTTCTCGCCGCAACGCTCGCGCGCATGTCGGCCGCCTACGCTAGGCTCGAAACAATCGCCATTCGCGCGGTCGCTACGAGTGCCGTGCGCGACGCCAGCAACCAGGACGAGTTTTTGCACCGCACGGGTAACGCTCTCGGAACCAAGGTCGAGATTATTTCGGGTCCCGAAGAAGCCCGATTGATTCACCTGGGCGTCGAGTCACGCTGGTCGCGTCCGAAGGAGCGGACGCTGATCATCGATGTCGGAGGTGGGAGTGCCGAACTGATTATCAGTCAGAATGGCCAACTTATTGACGCGGTTTCAAAACCGCTCGGTGCCGTCCGCCTAACCGAAGTATTTATGCTGCATGACCCACCCCGCCGGGACGAATTGCACCGCCTGGAAGCCTACATAGAAGAGAAGCTTGGCCCATTTGGCAAACAACATGGTAACGAGAAATTCGACCGAGCGGTGGCCACCTCGGCCACGGCAGCGGCTCTGGTCTGTGCGGCCAACCAAATTCCCCGGGCGAAACGCGACACCGCCGATGGCATGAAGATTTCAGCTACTCAGTTAGATGAGCTATTTGCGAATCTGAGCATCGTCGATGTGAATGCCAGGCGCAAAATCACCGGCATTGGTCCCAAACGGGCAGAAATTATTCTGGCCGGCGCGGCAGTTTTCCGGGCAGTATTGAAGACGTTTGCACATCGCTCGCTTTACTACTCCGCAGCCGGCGTGCGCGACGGCATCATCGCGGATCTGGCACAGCGGCGAGTCGGACGGCAATTTGCGCAGCTCTCACGGGAGCAGCGGGTTTTATGCGAAAGCATGGCAAAACGATATGGTGTATCTCTACGGCACGTACGGCATGTGGCCTGTTTGGCGGGCCAGCTGTTTGAAATTTTTCAGCCGCTGCACAAACTGGCGCCGGCCGCCGGCAAATTGCTTGAAGCAGCAGGATATCTGCATGATATAGGTCACTTTGTAAGTGGCACGGCGCATCACAAGCACTCGGCGTATCTGGTGGCCAATTCCGATCTTCCCGGCTTTACTGACAAGGAGCGGCTTACGATTGCGGCGCTTTGCCGGTTCCACCGCAAGTCGATGCCACAGGCCCGCCATTCTCATTTCCAGGCACTCGAGTTAGATTCGAGGAGAGCAGTCAACTATCTGGCTCCGATTTTACGCATTGCCGACGCGCTTGACCGGGGACATGAGCAGAAAGTGCGCAACATTACGAGCGTCGCACCCGACGGGAACATCAATCTGCAGGTTGAAGCGGAGATGGATCCGGATCTGGAGATTTGGGCCGCTGGTGAGGTCGCCGAGGTGTTTCTCGAGATTTATGGACAACCCTTGACGATCCAGCGGGCGAAGCGTTGACGGCAATAGTAGTCTAATTGAAACCGGCCAAACACTTTAACTCCGCGCAGCCTACGTAGATGCCACCAGCAATGGATTTCAAAGTGGCTCTTCATCCGAACTTCAGAAATTTTTTTACTCCACGAGAAACCAGTCTCCAGTTTTCGCGAGTCTCGGCCAAGCGTTTTTTCCCGGTTGGGGTTAAAGAGTAAAAGCGTGCGCGGCGTCCATGCTCGGTCACTTTCCATGACCCTGAAACTAGCTTGTCGCGCTCCAAGCGATGGAGGGCCGGATACAACGATCCTTCTTCAATCTTGAGCAGCCCTTCGGATGCTGTTTCCACGTGAACGGTAATCCCGAATCCGTGGTTCGCCTCTCGCTCGAGAGTCTTAAGGATTAGCAATTCCAGACTCCCTTGCAGGTTATCGAGCTTTTTGGCCATGCTGGGTTCTTAGCTTATTAGGGTATCGAACGCAGACGGGCGGCCGTAGCCATTCACGGCGCGCATTATCCTGAAATTCTCGCCTTTTATCTGGACTAATTGGCTCTCGTTCCGGTAGCAACTCCAACATCCCATGCCGCCAGCCCGATGACGTACACTTCGAGTCCGTTCTCACCAAGTGTGCGTTTAGCTGTTTTGCCCGTTAGACGAAGCGAACTAGAGTTTTTGAGAGGCTTTGGGAGAGAGACGGGCTCGAAGTTCGCCGGTACAAATGCGATGGCATTTGAGACAGAGGGTCTGCATATTGGAGAGATCACACTCCCCACCGCCCTCGACGACCGGAACAATGTGGTCAGCATCCCATAGCGATTTCCGGCTACCGGGCTTCCATTCAGCGATGGCCTTCGCGCGGGCTGCTCCACGGAGTCGGCGGATGTGGCGGTAGTGCGCCAGGCAGTTTAAGCCACAACGGGCGCACACGCCCTGATCGCGCTCGAGTACACGTTCCCGCAAGTATCCTGGGTTCGAGCGCAGTTTCCATTCCGCGACACACCAATCGGAGCAAAAAGTCTGGCGTCCTGCGGGTACTTCCAGACTGCACCAGCGACATAAAGAACGGCCGTTCGGGCCTCTTGGCAAAATTTCGCGGTCCGCCCATCCGCCGGGCATGGCACGTGTGGCGCTCATGAACAGAATATAAGGGGCAGATTTCTGTATAGCATTGAGGGTTTGATCCATCCAATGTTTTAACGCAAATGGGATTTCTCGACAATCTGGAAGATTCTTTAAAGACACTGGAGAGGGCGGATGAGCGCGATCCTTCGGTTCAGCAGCGACGGCAGAATGAACAGGCGCGAGCGCTGGCGGTGGCGCCTTGGGCCGCGAAATTAAAAGATTCTGTCTTCACCAAACAGCTCTTCGATAAGGCGGCAATGGCGGGACATAAGATCCGCACCAAAATCTATATGGCGTGGCTTGAAAACACGCTGAGGCTCGAAGC
>DATAYL010000152.1:0-4745 GCA_036272575.1 Bryobacteraceae bacterium | reverse complement strand
CACTGAGGTTTGTCTCTGTCCGAGAAAATTTGGTTGACGGCTAACCTCATGGCCCCTCGGCTCGTCGTCCCTTTGTTATTCTCGACTTGAGGAAGCTCGCAGCCGATGCCTTTCAGTTCGCGTTCTTACGTGAATCGGTATATCCCTTCAAATCGCTTTCCTACGGGCGTGAAGTGGCTGCTGATTGTCACCGCTTCGGTCTCAGTACTTGATTTCATTCTGCGCTCGAGCCGTGCCGGATCGTTCCTTCCTGCCGTTTTGGCCCTCGTTCCGGCGCAGGTGGTCCATTCCCTCGCGATTTGGCAATTGGTCACTTACATGTTCCTGCATGCTGGCATCACCAACGTGCTGTGGAACCTGTTAGCTCTCTGGATGTTTGGCGCTGAACTCGAGCGCACCTGGGGAACCCGTCGATTTGTCACCTTCTATCTTGCTTGCGGCATCATTGCAGGAGTCACAAGCATCATCGCCGCTTATGTTTTCGGCGGTGTGAATTTCCCGCTGGTGGGCTCTTCGGGAGCGATTTATGGCATTCTCGTCGCTTTCGGTGTGCTGTTTCCGAATCAGACAATTCTCTTTGGGTTTCTTATCCCGATCAAGACCAAGTATTTCGTTCTTATTATTGGTGCTGTTATTTTTCTGCAATCTTATATGGCGATTGCGGGCGGTCAAGGTGCGGTCGCCGCGATCGCCAGTTTAGGCGGAATGGTTGGCGGTTACGTCTTATTGCGTGGACAGACGCTGCAGGGCCGCGTGCGCAATCCCTTAGTGGCCGGTTACCAGGATTGGAAACTGCGCCGTGCTAAGAAGAAGTTTGAGGTCTATCTTCGCAAGAAAGACTCAAAGCGAGGCCCTTGGGTTCACTGAGAGTGTGTTTTTTGTGCCTAGTGGCACTGACAAAGGTAGTAGTTATGAGATATTCAACTCTGCGCGCCGGCGCAATGATTCTTGCGGCGGTGGCAATCACTATTTGGCCCTCCGTTTTGCCCGCTCAGGACGCTCCACAGTCACAGAGTAGTGACTCGGTTGCGAAGCCGAAGAAGCCGGCGACCGACACCACGGCCCCCGCTCCCGATCAGCCCCCAATACCCTCGGAATATAAGAAGCCCAAAGAAGTCCCGGCCGACACGCCGACTTTTCGGTCAAATGCCACCACGGTCAATGTGGATGTTTCTGTACTGGACAACCAGAACCACTTCATCCCGCGGCTGTCGCCTGACAAGTTCCGCATTCTGGAAGACGGCGTTCCGCAGCAGATCACGCAGTCCGGTCTAGGCGAAGCGCCGATGACGATTTGCATGTTAATCGAGTTCAGCGGCCGCTTCCAGCAGTTTTGGAGTTACGGATGGTACGAAACACTGCAGGCGTCCTATACTTTCCTGCAGACGCTCAAGCCGGACGACAATGTGGCGGTCGTCGCTTATGATCTCCGCCCCACGATCCTCTCGGACTTTTCGCCCGATAAGCGGCGCGCTGAAGAAGCCATGTCCCGGTTGCGGATTCCCGGCTTCAGCGAATCGAACGTCTTCGATGCTCTGACGGATATGGCGGACCGGATGTCTTCGATTGAAGGGCGCAAAGCAATCCTGCTGATTGGCACTGGCCTCGATACTTTCAGCAAGATTACTTTTGATACTGCGCGCAAGGATTTACAGGAATCCGGTGTTCCGATTTATACGATTAGCATCCTGCAGATCGCCCGCATGGCCCTCGAGGGCCGCGGCGGCATGGGCGCCCAGATCCAAAACATGGATTTCTTGCAGGCCGACAATGAAATGAAGACCTTTTCCAAAGAGAGCGGCGGTTTAAGCTTCTTCCCGCGTTTCACCGGCGAATATCCGCAGATTTTTCGGCAGATCGAGCAGGCGCTGCGCGATCAGTATTCGTTTGCTTATCATCCAACTAACGTGGCTCGCGATGGTAAGTTTCGTCACATCAAAGTCGAGTTGATCAATCCCGAAACGAATGAGCCGCTCCGTATCGTGAACGAAAAAGGCAAAGCCATTAAATATCAGATCGTCGCGAAAGCCGGGTACAAGGCGCCCCGACAGGTCGATTAGAGAACTGTTCCTCATTTCGTTCTTCTGTCAAGAACTCGATCTTCCAAGTTTTGAGTTGGATAGGAGTCCGTTGACAGCGCGGGTAGCTGTTTGCTACCGTCGCTGAGTCTTTAATGCGATCTCCCCTTTTACAGAGCGCCTCAACTCCTGCAACAATTTTGCTCGTAGATGACAACGCGGACGGGATTATGGCCCGGCGTTCCGTCTTGCAGGAATTGGGCTACACTGTGCTTCCCGCCCGTTGTGGCCGCGAGGCGCTGAAACTTGCCGCTAAGGAAACGTTCGATTTGGTCATTACCGATTACCGGATGTCCCCGGTCGATGGTCTGGAATTAATTCAGCAGCTGCGCGAATTGAATTACACGAAGCCGATTATTCTGCTGACCGGCTTTGCCGAGAATCTCGGTCTGAAACCGGAAACTACAGGGGCGGATGCTGTCATCCAGAAAAGCGCCAATGAGATCGTCAACCTGGTTCGCGTGACTAAGCGGTTATTGAATTTTCCGCGCAAACCGGCTGCCTCGCAAGTTGCGTCCACTCGTAAGCGAGCGCAATCCAAGTAACGTCTCAGCTGGAACCCAGCTGCTGGCCATCTTAAGGAGTGCTGAAGCAGGATTGACTTTTCTCAGAGCCATTCCTCTATATTGGGGTTCATGGCCTGTCCGCGATACTTCCCGGTATTGTGCCTGGCCGCGCTTTGTTCTGCGCGTCCACCATCGCCCAGTCGAAAGCATGCGGCGGTTGTTGTATCTCCGGTGCTCCGCTCACTGACTCTGCACGACCAGGTCGCGCAGCTCGTCATCGCTCGCGGCTACGGTGATTACCCGGAATCCGGCAATAAAGAATACCAGCGCTTCTATCACTGGGTCCACGATTCTCACGTGGGCGGCTTCATCGTCGCCGGACGCATTCGCAATGGTGATGTGATGGGCGCGCAGCCTTTCGAAATGGCGGCCTTCATTAACCACATGCAGCACGCCGCCAAAACTCCTCTGCTGGTTGGCTCAGACTTCGAACGCGGCGCCTCGATGCGTGTGGCGCAGACTGCCCGCTTTCCGTACCTCATGGCCTTCGGAGCCGCCCATGACTTAAACGCGATTCAGCAACTCGGTGCGGCTACTGCCCGCGAGGCTCGCGCGCTCGGCGTGAATTGGGCTTTTGCTCCGGATGCTGATGTCAACAACAACCCCGATAACCCAATCATCAACACGCGTTCGTTTGGGGAAGATCCCCAGGTGGTAGCGGCGGACGTCGGCGCCTTCATCGAGGGTGCGCACTCTGATCCCGGCAGTTATGTGCTGCTGGCCGCCAAACACTTCCCTGGTCACGGCGACACTTCCCAGGACAGCCACATGCAACTGGCTCGCATCGATGAACCCAAAGACCGCATCGAGGCTGTTGAACTTGTTCCGTTCCGCGCAGCCATTGCTCATGATGTCGACTCCATTATGACGGGTCACCTCGCCGTGCCGGCCTTTGAATCGCAACCCTTACCGGCTACTCTCTCTCGCGACATACTAACGAATTTGCTGCGCGACGAACTTCGCTTCAAAGGTCTGGTGGTTACTGATGCGCTCGATATGGCAGGAGTTACTTCGCTTTTCTCGCAGGGGGAGCTGGCAGTGCGCACTCTCGAAGCCGGGGCCGACGTGCTATTGATGCCCGAAGATCCCGACGTCTGTATTCGAGCCGTCTTGGCTGCTGTAAAGAGTGGGCGAATTACGCGTGCGCGCATTGATGCGAGTGCTGCCAAAGTCCTGGCGGCCAAGCAACGGGTTGGTCTATTCCGCCAGCGTTATGTGAATCTCGATCACATCAGTGATGATCTCGAAGAACAGAAACTGGATATGCTGGCCCAGAACGTCGCGGACGAGTCTTTTACCTTGGTTAAGGACGAGAAGCATCTCTTTCCGATGCCATCGGGGGAGGGCTCGTGTCTGGTTGTCATGAGCGAAGGCGAATTTTCCACGCGCGGGCAGGTTCTGGTCCAGGCGCTACATGCGGCGCATGTCTCACCCCAGATTTACGTGACGCACGCCAGCATGCCCGACACTCTCCTTAGTAGTTTTGCTGCCGATACGGCGCGTTGCAAACAAGTGTATGTAGCAGCTTTCATCACGGTAGGCGCAAACCGCGGAAACGTGTCTCTGCAGGGAGGCTTGAACGGTTTCCTGAAGACGATTACTTCGGGAACCTCGCCCGTTGCCTTGATTTCTTTCGGTAGTCCCTATCTACTGCGCGATTTTCCAAACGTTTCGAGTTATGCCGCCACTTTCAGCGTGACGAGTACGTCGGAAATCGCGGTCGCCCGCGCCCTCCTGGGCAGCATTCCACTCACCGGAAAATTACCGGTCTCTATTCCGCCCGTTGCGAAAATTGGGGACGGTCTATTTGTACCTGCTCAAGCCAGACCGGCATCTAACGGATCGGAATGACACAGATTACCTGGCTTGGACACGCCGCATTTGAATTGAAATTTGACTCCGGTGAAGTTCTTCTGCTCGATCCCTGGCTCGACGGAAATCCGAAGTACCCGAAAGACTACACGATCTCGAAAGTGAATGCCATCGCCCTCTCGCATGCCCACTTCGACCATTCGAACGACGTTCTGCCACTTGCGAAGAAACATGAACCCAAGATCGTGGCGATTTTCGAAACCGCCTCATGGCTCGAAAGAAAAGGCGC
>DATAYL010000151.1:0-6473 GCA_036272575.1 Bryobacteraceae bacterium | reverse complement strand
TGCGGAGAGTGACCCAAAATACCCGATCCAAGGTCGTCAGCAGCGGCCGTTTCCGCTTTCGTTGAAACGCTGCGATCTGCATTGGTAGCGCTGCGTTCTCGATGGCAACGGTCTGATGTCCGCTGAGGAGCAAGCGGACGAATCGAAACACGAACAGTAAAAGCACTGCCATATCTCCGATTCTTTCCATCCATCGTCCTAAGAGTCAACTAGTTACGCACGGACAGAATATTGGCGAACGACAGGTCGGAGAGACATCGCACGTCGCCATCCTCTCATAGCTATCCACCTGACTCCACGACCTCATTTTATTTTTGCGGACCACAGGCATGTGCTTCGTCCTTTGGTGACGCCAACGCTTCCATTTCGGCAGTTCCTTTCGGTACGTATAAATTCCTGAACCAGCAGGCTTGGGGTCAGCGGACCCGAGACAACAATAGCTGTATCTCAGATCTACGGAGCGTCCGCGCGCCGGACTCCAGAAAACGAACGAGGCCGTCCATCGATTCCACACTGGATCGATAGGCATCCTGCTCTGCATCCCGATACCTGGTCTCCAAGGACATTGTTCCCGTATACCCGATGTTCTTGAGCGCGCGAAACTGACCGGCAAAGTCGATTTTGCCCGATCCGATTGGCTTCCACTCTTTGCCTTCTGCATCTTTCAGATGAATGTGACTGATCCGGCTATGGTCAATCTGATTCCAGACGGCCGGGAACGGCTGCTCGCCGCTCTCGTAGCTGTTGCAGGGATCCCAGTTGTGCATCAAACGCCGGTCAGGAATCGCCTTGAAAAGCCGAGCGATTTCCGCGCCTGTCGCCGTGTTGGTGTCGTATTCATTCTCAACCAGCAGCACAATGTCATGCTGCTTCGCCACGGTAACGGCCTTTTGTACCTGTTCCAAGACGCGTTCGTAGATGGCGTGCGGATCCGCAACACGGCGGAACGTAAATATCCTGACGCGATTCGTGCCGAGTGCGTGTGCCGCATCTGCCGCCAGTTTCAAATCTTCAAGCTGACGGCTAAGGGTCTCGTGGGCCGGGTCCACATACGCTGGCCGCTCTCCCATCGGATTCGTCCCGGGCAGCGCGTTCTTGTAGATGGCGGAATCGAGCACCGATAGGCGTACACCCGCGCTATCAAGCTCGCTTCGCACTTGCTTTAGTTCCTGCGGTGTCGCGTCGAAGTAGACGTAGCGGGTTTCACCTCGTAATCGCAAATACCGGATCTCCGCCCAATGCAGCGGGTACTTGAGATAGAAGCTGCTCAGAACCCGGCGCAAATCAAATCCAACTTGATCCGTGATGACGCCCAGCTTCCAGCGTTCGAAAATCTCGGATGCGCTTTCAGCGCTCGAAGCCCGACCAAGAAGCGCAGACAACGTGAACAGGTGGAACGATCTGCGATTCAAGAATTTCCGCCTGACACAGCGCTCGTCATCGCTCGGATGACCCCCTCGACCGAACGCCTTGCCGTATCCGTTTGCGAAAGCCCCGGTAGTGAAAACTCACATTCCACCGACATCGTCCCGTAATAGCCATCACGGAGCAGAGCTTTGAATTGTCCGACGAGGTCAACCTGCCCTTCGCCCGCAATGGTCTCCGAACATTGTTTCAACCCTGCGCGGCAATTCATGCTTTTCAAATGCATGTGCCAGATCCGGGTTTTGTCTAGCAGTTCGTAGCCGTTTGGATACGATACTTCACCCTGCATATATCCGTTTCCAACGTCCCAGTTCGCGCCCAGATTGGATGCTGGAACGGCGGCCAGCATGCGGCTAAGTTCCCGTCCCGTCGCAACGTTGCACGACTCTTCGTTCTCAATCACGAGCCGGATGCCCTGGCTCTTTGCTACGTCGGTTGCCTTTTGGACTTCAGCGGCCACCCTCTGGGAAACGGTTGCGGGGTCGGCTACCCGCCAAAATGTGAAGATGCGAACCTTGTGAGCCCCGAGCGTATTCGCTTTGTCGCAGGCACGCTTGAGCTGTTCAGTCTGCTCTGTATACGGGTGAGAATCCTTCTCATTCGTGATGGGCGATGTCCCCGGCAGGGTGCACTTGTAGACAGCCGAATCAATCACAGAAACTTGTAATCCATAGCGCTTCACGAGGTCTTTCATTTGCCGAACCTGAGCGGGACTTGCCTCCGTATTGTAGATCCCGAAAACGCGCCGGATCTCTACCCATTGGAGTCCATAGCTCTTGATGATGCGCAGCGCCTCGTCGAAATTTTGCGAGAATCCGTCGCTGATTGTTCCTGCCTTGAATCGCGCGGGCGGAGCCATTTGCGCGCCGGATACCAGGCGCCCGAGCCAAGCCGAAGTCGATAGCGCGGCCGCATTGTGTATGAAACGACGTCGATTCATCTCTCTCCCTTAGATCCGAGCAACATCATCCGGTCCGGTATTGCTGATTTCGGCCGTGTGGAGATCGTCCATTATCTCGCTTTAGAAAGTGTATTTCGCCGCGAACCTGCCAACCGGGTCTTTTTGACGAAAGACCGGCCCTGCACCTGGATCGAAAACCGTCGCCTCGAGCGAGGTGAGTTCTGTTGCCGAGAATGAGAAATGTAAACAACCGTACTGATGGTTCTAGTGCTGGTCAAAGAATCCGATGGCTGGTATTATCTCCTTTCACCAAAGAGCGGTCGCAGGCGAGTATTCGGGCGGCAGGTTCGGACGGGACCTTTGGGGCCCGTCTTAATCATCGCGTCGAAGAGTGGCGGGTGAACTGTAACGGAGGGCTTTCACTGTGCGCACTTTCTCGATGTCCCGCGAATCATGGCCCACAAAAGCCCGCAGCTTAGCTTGCAGCGAATTTCTTCAAGTAGCTGTCCGGGCCATCAGCGAAAGCGTCGCCCTTTGCGCGAGACTGTGCAACCGGGAGGCGTTCACATCACACCCCCACTATCTGCTGCGAACTTTGTTTTTTTGTATTTGCCTGAACGCAGGGGCCCTTCTGCACGCCGCAGATTCTGTGGCCGTCGAAAATACAAAGCCTGGAACTACCGCTTGGCAGCTCACCAATCCAGCGACGACGTTCCCAAGCAATGACCTCAATTCGGCCGACTCTGCCAATATCGAGATTCAGGGCTACGCATCGCTGACCAGCGTTAATCAGGGCGGCTCGATCGATTTTCACGTCCGGACCATTAATACAAACTCCTACACGCTCTCGGTCTTTCGGATGGGCTGGTACGGCGGGACGGGCGGGCGTCTCGTCCTCGGCCCGGTTACCCTGCCCGGTGTCGTCCAGCCAATGCCTCCGGCACCGGTATACCAACCGTCCGGCACGGGTATTGTGGAGTGCAATTGGAGCACCTCCTATACCCTCGCGGTTCCAACAGACTGGGTCAGCGGAGTTTATCTGGTCAAGCTTTCGCTGTCCTCACCGGCAAAAGAGAGCTACATCGTTTTCGTTGTGCGCGATGATGCTCGCAATTCGCCGGTCCTGTTTCAGTCCAGCGTTACAACATATCAGGCGTACAACGAGTGGGGAGGTAGTTCTCTCTACACCCTCACGGCTGCTGGCGATAAGACCGGCGTGAAGGTCTCATTCAACCGCCCTTATTGGCACAATTTCGGCGCCTCCGATTTCCTCAACTACGAGGTGCAGATGCTCCGCTGGCTGGAGCGCGAAGGCTACGATGTTACTTACGCGACCGACGTAGACACCCACGAGAATCCCAACACAGTCCTGTCCCATAAAGTGTTTCTGGTGGTCGGACACGATGAGTATTGGTCCCGGGAAATGCGCGACAACGTGACCCAAGGCCGGGATGCCGGGGTGCATCTTGGAATCTTCGCGGCCAACGTATTGTTTTGGCAAATCCGGTTCGAGCAGTCTTCCACCGGCGTTGCTGATCGCACCATGGTCGCGTACAAAGAGCTCGCTTCCATGGACCCCGTTTCCGATCCTAGCCTCGTCACCACTCGATGGAGGGATTTAGGAGAGCCCGAAGGGGAACTCCTAGGCGTTCAATACAACCTCTTCTCGGCGCCGACTGTCTCCGACATCGTGGTCACCAATGCGTCTCATTGGTTGTTCGACGGAACAGGTGTGACCGACGGAACCATTTTCCCTAACGTGGAAGGATACGAAACCGATTCCCTTTACCCGCCATCCGGTGCAACCGTCCTCGCCCACTCTCCCTATCCACGCGACAATCCGCAAGTCTTCGGCGACATGACCATCTATACCGCCGATAGCGGGGCTCTTGTCTTTGCGACCGGTACGATCGAGTGGAGTCTCGGTCTTGACGACTACCCGCCTAGCCAAGGCGTGGTTCCAGCGATGCAGCAAGTCACCGCCAACTTCTTGTTTCGCGCGCTGCACCCGCCGCCCGTGCTGAGCTCCATCAATCCCACTTCCGGTGCGCAAGGCCAGAATTTGACCGGCATCATCCTCACCGGCAGTAACTTCCAGAGTGGCGCCACCTGTAGCTTTGGGGCCGGTGTCACCGTGAACTCCTGCACCGTAAACTCGGCCACACAACTCACCGCCAGCATCACGATTGGCTCCACCGCTAGCCTAGGCTCTCGGGACGTCATCGTCACGAATGCCGACAGCCAATCCAGCACTCTGTCCAATGGCTTCAGCGTGACCACGGCTGGTCCGCCTCCGCCACCCACCCTGAGTTCGGTCAATCCCAATTCCGGCGCTCAAGGCCAGAATTTGAGCGGCGTAATCCTCATGGGCAGTAACTTCCAGAGTGGCGCCACCTGTAGCTTTGGGGCCGGTGTCACCGTGAACTCCTGCACCGTAAACTCGGCCACACAACTCACCGCCAGCATTACGATTGGCTCCACTGCCGCCCTAGGCTCTCGCAACGTCATCGTCACCAATCCTGACAGCCAATCGAGCACTCTGTCCAATGGCTTCAGCGTGACTGCTCCCCCCGTCATTTCTCTGATCCAGAAAACCACCTTCAGCCGTCAGCCTACTTCCGGCGGAACGCTCACCCTTACCCTCCCCCAAGCCACCGGCGCCGGGCACACCTTGATCGTGGGAATGAGCTTCTGGCCCCTGGATATCAGCAGCGTGACGGACGGTTCCGGAGACACGTTCACACGCGGTCTGGCAACTTCGATCTTCCACGACGTCTCCGGCAGCGCTACGTACAGCAATTTTTATTACGCCAAGTCCACTGCCGGCGGCGCCACTTCATTGACCTTGAACTTCAGCGGCGGCAGCACCTATCTGTTGGTAGCGGTGGCTGAGGTAGCCGGGCTGAATTCCTCCACTCCGCTCGATCAATCCGGCTTCCACGAATCCCTCACCGCCTCGACAGCGTGGTCATCCACCGTAGTCACCACCACGGCGACAAACGAATACCTGTTTTCGTGGGCGGCCACTGGAGCCTCAAATCCTTTCTGTTCCAGTCCTGCTAGCGGCTGGACGATCGAGAGTCAATTCAATGACTCCAGCAACGGAGCCGAGGTGTGCTTACTCGACCGCGTCGTGTCGGCCACGGGATCGTATCAGAGCTCCGTCACCGCCAGTTCCGCACAAAACTATGCAATGGAGATCGTCACTTTCAAGAGCGGGTCATCATCGCCGCCACCGCCCACTCTGAGCTCCATCAATCCCACTTCCGGCGCTCAAGGCCAGAATCTGAGCAGCGTTATCCTCACGGGCAGCAGCTTCCAGAGCGGCGCAACTTGTAGCTTTGGGGCCGGTGTCACCGTGAACTCCTGCGCGTTCAACTCGGCCACTCAACTCACGGCCAGCATCACGATCGCCTCCACTGCCGCCCTGGGCTCTCGCAACGTCATCGTCACCAATCCCGATACCCAATCCAGCACTTTGTCGAATGGTTTCTCGGTGACTGCTCCCTCGGCCGTTTCTCTGATCCAGAAGGCTACCTTCAGCCGCCAGCCGACTTCGAGCGGAACCGTCACCCTTACGCTCCCCCAAGCCACCGGCGCTGGGCACACCTTGATTGTGGGAATGAGCTTCTGGCCACTCGATATCAGCAGTGTGACCGATGGTTCCGGGGACACGTTCACGCGTGGTCTGACAACTTCGATCTTCCACAACGTCTCCGGCACCGCCATCTACAACAATTTTTATTACGCCAAGACCACTGCCGGAGGCACCACCTCGTTGACCTTGAACTTCAGTGGCGGCAGCACCTATCTGGTAGTAGCGGTGGCGGAGGTGGCGGGGCTGAATTCCTCCACTCCGCTCGATCAATCCGGCTTCCACGAATCCCTCACCGCCACCACGGCGTGGTCCTCCTCCGCCGTCACCACCACGGCTGCGAACGAATATCTGTTTTCCTGGGCGGCCACGGGAGCCTCAAATCCTTCGTGTTCCAGTCCTGCCAGCGGCTGGACCATCGAGAGTCAAACCAACGATTCCAACGGAGCCACGGTGTGCCTGCTCGACCGCGTAGTCTCGGCCACGGGATCGTATCAGACGTCCCTCACCGCCAGTTCCGCACAGAACTATGCAATGGAGATCGTCACTTTC
>DATAYL010000150.1:0-5952 GCA_036272575.1 Bryobacteraceae bacterium | reverse complement strand
AATTGAGAACAGGAGAACACGATCATGACACAGGTCATAAATGCATTGAATACCAGCTTGAGCCGTGGTGAGGAATCATTGGCCAAGAAGGACTCAACGAGGAAGCTGGCTGGCCGTCAGAACACCGGTATCGGCCACGTTGGATTAGGCGCCACAAATCCGGCGGCGTCGGCAGAATTCTACAGGGACGTTCTTGGTATGGAGATCGTCGGCGGGAGCACGCCTGACCATCCACTCGGGGCCACTGCCTTCCTGAGCAGCCGTCCCGATGAGGAATCACACGAAATTGCCTTGTTCGCCGACCCCGCGTTTGCTCACGTCGCCTTCAAGGTCTCGTCGCTCGCCGAGCTCCGATCCTTCCACGCACGCGTTGCGGAGAAGAATATCCAGATCAAGTTCGCATTCAACCACGGCGTGTCCTTCGCCTTCTATTTCGACGACCCTGACGGCAACATGATCGAAGTCTACTGGCCCACTGGAGATCTGAGCCGGAGGCAACCTCACGCTGAACCCCTCGATCTGTCGCAGCCGGACGAGGTGCTGCTAGAGCCATGCGATCCAAGTTCTCGGCGCTTCGCGAAACGAAATTCAGCAGATCGTGCCGGCAGTCTTACACGAGGTTAAGGAACGGGCGGTGGTTGCCCGGCTCCTTTTACGGGCCCTCATCGGTTGCTGACTGCCGATATTCCGATGCGAAATGGATGCGCTTGAACTCCCACTGGTCATTTCTGAGATGCACCGCGCAATGCCACTAGCCAAACTGTAGGAGATCGATATGTCGCTTAGTTCTTTCTTCACTTACAGAAGTATGGAGGATACAACTCTTCGCGCTTACACGGATGGCCTTTATGCCTATGCTATGGTGCTCAGCCGTAACCCCGCGATGGCTGCGGATCTCGTGCAGGAAACATATCTTCGCGCCCTGAAGGCGAAGGACAGTCTTCGTCCCGACAGCAACGTGAAAAGCTGGCTGTTCACCATCTTGCGTAATATCTGGCTCAATCACTTGCGCCACGAGCGCGCCGGGCCAAAACTTGCAGAGCTCGATTCGGACGAGAACCTCGCAGATGTGTCCATTGCAACTTCCGAAGATCCCCACGATCTCTACCTGAGGAATCTGCAACGCGAACAGGTGCGTGCTGCGATCCAGCAGCTTCCAATTAAGTTCCGCGAGATCATCATTCTGCGCGAGTACGAAGAGCTTTCTTACAGTGAGATCGCCAATGTCTTGCAGTGTCCGATGGGAACCGTAATGTCTCGCTTGGCGCGGGCGCGATCCAGACTTGGGGATCTGCTCTCTATTTCGCGAGAGACTCTCCCAGCTGAGAATGAGCGAACTGTCGATCAATAGTGCGCCTTCGAACCATGCCTGTCCCCTTCGAAAAATGCACGGGTCAGCGGATCGGACTTGCTTTGCCACGTTGGGGAATATTTCTTTGCTTGACGTGTTGCTCGATTGTCGTCTCGCGGAATCCGCCGGGTTTCGAGTACGAAGGCGCCTTCCGTAGTTGGGTCGCGAGAATCTTGATCGTTGAAGCGCTGGCGATTTTGCGCCAGAGAAATGCTGCGCTAACGGAACTGTCCAAATGAGCAGTCCAGACGCGGCCATCGAGAAACGGAGTGGCATAAGTCTTCGTGACGCTCTGACGTTTCAAGAATCGACGACGATCACATCGGATCCCAAAGGAAGGAAATGAAATGAAGATTGCACACATCGGCGTCACAGGTAACGTAGGGAGAAGAATCGCAGACGAAGCGCTCCGCCGTGGGCATTCGGTCACCGGCATCGCGCGCGACACAACAAAGATCGAGGCGAGACCGAACCTCGCGCTCAAATCGGGAGATGCCGGCGATCCCGACTCCCTCGCCCAACTGATAGCCAAGCACGATGTGGTCATCAGCAGTGTCGCGTTTCGTTTAGCAGTTCCGCATAAGCTGATCGAAGCTGTGCGCAAATCTGGTGTGAAGCGCTATGTGATCGTCGGAGGCGCGAGCAGTCTGGAGGTCGAGCCAGGAGGCAAGCGCGTTATCGATATGCCAGCCTTCAAGGAGCGCCCTGAATGGCTTCAGAATGAAGCCCGCGGAGGGGTCGAGTTTCTGGACATCTTATGCTCGGTATCAGATTTGGACTGGACGTTCTTGAGTCCCGCCGCACTGATCACTGATGGTGAGCGCACCGGCAAGTTCCGCCTCGGCCAGAACAGTCTCGTCAAAGGGGAGGACGGAAAGAGCTGGATCTCATACGAAGACTATGCGGTTGCTTTGCTCGATGAGGTGGAAAGCCCCAAGCACATTCGCGATCGGTTTACGGTCGGCTACTGAGACTCTCGCCCTAGCTGTTCCGGTACGGCTCGGGGCGGGATTGTTCGTAGGCTTACGCCAGAGGGAGCCGCGGCTGCTTTAGACCGGTCGAAGAATGCAGGAAGTTTGGACTCATCGGCGGAAATTCAGGCACGAGCCAGTCTTCGCCGGAAGGGAAGATTGTTACGAAGGAGAACAAATGAAGATTGGAGGACAAACAATGGGAGTTCGCGCAACGCCGTTGGCCGCCGATTCGCCCGTTAGAGCAAAAGTCGGAATCGTTACTGGCGCATCAAGAGGCATTGGCCGCGGAATCGCAGAACGGCTTCTTGAGACGGGGTACTGCGTGGTTGCAAACTCGAGAAATATCACATCGGCCAAAACGCTAGAGTCCGGAGATCGTTTGAAGCTGGTTGACGGCGATATCGCAAGTCACGATGTAGCGAAACAGGTGGTGCATTCTGCCATCAGCAATTTTGGAAGAATCGACCTGCTGGTAAACAATGCGGGAGTATTTATACCCAAGCCCTTTACCGAATACACGACCGAAGACTTTCGCAAAGCCACGGATACAAACCTCTGGGGATTCTTTTATGTTTCGCAACTTGCAGCATCACAGATGCGTCTTCAGAAGTCCGGGCATATCGTCAACATCACATCGTCAATAGTGGACCAGCCCGTAGCGGGACTCACAGGCAGTCTGGTCAATCTGACGAAAGGTGGTTTGGAGTCTGTCACGGGCGCATTGGCGATCGAGTTTGCGCGAGATGGAGTACGTTTCAATTCCATTTCTCCTGGTGTTGTGGACACACCAATGCACGGAGTGGAGGCGCATGAATTCTTGAAACAACTAAGTCCGCTCAATCGATTGGCCAAAATTGCGGAAGTCGTGGACCTAATACTTTTCTTGGAATCTGCTCCGTTCGTAAACGGCGAAATAATTCATCTTGACGGAGGAGCACATGCTGGCAAGTGGTAATGCAAGGAAATTCTGGAGGTCCACGTTTTTCAACCGGTTGCGAGTGGCCGGGCAATTGCGCTTGTTTAGCCGTCATGCATGGGGTGATTCACGATGAAACTTGGCTTTGTAAGTCTGCCCTTCACAGGGCATTTGAACCCTATGGCCACGCTAGCACGCAAGATGAGAACCCGCGGTCACGAAGTTGTATTTATAGGCATTCCTGATATCGAGCCCACCGTTCGCGCCGCCGGCCTCACCTTCATACCCTATTGTGAAAAGGAATTTCCAGTGGGCTCGCTGGATAAATATCTCGCACCCATCTCGAGACTGCATGGATGGGCTGCGGTGCAAAGTACAAATCTACACTTAACTCCCGGCCTCGCGAAGGCAGCCTTTGAACATTTGCCCCAGCTGATCAAGAAGATCGGTGTCGAGGCTCTGGTCATCGATACGTTGCATCGATTTCTCGAACTCATTCCCATGAGCCTCAACATTCCTTGCGTCCACATCTGGAACATCCTTCACATCGATGGCACCGGAACGACCCCTGCCTGTATTTACGATTGGCCGCACGAAGACACGCCGGAAGCTCGCACCAGAAACATCGAAGGATTGAAGAAGCTCGGCGGCCTGGCATCATCAACCCTGGACCTCGCGAAAGCATACGCTGAAAAAGCTGGTTTGCAGATCGATTGGACTAATCCTGCAACTGCCGTCCCAAAGCTGGCCGTGATTACACAAACGCCAAAGGCGTTTGACTTCCAAGGCATTCCCTGGCCTCCCCAGTTCCACTACGCCGGCCCCTTTCATGAGAGCGAAGGTCATGCGTTCATTCCATTCCCATGGGAGAAGCTGAACGGCAAACCTCTCATCTACGCCTCTCTCGGAACCCTCGTGAACGGGCTGGATCACGTCTACAAGATCATTCTCGAAGCGGTCGAAAAACTCCCGGAGGCCCAGGTCGTCCTGTCGATCGGAAGGAACATCGATCCGGACAATCTCGGACCGATACCAACGGACACAATCGTCATACGCAGAGCACCGCAGATTGAGCTCCTCAAGCGGGCGGCCCTTTGCATCACGCACGCCGGGCTAAATACTACGCTCGAATCACTCGCGCAAGGTGTGCCAATGGTTGCGATCCCGATCGCCTTCGACCAGCCTGGCATCTCTGCCCGAATTGCTCATCATGGTGTCGGCGAATTTGTAGATCTCGACAATCTGTGCGGGGACAACCTCCTGAAGCTAATCCGAAAGGTGCTCACGAACCACAGCTACGCTGAACGTGCCCATTTTTTTAAGGATGTAATTGCGAATGCGCGCGGGCTCGACATAGCCGGCGACGTAATTGAGCAGGCTTTTCAAAAGGCGTCGATGAAGAAATAGAGCATCGCGTGCGTGCTTCTTCGACTAGGGTCAGCACGATCTCTCAGACCCTAACCTACGAGACCCGCTCCCCAAAGATTGGGCAGTTCCCCGAATCCGGTCAGTATCGCCTGCTCCTTCGCGCGCTCTTTCAATCAGTTGCGAATGGCTGCTCGGCAATTCCACTCATTTAGCCGTCATGCACGCATAAACAGATGCTGCGGAATGATCGCAAGAGAAGCCTTCCCCGCACGGGCTTCAATTATGCCACTGATAAACAAATCTGAGTCAAGGAAAGGTTGATCGAAGTGAAAGCGAGAGAACTTATAGAAACTCGCTTAACGCCTGCGCAGGAGTTGAGCGATCTTAGGGACAAACAAGCTCGTGATGAGTTCCCCACAAAGGACGCGCGTGCGGCCCTCGATACGATGACACCGGGTGCTTATGTGAACCACGTACCCGACGACACTTCGAACTAAAGTTCTGCGTGGTACTCATTGCTCTCATCTGGGTCATAACGAGCTTCGTCGCCGTGTTTGCCTTGTAGCGATATAGGGGCCTGCGCAGCAGGCTGTGCGGGGCCGGAACGTCCGGTTCCGTTGTTGCCGGAAGACTCGCGGCGAATCCAGCAGTGAAGGTTTTGCTGCTAGAAGCTGGCGGGAGCGACGAGCACGAGTGGTCAAACTTCAACCGATGAATTCAACAGTCAATTAGTACATAACGAGGAGAATATGAACCGACGCGCCCAGAGTCGCACTATGACTAGGCATCGATTACCCGATTTCAGCTGTGGAGGTGGCCCGATGCCCATGAATTGCAGCCTGGACGACCGGCAACGTGACCTCCAAGCCCGTACCCGGCGGTTCGCCGTCGACGTCCTGCGGGAGGCGAAGACCGCCGAGAACCTGCCGACCCCGGAGGAACGCTTCGCGGCGACCAAGCCGGCGTACGAGCGGATGATCGCGGACGGCTACCTGCGCCTGTGCATCCCGGAATCGGTCGGTGGCGACGGCCGGTCGTTGGTGGACACGGCGCTGGTGTACGAGGAGCTGTACACGGAAAACGCGAGCGTCGCGCTGACCCTGCTCGGCACAATGCTGGGCCTGCAGCCGCTGCTGGTCGGGGGGTCCGCCGATCAACAGAAGCAGATGCTGGCCCCGTTCCTCGAGACCAGCGGCGCAGCACTGGCCGGGTTCTGCTCCAGCGAGCCGGGCGGCAGCGCGAACGCCGCGGCACCTCCGCCGGGCGAGGGTGTGCGGACCCGCGCCGTGCGGCGGGACGGGACCTGGGTCATCAACGGGCGCAAGAAATGGGTGTCCTCGGCC
>DATAYL010000149.1:0-5246 GCA_036272575.1 Bryobacteraceae bacterium | reverse complement strand
TCGAAAACACAAATCTGTCGGCAGGGGTAGTCGGCAGCGCTTTCTTCTCGCGTTCCCGGAATAGTGCCAACTGCTTGCGCAAGAACAGATTTTCCGCTGCCAGAGCCAAGCGGCGGCGCCCGATATTCGCGAACAAACTCGAACAATCACTGACGATCCTGCGCAGGTTCCGAACGAGCTTGGAAAGCCGCCTGAAGACGTTAAACATCTTTGCAATCGTCTCACCGCTAACTCACTCATTTCGCATGCCGATCGGATTATTGCGTAGGACACCAGTTCGGATCGAAGCGAATATCCTGTCGGATCCGGGCGACTTAAAGGCCGCAATAGCGTGTGTGGAACGACTGCGCGAAGTCGCAAATTCCGTCCCGCTTCGTCCCTTCGTCAAGCGCGGGGTCATGCCGGGTAACCTCAAAGGTCGCGAACTGGAGAGCTTTGTTCGCGATACGGCAACGACCTATTGGCACGAGACATGCACGGCCAAGATGGGTCGTGACGAAATGTCCGTTGTGGACGGCAGATTGAACGTTTACGGCGTTGACAATCTTCGTATCGCCGATGGATCAATCATGCCCAGAATTACAACTAGAAACACCATCGCGCCCTGCGTCATTATCGGCGAGCGGGCTGCCGAGGTTTTGCGCAACGACCATGGGTTGGAGACAGCCGCGGTATCGCGTTCTCCGCACATTGAAAGACCGCCCATGGCTTTTGATCCTCGACCGCTTCCCGGGAAGACCGAGCCAGCTAACCGATAGCGCAGTAGCGAGAAATATCACTAGAAAGGTGTAGTCACAATGAGTTCGAATAACCCACAGCAGACCGACGTCAGTATGGCGAGTTTGCATCCGCGGGGAATTACGCACATGGGCATAACTGTAGTTGATATCGAGAAGGCGATCCGGTGGTACCAAGAGGTCGTAGGCTTCCAGCTGGTCGCAGGACCGTTGAATGTGGTTGCGGACGATTCTCACTTCGGCCAGATAGCCACCGATCTTTGGGGCGGTTTCGGCGGCGGCCGGTTGGCTCAATTAGCAGGCGCTAACGGAGTCTGCCTCGAATTGTTTGAATTCAACAAGCCGGCTACGGCTGTACGCGAGAACAATTTCGAGTATTGGAAAACCGGCATGCATCATTTCGCGATCGTTGATCCGGCGATTGAGGACCTGGCACGCCGGATCGTCGAAACCGGAGGAAAACGCAGAAGCCGGATCTGGACGCTGTTCCCGGGAGTAAGTATGCGAGTCGCATCATTGAAATCAGGTTTGGCGGCCAGGTTTGCTATCCCAATGCTTGCAATGGGTTTGACTGCTTTTTCGCTCATTGGTCAGGTCAAAGATCCAGGAGTCCGGGGCGGCCTTCAGAACACGGGGGGCGGCCTACAACAGCAGGGCATTCCAATTCCACATCCGCCATTGATTAGTCCGAATCCGAACCACCCCGACTTTGTGATCAATCCCAATGAGCAGGCCTTGTTTCTGGAAGGAGTCAAACGCGCAGGGCAGTTGGAGTCCACCTGTGAAACCTGCTCCTTGCCGCCGACCGGTGTGGGCGACGGCAATCCGGTCGTTGGTCTGGGCGAACTCGATCCCGATTTTCCCCAGCTCCACACTAATTCCAACGGGTTGGGTACGCGGCATGATGCCGACCAATGCTTCGTCTGCCATGCTCAGCCAACCCTGGGGGGCTCGGGCGGGTTTATTTCTCCCAAGGAGGGTCAGACCGCGCAGAATCCATCATTCGATCTCGTTCCGCACCGCTTCGGAAAGCATAATACGGTGCCTTCGTTTATTACCCAGTTCGGCGCCATTCGCGAGGCCCGATTCAAATTCAACCCGGACAGCTCACGCGACGGCAGCGTGCATCAGCTCTATGTGACGACCGGAATTACGAACGATCCACTCAATACCGGATGCAACGCTCAACAACCGGATTTCGCCACTCAGTTGGCCAAAAACAATTTCTCCTTTCGTATTCCGTTGCAACTGTTTGGATTGGGTTTGATTGACTCGATCCAGGACCAGACGATCCTCGCCAGCCATGACGCGACCGCTACCGAACGCGCCGCACTCGGCATTACGGGCCATCCTAACCTCAGCGAGAATGACGGCACGATCACCCGGTTTGGATGGAAAGCGCAGAACAAGTCAATTGGGGTTTTCGCCGGCGAAGCTTACAACGTTTTGATGGGCGTCACCAACGAGCTCTTCCCAACCGCCCTCGACGAGAACCCGACCTGCGACCACGGGAAGCCAGAAAACAACGACGCCACTCGCGTCGATTCTGACGACCAGGAAAATCATGCGTTCAACAACCCGCTTCACGAGCTCCCGGATTGGATGCATTTCCAGCTCATGATGCGGTTTATGGACGGGCCCCGGCCCGACCCGCAGCCGAGCGCCAGCGCGCAACGTGGCAAAGTCGTCTTCTCTAATATCGGCTGTGCGTTGTGTCATACGCCCACCATGCAGACCGCTGCGCAACTGAGTGCGCAGGTGCTTCAGGACCGTCCGGTCAATTTGTTCTCTGACTTACTGGTGCATCATATGGGTCCCCAACTGGCGGATAACATCATCGAAGGTCGGGCAGGGCCTGACGAATTCCGCACTGTTCCTCTTTGGGGAGTAGGCCAGCGGATCTTCTTCCTGCACGACGGCAGAACCAACGATTTGCTGCAGGCCATTCTTGCGCATGCTTCCTCCGATCAGGGCGACGACCACGATCAGGGCGACGACCACGATCGGGGCGACAACAACGGTCAGGGAAATTTCCAGCAATCGGAGGCGAAGGCGGTCATTGCCACGTTCCGGGCACTCTCGAATACCGACAAGCAAGCTATTTTGGACTTCTTGCGGTCGCTGTAATTGTTGGACGACAGGCCCCGGGGACAGGTGTTCCGGGGCCTGTTGTTGCCTTGACCCAGCATCAAAACCCTGGTTCCTGGCGCGAGATGGGAGAAGAACGGTGCTCATTACACAGATCACGAGAAACAACTCGAAGGGTTGCTTGTCATGGCGGTAGTGCTCAGGCACAGATGGGTGTTAGCCCTCTGGGTTCTGCGGCTCGCATGTGCTCCATGGGCATTCGGCGAGTCGGCCGGGTTTCAGCGAATCCTGACGGTTGGGTTGAGGGATCCTGTGATCTTGGGCATCGCCGTTTCCAAAGGGGATGTGACGATCGGTTACAGCCGCGACGGAGAAGTTTCGATTTCTGCGTCAGCTCGCGATGCCGCGGGGAAGAGTTGGCCCATCGAGTTTTTCGAGTCCAGATTCAATATTGAACAAGAGGAGAATCACATAACGATTCGAAATTCGCCAAACGCTAATTACCCTGACCCGACGGCCGTCAGCATCTCCTATAAAGTCGGCGTACCGTTTCGCACCGAAGTCAGTTCCACCATATCAGGCACCGGGCGCCAGATAATCGTGGGAATCACAGGCCCCGCAAGAGTGGTTACCAGCATCGGCGACATCGAGGCGTCCCACGTGAGGTTCGGCTTACTTAGAGCCAGGACGGGAAAAGGTAATATCTCTTGTACTCGGGTCGCTCAGGTCGAGGCTGAGACAGGATCCGGCAACATTACGCTGTTAGAGGACGGCCCTTCTACGGCCACTGTGGAAAAGGGCCTGGGGAGACTCGAAGTGAGCGGTGCCAGAGGCCGCTTCGAAGGGTCAACGGATAAGGGCGAAATCCACATAAAAGCCGTCCTCTACGACGATTGGCAACTCAAATCCCGCTCTGGCAATATCCGCATCGAGTTGCCACCAGGAGTCAAATTCGAAGCAGATGTTGCTACGAATTCCGGCGAACTTTCGGTCGAGCGCGCAGACATGGAAAAGCCCAACGCGGCTGCTCGTCAGTGCCATCAAAACGTCAATGGCGGCGGCAAACGCATTCAAGCACGCAGTGATGCAGGCAATATTTCCATCGAATGAACGGCGGTATTCAGAGCCGATGCCGAAGGCCCTGCTAAAACGGTCATCGGGCCGATGTGGGAGGACGAAATCAGGCGCTGTTATCGACGACACTGTCAGCTGAAAACCGGCCTTCGTAGTTGATCTGGCCCGCCGGTTTCAGCGCCACCATTTCGCGATCGTCGATCCGGCGATCGAGGACCTGGCACGCCGGATCGCCGAAACCGGAGGAAAATGCAGGGTCGGATCTGGACGCTGTTCCCGGGAAAGCCGTACAAGATCGTATATTGTGAAGACCCTTTCGGGAATGTCATAGAGATTTACTCCCACAGTACGGAGCGGACCTGGAGCAATGTGCTCTAGGCTTCGGTACGCCGAGCGATTCGATGAGGAGCCGTCATGAAGAGGCCTGCATTATTTGACTTAACCGGCCCGGTGGCCGTGGTGACTGGTGGCAATGGCGGAATTGGTCGCGGCATTGCGCTCGGATTGGCAGAAGCCGGGGCTGCAGTAGCAGTGTTTGGGCGAAACGACGAGAAGAAGCACCTATGAAACCGTTCCGTACTAACCCCCGATCGAGAGATAAGGAAACCGGTTCGTCGGAATGCTCGGCCTTCACCGAGATATCCCATGAGATCTGCGAACAGGAAGGCGAGATTAAGTCGATGTTTCGGAATTTGGTTCACGATACGCGGAAACAAGAAGTCGGTGTGTGGATTTTGATAGCTGTGATCGGATTCATGAGCATCATCGCCTTCTATCTCTTGTGGCTCAAGGCTGGCTGGAACTGCGGACCGTATCGAGCACTCTGCGGAGAAGTTGCAGCCGTGTTCCTAGTTACAGAAAAACCAGTAACTTCGTATGAAGATTCTTATCGCCTCAGCACGGGCGCGCCCGGACACCTCAATCCACTTCTGTCCATCCCGTTTCGGCGTGTTCCATCAGGCATAGGAATCTACTTCACCCAATGCCGGATACCTGAATCTGAGAATGCGGCAAGATTACACCGGGAGTTTGCGCGATACAACGCCTTCGATCTGATCACAAAGACCCTGCAGTCACTACTCTGCAACGAATACTGAAGCTTGTGAGGTGCGCGCAATGCTCGAACGATTAGAAGCCATGACTTGGAGGGGCAGTACCTTCAAAAAGTGGTTCACCGTCTTAGTGATAGTACTGTGGCACGCGAGCCTTAATCCGCAAGCTCACTCTCAGCAATCGGCCTCTTTAATTGCTGGCGAGAGATCGCCCAACGCCGGAACCAGTTATGGCTCGAATCCCGCAGCCGGCGGGATGTTCAGCCACGATGGAGTCCAGCTGTATTACGAAGTG
>DATAYL010000148.1:0-4615 GCA_036272575.1 Bryobacteraceae bacterium | reverse complement strand
GCGGTTAATTATTGGCTGGTGAACGGCACGCAACAAACGGAGCCCTTCAACGGTTATAAGGACGAATTTTTCGGACTGACGATCACACCGAGTAAGAAACTTACCTGGAACGTAAACTATTATCTTGGCCAGGAGCACCCGGACGTGATGTATTTTCCGAACGGAGGGGCACCGGCGGCTGCTCCCACGGTGCAAGGAGTGCCGTTCGAACCGATCACCAATGCGCCTAAAGGCAAACTGCATATTTTTGACAGCTATGTGAATTGGCAAGCTTCGCCCAAGTGGACGTTTGCCGGTGAAACCGATTATGAAGTGGAGCGGTTATATCAATCCTCGTCGCCTTCGCACGAAGACGGAGGGGTCTTGTATGTTCAGTACCAGTTGACACCAAAGTTATCGTTCGCGGGGCGAGGCGAATATTTGTCGGACCGCGGTGGCATGTTCACGGGCGTAACGCAGGCATTGAAGGAGACCACAGCCACTATGAAATACCAGTTCGCTGATGGATTCGATGCTTTTGGAGAATGGCGGCGAGACTTTTCGAACCGGCCATTTTTCTACACCAGCACGTTAGGTCTTCTCAAAAGCGAGCAGAACACAGCTACCCTTGGGCTGGTCTGGTGGTGGGGCGGAAAACAAGGAAACTGGTAACCGAAGTTCAACGTATGGCGACCGATCGCAAACCGACGCCGGAGGAGTTGCTGCGAAGGCTGGAGATGGAAGAGCAGCACCAAACGCGCGGCCGTCTCAAGATATTTCTCGGCTACGCATCCGGCGTAGGCAAAAGCTTTCGTATGCTCGACGAAGGACGGCGTCGCTATGAGCGTGGACAAGACGTTGTCGTTGGAGCGATCCAATCGAAACTCTCTCCGGAAACCTTGCAGCCTGCCGCCAAGCTGGAGATCATTCCTTTAAAGCAGGTGCAAGGCGTCGATGTGATGGATCTCGACACGATCCTCCGCCGCGCTCCGAAAGTTTGCCTGGTAGACGGCTTAGCGTACGATAATCCTCCGGGTTCCGCACACGAGAAGCGTTGGCAAGACGTGGCGGATTTGCTCGAAGCTGGCATTTCAGTTATTACTTCCGTGAACCTTCAGCACATTGAGGAGAAACGCGCGGATGTCGAAGGGATTACCGGGAAACACGTCACTCAAACTGTGCCGCTACGGTTTTTGCAGATGGCCGACGAAATCGTGGTAGTCGATGCACCGGCGGAAAGTCGGATCAGCTTTTCCGACGGTTCGATAGCGAGCAGCGCGCCGCCGAAACTATCTCAAACGCAGCTATCGGAACTTCGCGAGATCGCTCTCTTTCTGGCTGCCGACGTTATTGATAAGCAGCTGGAGCGCTATTTAGCTATTCATGGCATTGAACAGACTTGGGGCACGCAAGAACGCATTTTGGTGTGTCTTTCGCCGGATGCAAACGCTCCGCGGATGCTCGAGACGGGCGCACGTAATCGAGATCGATTCCACGGCGAGCTGATTGTGTCGCACATGAACCGGCCCGAGTGGTCGTCTGAGCAAAAGAAGGCCATTGAAGAGGCCGTCGCTTTAGCTCGGCAGGAAGACGCGGAAATTGTGGAGCTGGACGGGGAAGATGCAGTGAACGCGGTTCTTAGCTTTGCCCGCCGGCGAGGGATCACGCAGATTTTTGTGGGCCATCGTGGACGCGAGAGTTGGTGGGAGCGCGCCTTCGGCACCGACCTTGACCGGTTGATCCGTTCAGCCGAGGGTATCGACGTGCGCGTTTTTCCTCATTCCTGAGTGTGCGCTGTGAAATAAGTGCGGCCGTAACCCAGCTCGGCGGTCACGCCAGCCTGGCGCGCCGTAAGCGTTTCGATACCAACGAAGCCTGCTTCCCGTAGCGCATCCAGAATTTCAGTCTGGCTGTAGCACTGCTGTTCGACCGTACTGCGATGCTGTCGCCAGCACTGGCCGTCATCGGATGTTCGAAGAAACCAGATGAGCTCGGTCGAGGCTCGTTTGTTGTGAGGGTCGAACCGGCCACGAACCAATCCGACGCTGCCGTCCTTAACGTCCACCGACCATTCGCGTAAATCGATGGTGTAAGCCTCTTCGAGGTTCATGTCGAATACAAAAAGTCCGCCCGGGTCGAGTGTCCCGGCCACTCGCTCAAAGACGGACTGCAATTCGGCGCGGGTAAGCACGTGGTTGAGGGAATCAAAGGTAGATAATGCAGCCTGCTGCTTCACCGGAAGGTCGAGGTTCCTGGCATCCTGCACGCGAAAGTCGACCTGGGGCAAGTCGCTTCGCGCGAGCGCAATTAGCTCCGCCGAGTTATCGATGCCGGTAACACGATAACCGCGCGCGACCAGTTCCTTTGTGACGTGACCCGAGCCGCAACACAAATCCAAGACACGGCTGCCGGGGGGGACGGCCGAGAAAAATAGGCGTTCGAGGGCCGGCAGGGCGGCAGTGAGATACCAATCGGCCCATAGAGCGTGATACATGCCGGCTACGTCATCGTAGGAGGAATTCGGACAATCGGCCATATGTCGATGATTTCACGACATGGCGAGAAACACGCGGGCCATTTAGTTTTGATCGGCACGCGATAATGAGCGGCATCCCTGTCGAAACGGGCCGCCGATTTTTATGAGCTGGCATCGCGCGCCTATTATTGTGGAGACATCCCGCGGTGGATTGCGCGCTTTTCGGGGGCTGTTTGTGAATGCAGTGAACGGAAGAGCGGCGGACGTTTTCGACTTCGGTATTGAACAGGTCGGTCGGCTCACAGCCGAACTGCTCGACACTCGTAGGGCCGGACTGCGGCCGCCCGTCTTTACGCATTAATATCCGAGCGAGCTAAAGACTCAGGGGTGCGTCCTCCGGGGGTGCGTGGCACCATTACGATTCGGACGGAAGCGAGGGGTGGTGCAATGGAACGGGTGAGCTTTTCTATTGACGGCGGGCCGGTCCGAGCCATGGAGCTTGGACGACGGTATTTGAGAGTCACTCTGGCACCCATCGAAAGTCCCGGGTGGAGTGCATCGCCTTTCTGTTTCCGCGGAGACGCTCGGAATGGCTGACGCTGGTGATGAGATTGCAATCCCGGTAAGCCAAACTGGCGAGTCGGCGGCCTCAGCGCGGCGCCTTATTGATTTTAAGAATGCGACTGGCGCTTATCCGGCTAGCGGCATTCTCGGCACGCAGCTTGGTCCGAATGAAAACGGCGCGAAAGGACCTTGGCCATCCTGGCGCGGCGGGTAGCTGCCGCTCGCATGTCGCTTCAACAAAATGACCAACATCCTTCATGCAGCGCATTGGCACTCGACTGCGATTTGGCTGATTTCACTGGCCTCAATTGCCTTGGTTCTCATCCGGCCCAAAGGTTTGTCAGAGGCGTGGTGGGCGGCGAGCGGCGCGTGTTTGCTGGTGCTGTGCCGGCTCATGTCTCCAGCCTCTGCTGGCCACGCCATCGGCAAGGGGCTCGACGTGTATTTCTTTTTGATCGGCATGATGATCATGTCGGAGCTGGCGCGGCGCGAAGGTGTCTTCGACTTTATCGCGGCGCACGCCGTGCGTGCGTCAAACGGTTCTCGCGCCCGCCTTTTTTTATTGATATACGCTGTCGGCGTTGTCGTGACAATATTTCTTTCGAACGATGCCACAGCGGTCGTGTTGACGCCTGCTGTGCTGGCGGCGGTGCGTGCGGCGAAGGCGGAGCCCCTGCCCTACCTGCTCATTTGCGCCTTTATCGCCAACGCCGCGAGTTTCGTATTGCCGATTTCCAATCCGGCCAATCTGGTGGTGTATAGCAGCGGGATGCCGCCACTCGGGCAATGGCTGCTGACATTCGGGTTGCCCTCGATCGCCTCCATTCTCGTGACGTTTCTGGCTCTTCGTTGGTTGGCCAGAAAATATCTGGAAGGTAAGGTCGAAACCGAGATTGATGGTCAACCGATGTCGTCCGGCGGCAGGTTAACCCTCTACGGCATTGGTTTTCTGGCGGTCACGCTGATGACCGCTTCCGCCCTCAACTTCGATCTGGGCGCCCCGGCCTGCGCGGCGGGACTGCTAGTCGCCATTGCTATATCGATCCGCGATCCAAAGGCAGTGGTGGATATTGCGAAAGAGATCTCATGGAGTATATTACCGCTGGTGGCGGGACTGTTTGTGATTGTGGAAGCCATTAACAGGGCAGGCGCGCTGAGTGCCAGCCTCCGACTCCTTCAGGAGATGAAATCCTGGCACCCTATGAACGCGGCGCTCACGTCTGGGTTCGGCATTGCGCTGATTTCGAACCTGATGAACAATCTGCCGAGCGGACTTATTAGCGGAGCCGCTGTAAAGTCCGCCGGCGCCGTGGGCCCGCTGCGCGATGCCATTTTGATTGGAGTTGATTTAGGACCGAATCTTTCGGTAACGGGCTCGCTCGCGACCATCCTTTGGCTAATCGCCATTCGGCGCGAAGGGCAGGACGTGGGGTTTTGGAAGTTTCTCAAATTTGGTGCAGTGATCATGCCGCCGGCGCTGGCGCTTGCTATTTTGGCCGCGCTGATGCGGTAAGAACCAATAGAATAGGTCGTGATGTCGGACCTTCGTTCCGGGCTGCGAATGCTCGTGAGGAATCCAGGTTCCACGGCGCTGAT
>DATAYL010000147.1:0-11718 GCA_036272575.1 Bryobacteraceae bacterium | reverse complement strand
CAGAATTGCACTAAGGACCGCGACCGCTCGCGTGAATAGGCCTAGGATGAGAGCTAAACCGAATACAGTTTCGGCCGCAGTGGCCGCCCAAGCCAGTAATGGATAGAGAGCCTGAGGCAGGAACTGTAGCAGAGTGCCGGTATAAGCTGCGAAGCGGCTAAAATTGCCCCAACTTACGTGAGGCTCGCCATAGGCTCCCCACAGGCCGAAGCGATCGCCTACCGCGGAGAGAAAAGACACCCCGAGAGCCAATCGCATAAAAAGAGTAGCGTACGTCATGCGCATGGTCTTGCCGAAATCACTCCGATTCGGCATCATGTCCATGCTATTCAAGACGAAGCACCGTACCCAACAGTGGGATCAGTTTTATTAAGAGCACAGAATCGCAAGCCTCAATCCAGATCCAATACTCCAAATGCAAATATCACGATATCGCGAACTAGGCCCGGACATGATATTTACGAGTCGTGTCCTGTTGGTCGGCGATCCGTACACTACCGCTCGGTAATGGAAGGTTAGCTCGTAATCCGTCACGAGCAGCAAACGGGGTTCAACATCTCTTGAGTGGCGATTGATCTCGGCGTTGTCCAAACGTCTCTTCGAGCTAGCCGTGTTCAACACGCGCCTTCATATCCGCGTACGCCGCTTCGATGAGCCTGCTTAGTGCTGCGGCGGTTTCGCCCGTTCCTGGTTTCACCTTCACATGGCGCATAAACTTGCCGGTGCCTTGCAGCAAGCGAGCTGGATCCGGCAGCGATGCGCCCTGAAAGAATCCCACGTTTACATGCGACGTGAATACGTTGACGTAGCCGAAGGCCGCATCTCCTAGACATGCAGTCGGACAGCCGTCATGCAGAATCTCCCGGACTTCGTCTCCGCAATCTCGCATCACCTCAAACCACTTCTCCGCGATGTCTCGCAATTCACCAGGACGCTCTTTCATCCAGCGATGGATGGCCGGATCACCCTCGACGGCGCCCTTCAGGCGAAACAATTTCGTTCTCGTGGTCACGGCGTTTTTAAGGCGACCTCCCGTTTCCAAGGCGCCACGCTTTCCTCATATTCCATGGGATCACCGAAACCTTCCGTTTGGACTCCGAGTTGGCGGAGAGCGTGCAAGGCCATCAATCGGCGATGCGCGTTGAATGTCACGATGTGGGCGAAGACGCCCCCGAATGTGAAGGTCTCGGCCGGCTCGCAAAGTGCGTCGACAAACGTGTCATCCCATGCAGCACGTTCGCGGACGTTCCCTAAAATACGATGCAGTTCAGCATCTGTCTTTTCGAGCCTCTGCAACATCTCTTTTGGAGAACGCTGCGATTTGGGAGGGCCGTTCATATCCATTTCAGTCCCGGCCAGCGCGGCGGTCCAGACTTCTTTCGTGAAGATAATGTTCTCCAACAGTTGCCTTAGCGTCTTGTTCGACTCCCGCCAGGGCAGCAGTTCCACGACCGTCGGCAGTGGTCGATTAAGTTGTTCCTCCGTTAAAGTGCTGGCGTACTCCAGCAAACGTCGCGTGTGCCATGAGTCGTTGCCTGCAAAGCGATCGAATAGATCCATGTCTTTTCCTCCTTCTGCTAAGGAACCAGGGACAAGAAAGTGAATTCCGTTGGACGCGGGCAAATGAAAGTGCGGCTCACGCATGCGCCGGTAGATGCTGGGAGACATCCGAAATGCTGTTCGGAAAGCGCGAGTGAACGCCTCTAATGAGTTGTAGTTGGCGTCCAAAGCGATCTCTGTAACCGACATTGCGGTATGCGCCAGTTGGTAGGCTGCTCTTTCCAGCAATAGCCGTCTCCGCATAGCTGCCGGAGTCTCTTCGACCACGGTTCGGAACAGCCTGTGGAACTGGGTCCGGCTTTGGTAGTTTTGCCGCGCCAAATCTTGCGTTCTCGCCTCAGTGTCGAGGGAGTTCGCAACAAGTGCAGAGAGGCGGTCCCGCGCGTCCTGACCATCCGCTTTGTTCATGGCTCCGGTTCCTCAAGTGAATCATAGAAAAAGATCAGGCGTTTCGCCTGATCGAACGTACCAATCTTCTGTCTCAACAACAGGACTAAAGACAAAATGCTGAAAACCGCGTGTGGGCGAACATCTCGCATGGACGTGCTGTACTCACGACAAGACGCAACGTCCAGGATTTGTCGGCTACTCGTCCATTGGACGGTAGATCTCGGACGCGGCTTACTTTCCGTTTAGCCCGTTATTGAGGAGTCATCCGGAAGCTGAAGTCTTCCGTACCAACCCGTGTGTCGGCCTTCTGCCTGCGCAAGCCCACAACGCCACGACTCAGTGCCCAGACTGATTACTGTCCTCGATGGCAAGAGGTCGTACATGATCTAGCAGCCCCTTCAGCATATGTCCGGGCTCCTCGATGATAGGCAAGTGGGCAGAATTTTCGAATCACACCATGGCCTTTTTTGGCGCCTTCACCTGTCCCAGCCAAGTCTGCGCGATCGGCCAAGGAGCCGTGTAGTCGTGTCGGCCGGTGAATAGGAAAATGGGCACTGGGAGACTGTGTACATCTTCGAAAGTAATGTCTGCGAGTTTTGGGAACATCGTCGCAATGGTAAACGCGCTGCCATCGTGCCATGCCTTGATGTCGGCAGCGGTGCAGAGCGGCGATAGGTGTGGCGCCTGGAAGTAGAATTCGGCATTGTCGCGGCCAGCCGCGAGCGCACCGTAGTGGATCGACCATTTGCGTTCGATAGTCATCTTCTGAATGTCGAATGCACCGGAACCGGGATAGGGGCGCAGCGCCTCCAATTCTTGCAGGGCTTTCGCATTACGGTCATTGTGCGCTTGCTCAAGCGTCCATTTGTAACCGACTCGCTCGTTTTTGCGGAAATCGATGATTTGGCCCACCCCGATGTAAGCGTAGAGCAGGTCAGGCCGCTTCATTGCAACCGAAAGGCCGACGATGGATCCCCAGCTGTGCCCGATTAGCAGGATCTTGCGCTTGTTGTATCTATGGCAAAGCAGCTGGATGAGTTCGATCGCGTCATCGCGGTACCGCTCGGGAGTTAATGTGGGAGCAAGCGTTTTCGGATTGTTCAGCGGAAATGAGCGGCCAGCCCCGCGCTGGTCCCATTGCACGACGGTAAAGAAATCCTCCCATGGGCGTTGGAACGCCCAGGCGACCGGCATCTCAACCGCACCCGGACCGCCGTGGACGAAGAGCAGGATTGGATTGGCTCGGTCACTGCCGCGCACATCTACGATTTGCCGCGCACCGCCGAGCACTACCTCAAACGTTTCCTGCACGCCGTTGGGGGTTACGATGCGATCGATGTCCGAAACAATCTTGCGCCCAGGCGCATAGCTATCGTCAAAGCCGCCGAGTGCATGGCTGCCCCGTTAAGCGAAAGAACTAATGGAGCTACGAAAGAAGCTAACATCAGCCTTTCCCAATATCTCCGAACGTCAGTTTGCGTATCGAAGGTTCAGCAATTTCAATTGATGGGCTTTGTGAATTCCCTGGCCACTTGCAAGAGATCTTGATGAGACTGTTCCTTGTGGTTCAGCAAATGGAGAGGAGCGCCCTCGAGCTCTGTCAAAGACCGACCAACTCGTTGCAGGCGCGCCATGTCGCGTCCGTGACATGAGAGCAAAGATAACACTCCCCGGGAAAGGTCGTGGTAACCGGACAAGCATCTGCGGCCCAAAGAGCGGCGGTAAACAAAGGCGCTCTTCAGGATGCATCCTGTATTGTCGGCGATACGGAAGTTATAAGGATCGCACTCCAACTCGGCCCGTTTTGTCGGCCAGCCTCAAACTTGTGGACGCCGTCCGTAGATCAAGTTCAGGCTCATACAACTCAGGTCTTGTTTTCGTATCCCATATGCGGATTGAGGGCGCGGTCCATTGTCGCGACGAGCCCTTGAACGCTCACTCTCGCCTCACATCTTTTGCTGTCTTGTCTTCGCGCAACCCCATGAACCGGCTGTGCCTCAGGTGTGCATCACCGGTCCATTCGACATACTCAAACTGTCCCACCAGCACGGGCTTTAGCCACAATGTCGAACGACGGACTATGCCGTATGCAGCCTTAAAAGAAGCTGCTGTGCTGCGGCTGGGCTCATGCTGTTCGGCATAGTAAGGCCTTGTTTTGCTGGCGTACCCGCACTACGGATGTCGTTGTAAGAATCGAGATTCCTTGCTCCAGAATCCAAATGAGGGAAACCGGCTCGGTGGCGGGCGGCCCAGGGGCGACGGCATTTACACTTACGCAGGTCGCGGGCGCTGCGAATAATCGCGACAGTTTCGCTATGGATTGAACGACAAAGATCGACAACCCGTGGATACGTGAGCGCTGGGATTTGAGCTAAGTTGAAGGCGTGAATGGAAGAGCATGATAACGTCGCTCCGGGTATTGTGCAGCGCCCAGCGACGAGTGATTCGACTCGTTCACTTCTCGCGCAAGCCTCAATCCCTTTCATCCACCTGCTCGTTGCCAGCATAGGCGTGGCAGCGGCAACGGCGTGTGCGCTGTATGCAACTCAGGCGGCGGTTCACCCGTTTGTCCCGATTTTCGATCACAATCGCGCTGCTCGGCTGCTGCTTACTGTGCCGGGGTACCCATTGCAGGCCCTGGACGGCCTCGTTCTCGGCTTTCTTTTGGCGAAGCGCATGGGCGGGTGGATCTCACAGTTCGCTTGGGTAGTGCCCCTCAGTTTAGCGATCTTGGCATGGTTGAACCAGCCCGAACGATCTATATTTTTCGAGCACTTGAGGTTCAATGGTACATGCCCACCGGGTGGCCCTTGTTTCACGAAAGCGATCGCCACTTTACTGGTTGTGAGTTCCACTTTTTACTCGTTGGGTGCAATAGTTGGGATGAGAAGAAGAGCAACTACTACGTCACGAAATTACCTGGTCTGAGATTAAGTTCAAATGTCCTCATTTCGCGGGATGGACAGCCGCGGATCTCACCGGTCTTTTGGTCCCGATAGGCACCTATTGCCGCATATGGCGGCTTGAAACCGCCTGCAGGGACGTAAAGTCCCCAAGCATAGGCCTGAGGTGAGAGTGAGGGCATATCATCTTGGTGATCAGCGGCGCCTAAATACACTCTCTGATCATCGGAGTTTCCCGCCAAGGAGATTATTGGACTAGGGCCGTGTTGCATGGCATTGATAACAATGCTCGGACGGTCAGCCGTTCCAGCGAATGACATTGATGTAGAGCCATCGCGGTATTGCTGCAGTTGGCTGACTTTCTTGCCGGTCGCATCAACGAAGCGCAGCTCAGCGGTGCCGTTTGCATCTGTCCCCAAAACTATTCGCGTGTGCCCGGTCGTGTCTTGGATCTCTAAATGCGTCAGCACAGCCGTAGGGGCCCTACGAGGCTGCCCAAGAATGGTCACGCCTAAGGCAGAAGCCAAAACAGCGATGGAGATGAGATAGAACAACCGCTCGGCAGAAGCCATGTCTTTTAGACACTTGCTTATATGACCTAGTTCCCAGCATTCAGGCGCACGTACCCGAAGCTAACCGAGGTGCGATTGTGTTGTAACCCGGCCATCGTGGTTCGTGAACCGAACCTAAACGGCGGAAGGGTGACGATGATCCTCCAGCTCCCGAGGTGGGAGTTCAACCGTAAGTCTCGGCCCGGTACGCAAGTTATCACTGATAGTGAGTCATGAAGAGAATCTGCCCACTCCTTTTTGAAATTCTCACCTCCGCTGCTCCTCCCGGGCATATCGCGCCCGGTGGACCATCGCATGGAACTGTGCCCGTGACTGTCCAAACGTTGGCTTTCAATACTGCCCTGAATGGACGCTCGGTATCAATGACGTTTTTTCCGTACACAGGAACCAGCACTGCCTCAGCGATTGCGAGGGCAACTGTTTCAGTTGGGACAAATCCCTCTTTCGGAACGTAGCCGGGGCTTGGTGGAACTTGCGAAAGAGCACAAGAAATGCACAGAAAAAAGGCTGCAGTCGACTTCATAAGACCTGATCCGCGTAATTAGACACCGAAATCTCAGCTTTGTTCCTTTGGCACCCGACGCCGTCGATGTCCCGTGATTCTGAATCAGGAGGACAAAAGTTGTTAGAGACATTCTTTCAGCGTTCATTCGCAATCCGTCGTTTACGCCAGGGCCCTTTGGCTGAGTACATCGACCTACTCGCAGACAGATTGGCAGACCAAGGCTATTCTCGGGTCCACAGCCGAATCCAACTTCGGTATATCGGGCATTTCAATCGCTGGCTTCAGCAGGAGCACCTCAGCCCTGAACATCTGGACGAGAACATAATCGAGCATTATTGGCGTTGCTTTATGCGAGAAAAGCGAGTGCGTCCCAAAGACGTGTTCGCGCTGATAAAGCTACTCGATGTGTTGCGCGAACAAGGCGTCACGCCACAGCGCACGATCAAACCAGTTCCAACACCCAGAGATACGCTTCTTGAAAAATATCGGTGCTACCTGCGCGATGAGCGCGGGCTTGCGGCAGGCACAATCCGCATCGTCCTGCCGTTCGTTGATCGTTTTCTGGCGAAGCGATTTCCTCGGCATTGTTTCGATTTTGCAGCCCTGGGTGCGAAAGACATCACTACCTTCGTTCGAAAGCAGGCAACTGAGCTCGGTTCAGTGCAGGCCAAACACATGGTCACGGCACTCCGCGGTTTCTGTCGATACCTCCGTCACTGCGGCGATATCGAGACCGACCTCGCCGGTTGCGTCCCTCGCGTCCCTTATTACGCGTTTTCCACAGTTCCGAGATTCCTTCCGACCGGCAGCGTCGAGAAAATCCTACGAGCCACTGATCGGAGCGCTCCAACTGGACGCCGCGATCGTGCGATGCTAACCCTCCTCGCCAGGCTTGGGCTCCGAACATGCGAAGTCGTCCGCCTAGAGCTTGATGACATTGATTGGGAGCTCGGCCAAATCACAATCCGGGGTAAGGGTGGAAGATGGTCCAAGTTACCGCTGCCGTCCGATGTTGGAGAAGCCATTGCCGGTTATCTTCAGCACGATCGACCGCGCTGTTCCACACGGCGAGTATTCGTTACTCAACGCGCTCCAATCACGGGTCTAAGCGCTGGGTGCGCAATCGTGAAGACCGTCACGCGTGCTCTGAAGAGGGCGGGCATCGCTTCTGACCGGAAAGGTGGCTATCTGTTCCGCCATACTCTGGCGACTGAGATGCTCGGCCGCGGAGCATCTTTGGGTGACATCGGCGAAGTGTTGCGCCACCGAAAAGCGGATACCACATGCATCTATGCGAAGGTCGACTTTGGTGCGTTGCGAAAACTCGCTCAGCCGTGGCCCGGAGGTGCGCGATGAGAGACTTGCGAAATGATCTCCGTGAATATCTCGATCTTCGCCGGGCTCTTGGATATAAGTTGCGCAAACACGAGCCGCGCCTGACCGAGTTTATTGAGTTTCTGAAAGCGCAGGGCACGGACCGAATCACCACAAAAGTAGCGATCGCCTGGGCAACGGAGTCCTCGAAAGGACACAAACACAGCTGCTGTGAAAGGCTGCGGATCGTTCGGTCGTTTGCGAGACATATGAGCTCGATGGATGCTCGAACGGAAATTCCAGTAACAGGCACGTTGCGTCAACCAGAAACCGGTCTCCGGCCATACATCTATACGTCGCAAGAGATCGGCCGCCTTATGGCAGCGGCCCAGAGGTTGTTTTCACCGCGCGGACTCCGGTGCCACACGTATTACCATCTGGTCGGCTTGCTCGCCGCAACCGGCATGCGCAGCGGCGAAGTGGTTCGGCTCGCAGAAAGCGATGTGAACTTGGCCGAGGGACTGTTGACAATCCGGGAGACCAAATTCGGCAAATCCCGCGTGATCCCGCTTCATCCCACGACGGTAAAAGCCCTAACCGCATACAAAGCCCGCAGGAATGCATTCCTCAAAAGAGCCGAGGCGCCTACCTTCTTTATTAACGAGCGCGGTGGACCGATCAGCAGCCCGCACAAAAGCTTTCGCGATCTCCGCTCCGCGGCCGGGTTGGAGCAGATCGGGAATGGAATCCACCCCAGGATGCACGATCTGAGACATACGTTCGCCGTGCAAAGGTTGCTCGCTTGGTATCGCAGCGGTGCTGATGTCGAGCGCAATCTGCCGATCCTGTCGACGTTTCTCGGGCACAGCCATATCGAACACACGTATTGGTACCTAACATCCACGCCCGAACTCTTGGGTGCCGCTTGTGAACGACTCGAAACGCGATGGAGTCGTCCACGATGAGTTCGGCTAATCTCGCGGCGTTACTACAAGCGTTCTTCACGGACAGGCTGATCGCACAGCGCCAGGTCAGCCCTCATACCGTCGCGTCATACCGGGACACCTTTCGTCTGCTGTTGCAATTTACGCAGAAGGCGTTGGGGAAGTCGCCATCTCAACTCGGAATAGTAGATCTGAGCTCCGCGCTTATCGGCGCGTTTCTTAACGACCTCGAGAAAAATCGGGCCAATGCATCTCGGAGCCGAAATTTACGTCTCACAGCGATCCGGTCATTCTTTCGCTACGCAGCGCTGGAGTGCCCAGAGCATTCGGCAGGAATTCAGCGCGTGCTTGCGATCCCACCAAAGCGGCAATCCAGCCGCGTGGTGGATTTCCTGACGAGGCCTGAAATCGAGGCTCTCTTGGAAGTGCCAGATCAACGCACCTGGCTGGGTAGACGAGATCGCTTGTTGTTGCTCTTCACGATTCAGACCGGGCTCCGACTTTCGGAACTTATCGGGCTTCGACAATGCGACATCCACCTTGAGCGCGGCGCTCACGTCCGCTGCGAAGGGAAAGGACGAAAGCAACGCTCTACGCCACTCACTCGCACGACCGTACAGGCTTTGAAAGCCTGGGTCCGTGAAGAGGGGCAAGACGAGGCCAAGATCCTCTTCCCCAGCGCTCAGGGTGGACGATTGAGCCACGACAGCGTTCAGTACTTAGTCTCAAAGTACGCGAAATCCGCTGCGCAATCCTGCGCAACACTGCACAAGAAACGGGTAACCCCTCACGTCCTGCGGCACACGACAGCCATGGAACTGTTGCAAGCAGGTGTGGATCGTTCCGTAATCGCTCTATGGCTGGGGCACGAATCGGTTGAAACCACGCAGATCTATCTCGACGCGAACTTGGCGCTCAAGGAAGAGGCGCTCAAGAAAACGTCTCCGGTGAACGCGTCCATCGGGCGATTCAAACCAGACGATCAATTGCTTTCCTTCCTTCGCAACCTTTAGGTCCACGGACTATGCCGCACGAGAAGCGGGACAGCACTCACGTGATTGCCATCAGATTGCTGCAAAATCGCATTCCAAACGTGTCATACGGCATAGTCCGGCATTCGACATTGTGGCTGCTATGCCGAATCCGGCATAGGAGCCATCGACATTCGGCCATTTTCGCGGCCGTCAATCCAGCACCCCACCGGCCCGCGTTCTTCTCCGGCAAGTTCGCGAACGGCACTCCTTTATTTCCAGCGGCCTGATCCTTTTGAACAATTCCACGCGCGATGCCGGAGTGAACCGTTGCGCGTGCGGGCTGCGTAGATCAGCTTGTCGCCTTCGTAATATCCAATGACCAGCGCATCGAAGTTCTTGGGTGATGGCGTGTAGCCTGCGATTACCAATTCTTGCCCTTGGTTGATCCGCATCTTCTGCCATGCGCCCGATCGCTGACCCGGCTCATATTTAGAATCCCGACGCTTCGCCACCAATCCTTCGAGCCCCTGGGACTTCACGGACTGGATAAGATCCCTCATGCTAACGTCGAGCACTGGTGAATATCGGATCGGTTCGTCCATCTTCGGAAGCACATGCTGCTCCAACAGTTCGCGCTGCTTCGTCAGTGGCTCGGCCATCACGTCCTTACCCTTCAGGACTAGCAAGTCGAAGATGAAAAAGTGCAGCGGTGCTCCTGCTGAACCGTAGTTCTGCAGAAGATTGAAGGACGGCTTGCCGTCGGTATCCAGTGCTACGACCTCGCCGTCAATGACGGTGTCGTCCGGCATCGGTGACAACGCGTTTACGATTTGCGGATACCGAGCGTTGAAGTCATTGTCGTTCCGGGAACGAAGATGGATTTTACCGGCAGTCTTTATCGCCAGCGCGCGGTATCCGTCAAATTTAATTTCATAGCACCACTCATCGCTATCCGGCAGTTTCTCCGTGCGCAGAAGGAGCATGGGCTCGATGAATCGGGCTCTTGCGGACACCAGACTAGTTTAGGCATGCGTCACACTCAGTACGCGGCGGCGACTGACGTTCTTGATTAGGCACTCTTATCGATCTTAATCGCAGAGGCCCCGCCGTGCTTGCTCCCGCGCAATAATGCTCGTGAGAGCCGATGTCCTCGCAGCCCAATCTTTTCGACAGCGTCCCGACGTTCGATCGGCAGGGCCTTACTGCAAGAATTCGCGCCTTGGCCGACCGGAAAATCTTCATCGGCACCAGCTCGTGGCGGTACGAAGGATGGCTGGGACAGGTCTATACTCCGGAACGGTATTTCACGCGCGGCAAATTCTCGAAGAAGAAATTTCACGAGGAAAGCATACTGGAGTACGCAGAAACGTTCCCTATCATCGGCGGCGACTTCTCGTTCTACTCGGTCCCTGAGGCGTCCTTCTGGCAAAGGCTCTTCTCCCGCGCGCCCCAGCACCTGAGATGGAACCTCAAAGTACCCGAGGACTTCACCACGAAACGGTTCTCCAATCAGCCTCGCTACGGCCCTCGCGCCGGGCATGAGAATCCCACATTCCTTGACGCGGATGCGTTTCTGGGTGGCTTTCTAGAACCGCTGGCGCCCTTTCTCGATCGGGTGGGCGTCTTCCTCATAGAATTTGGCATGTTCTCGAAAGCGAGCTACGCCGAGCCTAAGGCATTTTTCGATGACCTCGATGGCTTCCTGCGGCGGCTGCCGCGAGGCTGCCAGTACGCCGTTGAGATCCGAAACGACGACTTCCTCGACGGATCCTATTTCGATGTGCTCAAGGCGAACCGCGTGGCGTACATCTTCACATCATGGTCGCGCATGCCTAGCCTGCGCCGGCAGCTCCTCATCGACGAGGCATTCACTGCCCCGTTTACTACCGCGAGAGCGCTTCTGCGTCCCGGTCGCCCGTATGCCCAGGCCGTCGAAATGTTTTCTCCGTACTCTGAAGTCAAGGAAGAATACTGTGGTTCTCGTAAATGTCGAACTGGTTGAGATGATGAGGGTTGCAAGCATTCCATAAGCTGTTTCGTTGGACATTGGAGTGGATCGGGATGATGCTGGTCGTGGTTTCGTCCTTAGTGAAAAGCCGCGCTGCTCTGCAGCTGGAAAACATTGCGCTTCGCCATCAGATCGGAGTTCTGCAACGCTCCGCAAAGAAGCGCCTGTCCTTGAACAACGGTGATCGCCTTTTCTGGATAGGGCTTTCGCGCATGTGGACGGAGTGGCGCTCGGCGTTGAAGATCGTCAAGCCCGAAACCGTGATTGCATGGCATCGGAATGCGTTCCGGAAGTTCTGGACGTGGAAAGTTCGGCGAGGTCGGCCCGGACGGCCAGCGGTTTCAGGGGAGATTCGCGCGCTGATCCGCCGGATTAGCGGAGAAAATCCCGGCTGGGGCGCACCGCGGGTTCACGGTGAACTGCTCAAGCTCGGCATCGACATCGGCGAGACGAGCGTCAGCAAGTATCTGGTGCGCAGCCGAAAACCACCTTCACAAACCTGGCGAACGTTCCTGCAGAATCACGTCCAGAGCCTGGTGACCGTAGAC
>DATAYL010000146.1:0-20965 GCA_036272575.1 Bryobacteraceae bacterium | reverse complement strand
CAGCACAAAAGTGACAGCCGTGAGTGTGCCGACTCCGAATACTTGTACCAGAGCCTGCGTTTCGGGAAGGGTCTCGTCCGCCATCCTCTCGATCTCCTTGTCGAAGATCTGAATCTGTTCACTCATTTGCGCGACCTGGTCGATCAGCGGCTTTAGTGCCGGCTTTAACCCGTCCGGCAACAGCGCTAGGCAGCGCTTGTGGAAGCTCTTCGTCGAGCAATTCGGCAATCGACACCCACAGGGCTTTACGAGTCCTCGAGCAGCGTTTATCAACGAAGCCCGCGCTCGAACCAGCACATCCCGTGCTCGAACAAGTGTGAGCGACTCCTGCAGCGCTACACTCCTGTGCGTAATCGGCCTGAGAACGTTTGGATCTAGCCTGGCGAAGCGAGCCAGCTTTTCGGCATCTACGCGGTCGCTCTTCCGGTCATTGCGACAGATCGCATGCAGCTCTCGCACGTTGGCCACGATCACTTCGTGCCTGTACTTGCATAGTTGCTCATTGATCCAGATGGAATGCGTGCCGTTCTCGATCGCAATCCGGAGGGCCGGAACACCTTCGAAGTGTTTAGCAAGAGCGTTCGCTGTTGTCCGCATGCGGCCTTCCTCGATGACCGACCCTTCGTCAGATAACATGCAGTACTGGCTCCATTGGCCGCCCGATGTCAATGCCAACCGTGAGCTGACTCAGAACTTGCTTCTTCTTTGATGAGATTCGTTTCGTCTTCATACGCCGAGTGTCCCTCCAGGTCAAGGCGAACTTCTCATCCTGTTTGTCGTTACTGATCCGCTGGCACCGAGCGCAATCGAGGATTTACCTCCGCGGTGCAAGCGCATGTTGATGTTGAGGGCAGCGGCGACGCTGCGGTGAGTCAATAACCCTGAGGATGAGATCATTTCTGGTTGGGCGGGTCCGCAAAGAATGCAAGCAGAGAAGTGAAGATCTCAGACCCGGAGTAAGGGCACGCATCCTGCCGCGCTAAGTGGTTGATTTGTGGTCGGGCTATAGCTCGTCGTTTCATTGTGGGCTTCGGTTTGGAAGCACACACGAGCGAAGCTGCCCTTCAGAAGGCGACGCGCAACATGAACTGGAACTGGCGCGGCGTTCCGCTTCCTGTCACACTACTGTTGACAGTCGTCGTGATCCGCCCAAATGCCGGGCTGGAAATGTCGGCGTTGGGCAGTCCGAACTGGGCGCGATTAAACACATTGAAGGCTGAGGCCGACAATTCGGCTGAAAAGCGCTCGGTCAGGCGGAACTTCTTGCCGAGGCTGGTGTCGAACTGCCACAGTCCCGGGCCCCACACCAGGTTTCGTCCCGCGTTGCCGAAGGTCCCATTGGCCGGGACGGGGAAAGCAGCGATATTAATCCAGTCATTCACGGCTTGCCCGCCTGGTGGAATGAGCGACACACCTGAAATCAGGTTCGGGCGCTGCGGCGATAACGAGTTTCCGTCCGGCACCGCGCTGGCGCTGCGGTCGACCGTGACGTTGACGGGAATTCCGGTGCGCGCCGTAAAGATCGAGCTCCATTCCCAGCCGCCGAACACCGCTCGCGCAAAGCTGGGGCCGCTCAGGTACTTGCGGCCCTGCCCGAACGGCAGCTCGTAGACGGCATTGGCGGTGAACGAGTGCCGAACGTCCTGGTCGCTGTTCGCGTACTCGCAAGCGCGGCATGCGACGTTTTCAGGATAATCGGCTTCCCCGCCGCCCACCGCGCCGTCGTTCAGTGAATGTCCCCACATGTAGTTTGCCGAGAACAACCAGCCGTCGTGGTAGCGCTTTTGCAACGAAGTCTGCCAGCCGTTAAAGCTCGTTACCCCATCCGTTCTCTTGATATCGATTTGGCCAAACGCGGGTAAAGGGCGTTGCCCTGTCAGCGGATCGATCACGTTTACGTAGCTCCGGGCGAAAATTTTATAACCGTGGCTGCCCTGATAACCCGTGGAGAGCGTGAAGCCATCCCCCAGCTCGGTCTGGATCTGCAGACCCCATTCCGCGACCGAGCCATCTCCGCGCTTACGCTGGAGCGCACGCGGCGCAACGGCCGTGAACTGCGCCTGCTGCAGAAAACTCGTGTATGGAAAGGTGAGCCCGGGGGCCTGGGCGCTCGAAAGCACGTAGCGGGTTCCGTAGCTGTCGTTGGGGCCCGTTAAATCGTCCACCGTGCCTTCCCCGGCAAAGAGTCCTGACCCGATGCGGATAACTGTCTTGCCGCCGAACGCCTTCGGCGCCCATGCGATGCTGGCGCGCGGCTGAAAGTCGTCGTAGACCGGAAACGTGTATTGGGAACCAACCGGGCAGTAACCACCGCAGGTCTGAATATCGAAGGGATGATCGCGGCCATAGATCTCATGGAAACGATTGAAGAAATCGTAACGCAGGCCGACCATCACGGTCAGGTTCGGCAGGAACTTGATCTGGTCCTGCGCATAGCCGGCGTATTGCACCTCGTGCTGGCCCGTCATCGGAATCTCATTTATCAGCGTCAAAAGGTTCATCTGGTCGGCCGCGAAGGCCGGCCGCGATGCAAATGCGAGACCGTTGCCCGCAACGTTGTTACGGTTGTAGTGAACAATTCGCATTTCGGCGCCGGCCTGGAAAGTGTGTTTCCCCATCACCTTCGTCCAGCGGTCCACCAGTGAGCCGGTTGTCGGAACAACTAGGCTCGGGGCATACGAGTTCAACGTTTCGTAGCCGGGGACTGTGAGCGCCGCCTGGATCCCGGTTTGGTTATAGAGCAAGCTGTTAGTGACCGCCAGCGTATAGATCCGGTTGATGCCTACTTCCACCTGGTTGAACATGTTGGACGAGAAAACGTGCAGGAACTCGATCGCTCCGTTCATCGGATGGGAGGTGGTGGTGGTGTGATCGCCGATATTGCCCTTCGGCGTATCGAGGAAAGCGGCGTCCAGGCTGTAGCGTGCAAAGAAGGTATTCGCGTCGTCGAGGCGGTAATCGAAGCGGATCAGCCCCGAATCTTCCTGCTGGCTTTGGGAGGCCGTGCGGATCAGTTCAGACGTATCCGGGCTCGCGGTCGGAATGGTCGCATGCGGATAAGCATTGAGCAACGGCGCGATTTGTGGCGATTGCAACAGCGCCGCGGCGCGGAACGAGTCGCTGGGGACGAATCCGATCAGCGTCTGTCCAATCGACTGCCGCAACCCTTCATAGTTCGCAAAGAAGAACAACTTGTTCTTGATAATTGCGCCGCCGACGCTTGCGCCGAATTGATTCAGCCGCAGCGGAGGAATGGTCGAACGATCGAAGGGCCCTCGAGTATCGAGTTTGTCGTTTCGAAAATACTCGTACAAGCTGCCGTGGTACGCGTTCGAGCCGGATTTTGAGACAATCTCCACCTGCCCCGCGGGCGCGCCACCTTCCGTCACGCCGTAAGTCGACGCGTTCACTCGAAATTCTGCGATCGCTTCGGTCGGGACCTGCAGGCGGAAGTTGACGTTCTGATATTGGTGGATCACGCCGTTTTGATCGACGCCATCCAGGCGGAAGTAGTTATCGTCGTTGGCGTGCCCGACGAATCGGATGCTGCTGGCGGTGCCTGTGCCGGTGTCGACTGCGCCGGGCACCAGAGCCATCAGACTGGCCCAATTGCGGCCATTCAGCGGAAGGTCTTCCAGTTGTTGGGTTCCGACCACGCCGCCGAGTTCCGCGCCCACTTCGGCGATCGGCGAGACCTCAGCCTCCACGTGAGTCTCCTGCGCGGTGGTGGCGATCTGGAGCTCCACGTCCAAAGTGCGATTTTCACCGACCAGCAGCGAGAGCGAGTCATATTGCACGCTTTGGAAGAACTCGTGCGAAAAAGTCGCCTTATAAGTGCCGGCCCCCAGGGTACCAATCGAGTAGGAGCCGGCTTCGCCTGTCATGGCATCCCGGTGGAAACCCGTTGCGGTGTCGGTCAACTCGACGTGAACACCGGCCATCGCTGCTCCGGACGAATCCGTCACGGTTCCCGAGAGGGTCGCGCGATCGGCTTGCGCAGGGGCTGAAATCGTCAAGCAGCACAGCGCGATGAGGATAGTAAAGACGCGATTCATTTTGTCTCCTGACGGCAGATGCAAATCAGTTAAGGCGCGCGAGTCTAGCCGCTCGCGGAATTCATTTCGGAGCAGCAACCAGACTCTGAAAGTGCAGAAACGACTTTCTGCTGCGACTTCTGAGAGGAATCCGCAGGCGGGATGATCTTATAAATCGCCAACTTTTACTCCCTATTTATCTGAAACCCAAACCGCGCTTCCCCTCAGTCGAGACGGCGACAAGAGGGAAGTTACTAATCTCTAGGGTTGGTTTTCCGATACTAGGAAAGCAGTGTGGCAGGAAGATGGCGACGGTATTACACTGCGATTCGAATTCTTAAAATCTAGTTTGAATTCGGATGTAACAAATCATGTGCTCAATGACAATGACCTGCTCTTGGCAACGGGCGACTTTGCTGATTCCTCTCATCTGATTTTATTTTTCGATTGCTATCTTCTGAACTGAGCTAAAAGAGAAAAATGAACTCGAGAGTCATCATAGTGTTGTTCGTGGCGGGTACAATCGGGGCGCAATCAGTCGGGAACCAGCCCGCTTCGGGGCCGCCTTCCCAGGCGGAGCCTTCAAAGCAGCTCAGATTCCTGACTCCGGAGGAAGTCGATCCTAGTCGTTTGCTTCCGCCGCCCCCTCCAAACGGTTCCGACTTGCACAAACAGGATCTTGCCACGGAGGAACAGATCGTCCGAACCCGCTCGGCGCAGCGGTTTGCCCAGGCGAAATGGGATAACGAACATGAGGACCCTTCGGCGTTCGTCCCGACCGTGGGGCCCGGTTTTGACCTGAGTAAGCTGCCCGCTACGTCCAAATTGCTGAACGAGGTGGCGGACGAGGCAGCGGTGGTTGCAGGATTGGCCAAAGAATACTTCCACGAAAAGTCTCCCGTCACGCAGGAGTCGGTCGGCGTGGATTACCGCGCCTGGACTTGCGACGCCAATCCCAAGGACCCTAAGGATAGACCTGCGCGATCTTACCCAAGCGGCCACGCAAATATGGGGTACACACTCGCGATCGTGCTGTCTGCCCTGATGCCCGAAAAATCGCAGGCGGTTCTGGAGCGCGCCGTCGATTATGCGTTTAGCCGGCAAGTTTGCGGTGATCACTATCGGTCGGATCTGGAAGCAAGTCATGCGCTGGGGAACGCAGTGGGAGTTATGCTGCTGCACAACGCCGCATTCAAGCGCGATTTCGAGGCCGCCAAAGCCGAATTGCGTGCTGCCCATCTCACCGATGACTAATCGGGTAAGAATTATCACCGTCTGTCGTCAACCGGCTTTAAAGGCGTAGCAGTCTTCCTTATTGATCCCCGTTTGAGGGTTGAAGTCGTTCTCGAACGGCACTGAAATCAGGTTTGCGATTGGATTCTGGGCCTGCTTAGGACGTCTGAAGACTGCTCGGCCAGATCGCTGGAACTGCCAGGTGCCCCACGGTCACCTCAATCAATATGTCGAAAAAACGTCGTGCGGAATCGTCGAGGCCGAGCAGACGCCTTTGAGGCGATGATGCGCCGTCTGTTCTTCGAGCACCGATCAATCCGGCCAGTTAGCGCGACAAGTTTCGGAAGTAGAGTCACAAGGTGGTTTATGCTTTCCATACCTGTGCGTGCGTACACTTAGGAGTCGCAGAGTTGGAAATCGCTCAGGTCGACGTGGGCTGGCGAATTCACAATCTGCCAAAGTTGAATATTGGGGCCTTTGTGGCGCGAAAGTAATGTGAGCGAGGGTTAGCTCACTGTGATGTGTGTCGCGAGCGCGGGATGGAACGCGTTCCTCGCAGGATGAAAAGTGTGCTGCTTCTGCGGTAAACTCGACACCACCGTAGATGTCGCTCCGCTTGCGGTGGCGACAGTACACGAGCGAGTGGATCCACTGGACTGGGTCGATCCGGAACGCCTTGCTTCAAGTTGCCTGGAATTGGATTGTCAATGCGCCGAATCGTATCGGACGGAAGCCGTTATGGCGTAGAAATCTCGAGGAAACGCCACGATGGGCGCTGATGGTCCGCCCCTCTACCCAACCCGCATCAATTTCTCTAAATGCTTCGCCAGAATATCCACTTCCACATTCACCCGCGACCCGCTTTTTAACGTAGACAATCGCGTATGCCGGTAAGTATGCGGAATGACCGTAAAGCTCACCAGATCTCCGTCCACACGAGCTACCGTCAAACTAATCCCATCCACCGCTAGCGACCCTTTGCTCACCACGTAACGCGCGAGATCGCCCGGAATGCGAATCTGCAACCACCAGTTATCGTCGCCAAGCGGCTTGATCTCGCTCACCGTAGCCACCCCGTCCACATGCCCCAACACAAAATGTCCATCCAGGCGGCTGTTCGCACGCAGCGGCCGCTCCAGATTCACCGCAGCCCCAGTCTCTAAATCGGAAAAATTCGTGCGTGCCAGTGTCTCGGGAGCCAGATCCGCCATCCACCGGTCGCTGCTCACTTCCACCGCCGTCAGACACGTCCCATTCACCGCGATGCTCGCCCCGGGAGTCACATCATTCAGAATCGTCGACGCGCCGATTGTTAAACGTGCGCCCGCTTCACCCGATTCAAAACCGACCACCTGCCCTACTTCTTCAATAATTCCGGTAAACATCAATTCTTATCCTTCACGAGATAAGCTTCCACCGCGAACTCGTTTTCCGAGACGGCATGAACGCGCAAGCGGTCAAGCAGTATGGCATCCGCCCGGCGCATCCGGCCGGTCCCGCCCGCCACTGGTAGACTCTTCAAGCCGCCCAAAATCTTTGGCGCGTAATAAAACAGAACCTTGTCCGCGATTTGGGCGTCAAGCATTGTCCAGTTCACGTAGCTTCCCGCTTCCACCATTAACGAGAGATACCGTTCCGCCGCCAGGTAGTCGAGCACTTTACGCGGATCGGTCCTCCCGGCAACGCCGTCCGCCACCAGCACACGAACCCCTGCATTCTCCAGCGCCTTGCGCCGCTCGGCGCGCGCCGTCGATGTGCACACCACCATCACATCGTTCTCTGCGCTCGTCACAATTTTCGAAGCCAGTGGAATCCGCAATTGTGAATCCAGAATGACTCGCAGCAGGGGACGGCTGCGTGGTAGTCCCGATCGATCGGTCAAAAGGCAGTCGTCTTCGAGCACCGTGCCCAGCCCTGTTAGAATCGCGTCGGAGAAATGTCGCACCTGTTGCACATCGCGCCGCGCGACTTCACTGGTAATCCAGCCGTAATTATCCTGTGGCGCCGCAATCTTTCCATCGAGTGTCAACGCTGCTTTCACAGTCACGAGCGGCCGTCCGGTCGTCATGAAATGCACGAATGGCTCGTTCAGCCGCTTGGCAGTATCCGTGGCCGCCTCTTCCACGCACACTTCGAGACCGGCTTCTTTTAGGAGCGCAAAGCCTTGTCCGGCTACCTGCGGGTTCGGATCCTGCATGGCCGCGAACACGCGTTTCACCCCGGCCGCAATCACGGCGCTCGCGCACGGCCCGGTACGTCCGCGATGCGAGCATGGCTCAAGCGTTACATATAATGTGGCCCCGTGCCCCGCATCACCCGCTTCCCGCAAAGCTAACACTTCGGCGTGCTCTACTCCCGCCCACGTGTGAAACCCTTGCCCCACTACATTGCCGTCGCGCACCACGACCGCACCTACCGTTGGATTCGGGCTGGCCTGGCCTTTTCCCCGCTCCGCCAGCGCGAGCGCTTGTTGCATGTGAACGCTTATCGGCACAATCTCGCGCTAACCGAACAGCGACTCGACAAAACCCTCCGGCTCGAACGGAAGTAAATCGCCGATCTTTTCACCCACGCCAATGAAACGTATCGGAAGATTGAGTTCGCGAGCGATCGCCACCACCACTCCTCCCTTTGCCGTACCATCCAGCTTCGTCAGTACCACGCCTGTGACACCGGCCGACTCGGTGAACTTGCGCGCTTGCTCGAGGCCGTTCTGTCCGGTTGTGGCATCGAGCACCAGCCACACTTCGTGCGGCGAACCGGGCACCACACGCTGGCAGGTCCGCCGCATCTTCTCGAGCTCTGCCATCAGGTTTTCTTTCGTGTGGAGTCGGCCGGCCGTATCCACAATTACGTAATCGACGCCTCTCGCCTTTGCCGCCTGCAATGCATCGAACACCACCGCGCTCGGATCCGCGCCAGTCTTCTGCCGAATCATTTCCACGCCGGCACGTTCGGCCCAAACTTCCAACTGCTCGATAGCGGCAGCGCGAAACGTATCGGCGGCTGCTAAAAGAACTTTTCTACCTTCTCCCAAAAAACGATGCGCCAGTTTGCCGATGGTGGTAGTCTTGCCCGCACCATTGATACCCACCAGCATCACAACTGCGGGCGGCGTACGCACCACGCGCAGCGGAGATTCGGAAGCGCGCAACACTGACAATAGCTGTTCGCGAATCAGACTGCGGATTTCCGCCGGGTCGGCGGTTAGCTTGCGATCGATCTGCTCATGCAAACGATCCAGAATCTCTTGCACGGTTCGCACGCCTAAATCGGCGGTGATCAACGTGTATTCCAGCTCTTCTAGCAATTCAGCGTCGATCTCTTTTTTGCCCGAGATAACATCCTCTAACCGATCGACCAGCCCGGAACGCGTCTTTTCAATTCCGGCCTTAAGGCGATCGAGAAGATTGGGTTCTGTCGGCACCGAACCGAACAGCGTTTGAATAGCCATGCGTAAAGTACATAGGAAGGGTGAGCCACGCCTCCCCCCTAATGCGATTTTGGCTTCAGTGTAGCAGGCGTTCTCGCGAATCCATGTGTCCGCGAATCCGCCGCTTGCTTGCCAAACTGCCTCATGAAGCGAATAAGATGGAAGAGAGGTTTCCATCATCTTCGTTTGTAGACTGGAGGCGGAACCGCGGACTCGGGCGTCTGCTCTTTCTCTTTTCTTATGACCCTGCCAGTTCACACGAAAACCCGGCGCCGCTTGGCAGCCCTGTTTTCGGTTCCGCTGGCCTTCAGCCTGATCTTCTTCTTCGTCAGTCAAGCGTCGGAACATCAGGAGACTCGTCTCTTGCAGGTCCAGCATTTGACGGGTTGCCTAACCCTGTTGCGTGCGCATGCCCGGGACATCGAATCCGGCGAGCGCGGCTACTATTTGACCGGCGAAGAGCGCTTCCTTTCGCCCCTCGAACAGGCCCACTTCACATTGGGCTCTCTAGTTCGCCAGACCCGGGCTCAGACCCAGGAACTACCGAGGTATCACCAACAAGTAGAACGTGTCATTGCGCTGGTCGAACTGCGCTTCGCCGAGGCCTCGCAGGGTGTCGAGATGAAACGCCGCGGTACTGGCTCCGGAGCCGATTTTGCACATCGACTGATTCAGTCGCAGGACACCATGGACGCGATTCGTTTGGAAGTGAAGGATCTCCTGACGGAGTTGACTCGTGATGAGACAGCCATCCTCGATGCGCAGCACGCTTTTTCCAAGTGGAGCTTCCTGTTTTTTTCAGCCGGCTCCCTCGTCATGATTGGCGTGATTGTTTGGCTTTACAACGTACTGCTGCGTTACTTATACGAACGTGATGTTGCCAACGAAAATCTCAAGACTTCCAATACGTACCTGGAAGCTCGCATCGAAGAGCGGACCCGGGACTTGACCCACGCCAACGAAGAGTTACAGCAGTTTGCTTATGTAGCGAGTCACGATCTGCAAGAGCCGTTACGCACCATCACCAGCTTCTCCCAACTTTTGGCAATGCGCTACAAAGGCCGCTTGGACTCCGACGCCGACGAGTTCATTGGCTATATCACGACTTCGTCCCGGCGCATGACGGATCTCATCAATGGGCTGCTGGCGCTGGCTCGCCTGCGGAAGTCGGGGCATCCCACCACCCCTGTATCTTTTGAGGCTCTCGTCGAGCAGGCCGAAAGCAGCTTGCAGGCTGCCATTCGCGAGAGTGGCGCACTAATCGTCTCCGGTCCGTTGCCGTCCTTGGTTGTCGATAGCGTGCAGTTTTCGCAAGTTTTCCAAAATCTCATTTCGAATGCGATCAAATATCGCCGCAGCGAACCGCCGGTGATTCGTATCGAGGCTCTCCGGGACGAGGCTAGTTGGATGTTTAGCGTTGAGGACAACGGCCGCGGCTTCGATCCGCAATTTGCCGAACGAATTTTCGGACTGTTCCAACGCTTAAATAATCGAGAAGACGGGACTGGGATGGGGTTATCGATCGCTCGCAAAATCGTCGAGCGTCATGGCGGGAGAATGTGGGCCCAATCCAATGATGGTGTGGGTTCCACTTTTTTCTTCAGCCTGCCCGTCAGTCTTGAAGCGAAACGTGACGAGATCACTCAACCTCAGCCTACCGAAGTTTCCCCAGCAAAGTAATTTTGCGTGGCGAACTTCGGTTGCGCGACTCTTCAGCCTATCCAGGTAGCTGTCAACGGCTGGACCACTTGATTAGGCTTCTTCTGGCTGCTCCTCAACGCTCTCATCTAGCAGCGGGGCAGAAAGCTGGGTAAGAAGTTTGTCCGTCTTTTCCTCTTCGCCGAGTGTTTGCGCCAATAGCTTCGCCACTTTCGTTTGCCCGGCGCGCTCTGCCATAGCACGCACGGATCCGTAACCTGAAATTTCGTAGTGTTCGACTTTCTGGGCAGCCGCGGCGAGAGTGAGGTCGGCCGCTACTTCCTCCATCTCCTTTCCTTCCGCAATAATCTCCTCGCCCTCTTCCAGGAGGCCTTGCATTCCTTTACAAGGCTTAGCTTTAGCATTTACCTCAAGAATTTCGAACGCTTGTTTCAGGCGCTCCACGTGTCCTTTAGTTTCCTCCAGATGCTTTTGAAACGCCTCACGCAGTTTTCCGTCGTGGGCCGCCTTCGCCATTTTCGGCAGGGCTTTCACTAGCTGATTCTCTGCATGGAGCAGATCCCGCATCTCCTCAACGAGCAATTCTTCCAGAATGGGCACTTTCAAGGTCTCCTCCCCAGATGGATGTCAGTCCGGTGTATTCTGTTTCCGGCTGTCCCGACGGCTGCGAAGTGTTTCAGATGAGCACTTATCCGTTCCCAGATATACATTCCGGCTCGAGATAAGTTCGTTCGGTAATACGGAAGTCAAGCAGTGAGCGCGCCTTCGTATAACACCGGAAATCGCGGAAACAAGTCCTGCCTAATGCTTTAAGCGCCTGCCGCCGATAGTCTCGCAGGGAGCAAATACGTGAGTAAGAAGATTTACCAGATTGGCGATTATCGCGGGCGTCTAAACCTGGCGGCGCGCAACCAGAATGAGCGCTGCTACTGTGAGGCCCTTCGCTGTCGCCAGGAATTCTTTACGGCTGAGCTGCGGGAGAGCCAGGTTCCCCGCCGATGGCCGAACATTCTGCGGCTCGAGAGCCTGGAGGCCGGTATTCCGGAAACCCCCGCGCCATCCAGCCAGGGTTGGGACTTGATTTACTCGAGCGAATTGCTGACTAGCCTCCCTACGATCGCCGCCCGCCAAGTCGTCCGAATTGCCGCGTCAAAATTAAATCCAGGTGGCCGTTTATTGTTAGCTAATGTATCTTTGAATACACACGTCCGCCAATGTTGTCAGTGTCATGGGCACGGCCAAACTTTCCGGAGCGAACTCGAAATGGCCGAATTAACACGTGACTTGCCCGACGTCTTGCAAACGGGTCAGGCGATTTTTCGTGACTACCCCGGCTTAAACGTGTACCTGGAATTGCACAAATCGACAGAGTTGCGGGCCGCGTAAAAACGCTAATACGCATTGTTGGTTCCACTGTTGAGAAACACAGTCGGGACTACCGACATGCCGGGACGAAGCACGTGCTGCGGGTTTTGACCTGGCTCGAGTACCAGTTTGACCGGCACCCGTTGCACTACTTTCACAAAATTCCCGGTTGCGTTTTCCGGTGGAAGTAAGCTGAATCGAGCACCGGAAGCGGCGGCAATACTATCAACATGGCCCAGATATTTCTGGCTGCTGCCATACGTATCGACTTCGATCTGGACCTTCTGTCCGACGCGCATTTTCTTTAGCTGTGTTTCCTTGAAATTGGCAGTCACCCAAATGTCATCGAGAGGCACCAAAGCCATGAGTTGTTGGCCGATTGATACCTGCATGCCGGGCTCCGCGTTCTTCCGGCTGACGACACCATCCACTGGAGCACGGATAATCGTGTAATCCAGATTGAGCTTGGCTTGATCGAGCTGCGCCTGGTACTGCTTGACTTGAGCCTGAGAAGACTTGTAACGGGCTTGGCTGACCTGCACTTGTTTAGGGCGAATGTCCCGGCTTTGACGCTGTTGGACAAGTGCCGTCTCCAACCGGGCGCGCGACTCGCCGACCTGCGCTATGGATTGATCGAGAGCATGCTCCGCTTCATTGATCGCGGCTTGCGCGGAAGTCACTTGCGCATCGTTGGCGGTCGCCGACGCAACCGCGGCATCATATTCTTGTTTGGAAATTTCATCCTTGGTCACCAGCTCTCTGTAGCGCTCGAGATCTTTTCTGGATTTAATCGAATTGGCCTGCGCCTGCGCCAGAGCCGCTTTGGCAGAGTTTATTCGCGCTCGGGCGGCATTCACGGCTTGTTGCGATGCTGCCAGACTGGCTCTTCCTTCATCGACTTGTGTCGTGCTCGAGCTGACCTGCGATCGGGTGTTGATGTTGGTTACAGGTATATTGACCTGCGACTCGTTGGTGTTGGATTGTGCGTTGGCTAGATTCGCTTCTGCCTGGGCCTGCGCCACCAGGTAATCCGCGGGATCAAGACGCACAAGTTCCTGGCCGGCGCGCACCGGCTGATTGTCGTTTACCAGCACACTGAGAACAGTACCGGTAATTCGCGGGCTAATCGGCACAACGTGACCATCCACCTGCGCATCATCCGTCGATTCGCGAACAGAGTAATAAGCCCAGATTGGAATCGCCGCAACTAAGGCAACCACCAGGACAGCAAGAGCCACCAGTCGCACAGTACGTTTACGGCGCGGATCCACTCGCTTCTGTTTTGTACTGCCGCCCTGCTGATCGTCGCTTGGGCCATTCCCTCGATCGCCCGCGCCGGTGTCCGGTGATTGATTTTGGCCTCGGTCGTTCTCCTGATTACTGTGCGATTGTTGATCGTCTGCCATTTATCCTGTGTCCTACCGTTCCCATAGCTTAGGCCGGTGTCTTATGCAGGCGTCCGCCTTACAGGGATCAATACAATCGCTTGATTCAAGGGAAATTGGTAAGGTTCCTAAATATTCTCTCACCTCGTCCGAAATGCTCCGGGAATTTCCGTTTCGTTCAGGGCTCTTGCTGAATCTAAGTGGAAGGCGCTAACGCCAGGAGGGAAAGAGTTGCTTAAAGTGTTTTCACTTGGTTGTTTGATTTTGGGCGCCAGCGGACTCATGGATGCGGCCCAGCTACAGGGCGTGGTGGTCGATTGGGCTTGCGTCAAACCGATGGTGCGGGACGGAAGGGAAAACGTTTTAAGAAATAACCGTAACTGCTCCTTGATGAAGAACAATTACAACCGCGGCGCCTACGGCCTGATTACCGAGGATAAGCAGTATTATCGACTGGAAGATCCTGGCAACATTAAAATCAAGCAGCTGTTGAAAGATACTCCGGATAAGGACAATCTAAGAGTGGTAGTAAGCGGTGACGTCCAGGGCGGCATTATCAAAGTCCTCACGATCAGCGAGCTTTAAAGCGTTAGCCCCCGAAAAATGAACGTTTCGTCGGACTCGGGAACGGAATGGGCCAGGACATCAGAGCAATGTGATCATAGGCCCAGAAATTGATCAAGGCCAAACCGACCTGAGAGGCTGCCTGAAACTCCGTCGTCCATGGACAAGCGCCATTGAACCAGGGAATGAGATAGGCGGTTTCGGAGGGTGGCCATGACAAAGCACCCGTCAACGGGAAGGTGATCGCTCCCAGGGCTAGATCGAGATTGCGGTAGGTTGCGCCCCAGCTGAGAGCTTCCACTTTCAAACGATCCAGCCCGCTACCTGCTGGTGTACGCCACGCCGCGGGCAGATTTACGGCAGCGTTGAGCCGTCCTCCTTGCGGATATTGATTTTGCGGGTTGACGTAGCAAGTGGCGCAGTTCACATCGTTCGGATAAAGCAGCTCGAATTTAGCATTGGAGAATTGACCGAGCACGGCGTCCCGAATCGCATCCACGTGGGCCTTCAATTGTGTCGAGAGGAAATTAGAATCGGCGCTGCCGTTGACAGCCGGATCGTCATCCTGACACGTGAACATATAAAGGGGACGGCCCAACGCGGCCTGCGCGGCCGCTTGCGTGACCGGATCGTAGTAGCCCATCGAGCCGCCCGAAACCGTTCCGGTACCTACTGTCCATGGTCCATTCGGAACGGAACCGTTGAGCGTGAAATGCGATAGGTCGGTAACTGTAATCGTCCAAGTGCCGTTGGCCGCTGTCATGCCTTGCACACCAGAGACGACAACGCGATCACCGCTATAAAAGCCATGTGCATTTGCGGTACCGATCGAAATAGGAGTGGTATACGCGGCATAACCGACCGGCACGTTTTGCGAAAAGCTGAAGTACCACCACACAAACTCGCCGAACTGTAGCCACGGCGTGAGCCCTGCCGCATTTTGCAATCCGGCCATTTGGAGATAAGCGGCTTTTTGAAAATTCGTCAGATTGCTTACCGGTGCACACTGCGAGGAGAACAGGCCGCTGAAGTCGGTCTGGGTCTGCACGGCGGTGTTCTTCGGATCACCGAAACGGGCGATCCAAGTGTTTGCCACCGTCCCGTCGTCGGGAGGATTCACCAGTTCCATCGAGAAGGAAGTGGTGATCAGTAGCCCAGCGGCTTGCACGCCTTCGAAAAGATCCGCCTGCCACCGGGCAACGGGAAAATTGATCGGACTAGCGGCCGACGTGTCGATCTGCCAGACTCCATCGGAACCCAGATCCAAATTGGCGGTGGTAGGGGTTACGCTTCCGGTGCTCGAATCGACGGCAGCACTGAGCGTGTCTTGATAGAGGGGCGTGCGGGTCGAGATTGTCAGCTGCCCTGCGCCGGTTTTCTCAGCCCACATCGAGACGCTGGATGCATTGATGTAGTAAACGAAGTGAGAGGCAATCGTGTCGAGCGTATCCCATTCAGTGACTGACTTCAAAATGGGGAACGCGGAGGGCGCGGCTCCAAGTGTAATGGCCGCCGAGTCCCCAACGGAAAAACTGCCGCTGAAAGTGACCACCACAGATGTAACATTTCCATCCATGCGCTTTCGCTGGTTCCACCAATAGACGCCCATGTATTCATTCAGCTGCCCGGCGAACCCGAGCTTCTGCATATGCCAGAGCAAACGCTGCGGGCTCATTTTATAAGTTGCGTCCGTATCGAAGTCCAGGGCGGCGCTGACGTTGTTGTAAACGATCACTGGTTCGGGAATATCGGACGGCACTGCCGCCTCAATGTAGTCGAAGAGAAACTCGGTTCCGGTCGAACTCACGTCCCAGGACGGCGCTCCCGGGTCCGCTTTATACGTTCCACTCAGTGTGATGACTACGGTGTGTGTCCCGGGGGGAACGGCGGAGCGCAGTAAGCGCCGGGTGACCACTTCTGAGCTGACGCTCAAAAAACAATCGAGAGTTGTAGAGCTATCGCCGTCGAGGCTCACGGTCACTTGACCGCGATTGCCGAACAAGGATGTCCCAAGGTACAAATCATGCGCAGCAGCGTTCGTATAAGTCACGGTTACACTATCGCCGAGATTGGCGCTCTGCTGACCGAAGCCGTGCCAATAATTGTTGGCCGATATAGTCTGCCAGCCAGTCCCCTGGTACACGCACCCCGGATCGCTGTTCCCTACTCGGACGCTTTGCGGTCCGGCGCAAGGCAGATCAGCGATATTGTTGGGATCCGTGATGCTCCAATTGGTGAAGGTTGCGCTCCATTCGCTATCGGCATAAACGGCGCCGCTGGCGAGTTGTGGAGCAAACGTCAACCAGGCCTGCCGAATCTGATCCACGCCGAGCGCTGTCAAATCTAGGTTGATATTCCAAACGACGTTGTCCGAGTTGCCGCCGGAAAGCTGCAGAACCGGATTGTTGACCGACAGTGTTTCGTTGCCGGGACGCACCACCATGTAGACTTGCACATCGTTGCCATCGACGCCGCCGTACTCGGCTAGATAAACAATATTCGTGCCGGCGGCAGGAGCAGTTGTGACAGTCAGCGCGGTCGGACTGTCGATCGAAGCGACTGTATAAGCGGTTCCTGCAAGATAAATGAGGGACTCAGCCGCAATGCCGGGGAACTTTGTGCCTTGAGTCCAGGTGACCGATCTACCGCTGACTGAAACCAGCCCGGTGCGCGCATTTTTCAAGGTCAGATTGCCATTGCTATCCGCGGAAGCCAGAACCGCGATGCTGCTGTTGGCATAGTTCGACCAGTTGTAAGCATTGATGCTGTTGGCGAAAGTCGCTGCCACGTAGGCTGCCGTTTCGCCGCCACCAGCCAAGAAATCGAAGCTGGCATCGTTCACGAATAAAGTCAGGCGGTCGTAAATCGTGCAGCCGCCAGGAGCAGACAACGTATAGGTCCCCTGGGCCACCGTATAGTTCGACGAAACGAGAGTCGCGTAATCCCACAGCGTCACCTTCACAGGTTCACCGGTGGTTTTTACGACGTCTAACGAGGCCCAGTCGATCCAGCTAAATTTAGCGGAATCGATGGGCTGGAGTTTTTGGTAGCTGAGATTAAAGTTCAGCACGATCCCCGACAAATCGAAGTTCGGCAGATACTTGACGGAATAGTGTTCGTAGATGTTGTCTGCATCATAGACCACGAGTACACAGAAATCGGCTTGATCGCGAAAGACACCGTACACGGTGAAGCCGGTGGGGCTCGCTTGGCAAAGGGATGCGGCGGCGCCGAAGCCGGTGAAGCCGCGCAGATAGAACGTACGATCGGGCTGGAACTTGTTGATGCGTTCGGTGTTCATTGGGGCGTTAATGACGACGCTGAATTTCTGATTCGACACTAGCTTGAGTGGCCCATCGACCGAACTCAACAAGCTGTCCCCAAGCTCTGTCGAATGCTGCTAAGTGTCTTAAAGTCTTACGGTTGTATGAACTTCGACAGAGTTTTCATCTTCTGTGACTGCGGGTTCAGGCAACCGTCCGGTCCAATTGGCCCAACCCCAGAAAATCGCCGTCGATGAGCTCAGCAAACCCGAGCACGCACCGATCAAACGAATGCTGAAGTATTGCGAAGCAACGCCCGCGCCTAGCATGGAGAGCATCATAGTCGACCAGTTCATCGTCTCGACCGTAGAGAAGACGCGGCCGCGAAAACGATCGTCCACGTGTTTCAAGAGCTTTGACCAGTTCAAGACCGAACTGACGGCTACACTCGCGCGCGAAACGGCCATGAACAGGAGCGCAAAACGCCAGCTACGCATCTGGCTAAAGACAACGTAGGAACCACCGTGCAGCAGGTAACAGAAGAAAACTGTCTTCTTATATGCGTCGAAGGTGAGGCGTTTGCCTAGATGATTACCGATGATGCCGCCGATCAGTAGACCTACACCGGCAATACCCCAGAGCTCGCCCAGTCCTTCCGGTCCCCGTTTGAAAACCATCTCACTAAATAGAGTGAACAGCACCTGGGCGGCACCTCCACCGCTGGCCCAGCCCACGGCGATCAGCCCAATGCCGAGGATGAGCGGTGATTTCAGCATGTAGCTTAAGCCTTCGCGGTATTCGTGCCACGGACGAGCGATTTTCGTCTCGTTGAGGTTGCGATCAGCCGCTCGGAAATGTCCTTTTTCAGACTGCAGCCGGGCGATGCAAAAGGCGGAAAAGAAAAATGAAAGTGAATTGAAGATAAAGGCGATCTGATAACCGAACTTGGCAGCCGTGGTGCCCCCGAAGAAGGCTCCGACGGCAAGCGTCATCCAGCCGGTCGTTTGGGTCAGCGAATTGGCCGTGTGGAGTTCGTCGTCGGTGGCAATAGACGGGAGAATGGCCGACCGACCGCTGGTGAAGAAAGGCGACGCGATCATCAGAAGCGTGCTCAGTAAATACAGAAGCCACGCCTGCTCGAAGCGGATGGCGAGGATGAATCCGAGCGCCACAAACCCGCGTACCAGGTCGCTCGCGATCATGATCTTGCGCCGGTCGAAACGGTCCAGCAACACACCCGCGAACGGCCCCACGATGATGGCCGGGATGGCTCGCGAAAGCAGGATAGCGGCGACCGCAGTCCCGCTGTGGGTTTCGTCCATCGCCAGGCTCAGGACGGCGACGTTGTTGAAATGATCTCCCACCTCGCTGACGATTTGCCCCGTCCAGGTCCAACGATAATTCCGGTTACGGACCAGAAGCCGCGTAAACTCCGACATGTCGCTAGCGGAGCATCTTTGCGAAAGTAATGGCTTGACCCAGATGGCGCTGAGTGTGCTCGCAAAGATGAATTAACAGGCCGAGCACGGAGGTGGGAAGCGCCTGGCGCCCGACTGAGCGGCTGTCGTAGAGCGAAGCTGGATTCAACCGGCGCAGCTGCTCTTCCGATTTGGCGAGCGATTGATCGATCGCTGCCACGAGTTCCTCGACGGTGCCGGGCGGCTGGAGTTCGTTTGGTAAAAACGCCAGTTGCTGCGCGCTGAGTTGATCGCCCATAAGGTAAGTCGTTAAGCGATCGACACTTCCGGCGATGTGCTTCAGCTGAAAGCCCAGCGAGTTTCCGCCCAAAGTCTTCCAGACGGCGTCCGGTCGGATTCCAGCCATATGACGCGCGAGATCTTCGCGCACTTGAGCAAAACTGAAGAAGACGGGCATCACTAACGGATGCACGTCCTCCCGCGGTCCCCGCAGCCAGGGTTCAGGTGGGTGAGGTGGCAATTTTTTCTGGTGTTATCGCATGTTACCAGTGTGACCAAGTGAGTAACGGCCGGGCTGGGGATACACACACAAGCCATGTGGTCCTTTGCCAACAGAGATGCGGGCCAATAATTTTCCGTTGGACGTATCAAAAACGTACACTTCGCTGTTGTAGCGACCGGAGAGCCAGAGCTGTTTTCCGTCGGGCGACACGCCACCCATGTCGGGGCTTCCTCCGCCGGGAATTTTCCACTTTGTGACCAGCTTACGAGTCGCGCAATCGAGCAGCGAGATGGAGCCCTCGCCGCGATTTGAGATGTACATGTACTTGGCATCGCGGCTGAAGTATTCGCCGTGCGTGCCTTTGCCGGTCTTAATAAATTCAAGCTGTTTAAAGGCAGCGGCATCGATGACATGAACTCCGTTCGCGTCCATGTTGGCCACGTAAAAAACTTTGCCATCGGGGGAAAGCCGGCAATCCTGCGGCATGCCTTTCGGTTCAAGCTTCATGCGGGCCACCACCTTTTGGGCAGCCACGTCGATTTTCAAAAGTTCGCTCGAGAATTCGCAAGTGGCAATCATGTAGCGGCCGTCCGAAGTGAAGTCGGCATGATTCACGCCCTCACAATTTACGGAGACGCGGTTGATGACCTGCATCGTTTGCGCATCGCGGAAGTCCACCCGCTTTTCCCGTTCCGCCATCACGACTGCAAATTTGCCGTCCGGCGTGTAGTACATGTTATACGGATCATCTACATGGACTGTCTCGCCTTCTTTGCCGGTAGCGGGATCAATCATGGTCAACTGATCCCCCAAATCCTGTGCCACCCACAACTTTTTCAAGTCCCACGAAGGAACAACGTGCTGCGGTTCGAGCAGAGCCTTACTGTGTTTCGGCAGCGCAAAGTGCCCGATGATTTTATAAGTCAGGGGGTCGATGATATCGACGGTGTCGCTCTTGGAATTGGGCACGTAGACGCGATAGGGAAAATTTTTTATGGTGCTGCTCACCCTACCCGGCTCATCAGCCGAGTAGATATTGTGCGCGTCGAGCACAGGCGGCATACCGGGCAATCCATCTGGAGCGCCGGCCGCGAAGGATAACATGCAAATCGCGGCCAGCGCGGCGATTCGAGCAGCGGGCGAAAGCCTCTTCGACAAACACATAGCTTAAACAAGTAGAGTAACGCGAGGGCGGCCGTCACCCGGGGCGAAATTCTTCAGTACAATTCAAAGTAGAAATGTTGCAAAGCAGCGAACACGAAACCGAGATTCTTTTGGGGAACAAACAGCTGGTCGCTGTCTTCTTCGCCGGGGCGGTTCTGTTGGGGCTGGCCTTTACGGGCGGCTACATGGTAGGGCACGGCTCCACGACCAAGAGGACAACGGCATCGGAACCGGCAACTAGCGCCAAAGCCCCTACCGATACCGCGGGAACAGCCGGAGAAACGCATTCCGTTCCCGCGGATGACAGCGCAGGTTCGTCTGCCCCGAGCCCGGTGCAGACGGCTGAACCGTCCGCAGCAGGGAATATAAAGGGAACCGACAACCTTTTAGGCGCGCGGAAGACGAAGGCTGGCTTTAGGGCCTCGGATGGCTCACCTGCGGAGAAAAGTCCGAAAAGCGATAATTTCGTCCCGCAAGGGGGCCAGGAATTCTTGCAAGTGGCGGCCGTTCCCCACGATCACGCAATGGCTGTGGCCGCTGTGCTCCGCCGTAAAGGTTTTCATGCGCATGCGGTGCCGAAACCGGGCGACGGCACCCTTTATCGCGTCATTGTAGGACCGATTCGTGATGCCGGCGAACTATCGAGCACACGCGATTTGCTACGGAAGACTGGCTTCGGTCAAGTTATCGTGCAGCATTACGAATAAAAATCACCAGTTGACTGGCTGACCGGGTGTTAGCGCCCAGACCTCGATACCATCTTTCTGTAACTTGCTGCTAAGCTCTTCCGGTGTACCGGTGAGCGCGGGAAAAGTTCCGTAGTGCATCGGAATCACTTTCTTCGGTTTGACGTAGCGCGCGGCATGAGCGGCGGCATGCGGGCCCATGGTGTAGTAGTCGCCAATCGGAAGAAACGCCAACTCCGGTTTGTGTAGTTCCGCGATC
>DATAYL010000145.1:0-7754 GCA_036272575.1 Bryobacteraceae bacterium | reverse complement strand
GGAAGCCACCACCCGCGAACCGTTGCTGTCGAATAAATCAAACGCGGAGCAAAGAGCGGCATGATGAATTTCGAGGGGTCTGTCTGCCGATGACTGGAAAGGGCTCCATACACAAGCATGGTTCCGGCGGGAGCGAGGTTGCGGGCGACCTCAGCGCCAAGTTCCCCGGCAACGCAGTCAATCGCTCGTTCAACGCCCTTGCCCGCGGTCAATTCCTGTAGGCGTGCCCTGAGATCCTGATCGTCCGTGGAGATTACCTCATTGCCTCCAAGGTTCCGTATGATTGTCTCCTGCTCGCGGCGGCGGATGACGTTGATTGTCTTGAATCGATACTGCTGCGCCAACTGAAGCACGAACTTCCCAACGCTGGATGCAGCCGCCGTCTGCAGGAGCCAGTCGCCCTCCTTGAGATCGTGACTTGACCTCGTCAATGCCCATGCCGTCAAAGGATTGATGTAGGAGGTGGCGGCGACCGGATCGTCCAGGCCGTCTGGAACGGCGACAAGTTTGCCCGCTGGGCACACGATCTGCTCGCGCCAGGTGTTCCAGGTGTCAATGAAAACCACGCGAGTTCCGACGGTCGGACCTTGCACGCCTGGACCTACAGCCTCCACAATCCCCACGCCTTCAATGCCCGGGCTGGCTGGCAACTCCGGCTGATAGCCATAGCGCCCGCGCACCATGTGCAAATCTGATGCGTTGATCGGGCTCAGCAGCACTCGGACGAGCGCTTCGCCAGAGGCCAAAGGCGGAGTAGGGATCTCTGCCAGTTTCAATACGCTCTTCGGTTCACCGGTCTTGCGAAAGATCAATGCTTTCATCAACACCTCCTGGGTCTTTAGGTGACGGCTGATTACGGCCGGCTATTCTACGAGTCCGGGAACAAGAAGCGGAGCTGGTGATGGAAATCACGGCCTCGGTATATTCTAGCCAGTTGGGTGAAGCTGTTCGCAGCCACCCGCTCCAAGCGAAAGTTCAACAATCCAGTATCATTTCACGAGAAACGCGCAACTTGTATAAGTGCAAAGCCCCGCTCGGGGTTGCTCGCATGTGACGGCCGCGTATAGATCTATACATCGCGACCACAGCGGAGTTGATGTTCGTTGACGCAACGGGAGCTGAATCGGAAGGTAACAGCTAATACTACGCTGAACTGAAAATCTCGATTCGCTACGCTGTCGTTCGCCAATATTCTGTCCGTGGGTAACTAGTTGACTCGCAGGACGATGGATGGAAAGAATCGGAGATATGCCAGTGCTTTTACTGTTCGTGTTTCGATTCGTCCGCTTGCTCCTCAGCGGAGATCAGACCGTGGCCATCGAGAACGCCGCGCTACGAATGCAGATCGCAGCGTTTAAACGAAAGCGGAAGCGGCCGCTGCTGACGACCTTGGATCGGGTATTTTGGATCACTCTCCGCACCCTGTGATCCGACTGGCGACATCCGTCGCTTTATGTCCAGGCAGATACTGTCGTGCGGTGGCAGCGCGAACGGTTCCGCCGATTCTGGACCCGGCTTTCCAACCCGCAGCGCCGGCGTCGCGGTCGCCCCGGCACCCCTCAAGAACTCCGCCGATTGTCTCATCCGCGATCGCGACAGCCGGTACAGTGCTGACGTTCGACTGCGCATTCAGTCGTTGGGTATGCAGGAGATTCTGACTGCGTCGCGAAGTCCGTGGCAGAACCCATACGCCGAGCGACTCATTAGCTCGATTCGAAGGGAGTGCCTGAACCACTACATCATCCTAAACGCTCGCCATCTCAAGAGAACCTTGTCTTCCTATTTTCGCTACTACCATGAATCGAGAACCCACTTGGGCCTCGCCAATCAGTGTCCGTTCCCTCGAGAGGCCTTGAATGTTGGAAAGATTGTCGCAATTCCACAACTCGGCGGTCTTCATCACCGATATGAACGCATTGCGGCATAGCAACTTTTGTTCGGATCGATTATTGGCGAACGACAGGTTCCCGTAAACTAACTGCCAAGGGCCTTCAACAATTTACGTGATGTCATCAGGCGATGTTACAACAGCAAATTCAACCGTAAATCTGGTCAAGTTCGAATATCCGGGGCCAAAAGGCGTCGCATACCGGGTTTTTGTGTTCGTTGGGCCCGTCGCGCCAACAGCGTCAGCACGGTTGTTCCTGAAACGACGTTTAAGCGAAGCATAGAACCACCTCCTCACGACTACGGCGTTTGGTACCTGGCCAGAATTTCGACATACTCCAGAAGGCTTCGAATTGCTGGGGTTGGCGGAACGCGGATTACTGATTCACTGGACGAGAAAACCGGTTGTCGTAGATTGATCAGGCCTGACGTGGATTCGAGGTCGCCACCCTCCGTCAATGGAAGACAAGCCGACTGGCGAAGGAGTGAACGAACGATCGAAAACGCCGCGGATTCAGCCAGGACCATCGCATTGCGTTCACTTCCCGAGGGCTCGTTGTCCGGTCCCCACCTTCCTAGAACCCGAATTGAAGAAGCACCTGATCAAGAGTTCACCTTTTGGCGTACGCGGTAAATATGTAATCCTTTGACGCCGCTAGCGTGTGACATGCAGCGCCGCACTTGGCGTCGTGCCGCTGTGGCGGCTTACCAGCCTCGGTTGCGGGCGTGAACGTACCGGATGCAGCGTCATAGTCGAACATGGCATATCCCCATCCATGCGTGTCCGAGAATCTCTTGCTGTCTTTCTCAATGAACTCGACTACAGTCAGATCGCCAGGCACCGTATCTGGTGTGTTCACGGAAAAAGGGGGATCGGTTAACTTTTTCGGCTTCCACTCAATCTTCGCAACCTTGGAGCCGTCCGGGAAGGGCTTGCCATTGCCGGGAACACCTTCCTTGTATGCGTCGATCATCACGGGATTCGCAACGATAAGTCTGATCACGTTTGCGGCGTCGGTCAAACTCGGGCCAACAGCCTGCCAGCCTTCGTACCCCCTGAAGTCAGAGAACGCTAGCCCGCCCGGTACGCTCAGAGTGTACTTGTCCTGCTTGTCCTGAGCGGCGATGGTCCAGCCGCCCACGACCGCGACCAGCCCCGTAATCGCCGCAATCATCGGTATCCTTTTGCGTTTCATCAAGCACATCCTTGTAGTAGGTTTAGAGTTTTCGTTTTTGCCGTTTGCTATCGCAGCAGCCAAGTTGTTCCGGCATGATGCTCAGGGCATTTGGGCTGATGCTGCAAATGTCGCCGCATTATTTCTGACGAACTTCTGCATAGTTACTGGCGCTTGTCCCGTCAGCGTGAGCACGTCGTCCGACATTCGGTCGTACCGTCCGGCGCGGTGCAGATCGGCCATGGTCGCGAGATGGTTCGCCAGATGAGCCGGCAGGCCGAGTTCACGCAGTTGGTCCCTCCACGCCTCGGTCGGGATGTCCCGATACGTGATGTCGCGACCAAGAGCCTTCGAATACTCCTGTGCATAGAAATGCATGTTCTCGGATTGCGGACCGGTCAGGTGATAGATCTTCCCGATGTGCGGCTGCGGATTGGCGAGAATCGTGGCTATTACACGTGCAACATCTTCGACTGCGACCGGCGAAGTCTTGCCATCGCCGAACGGTAGCCTGATCTGATTTGATTTCCTGACCGAATCCGGAGTCAGAATCAGGAAGAAGCCGTCAAGTAACACTGTCGGCCGAACATGCACGACCGGCAGACCAGACCAGTTCAGCGCCTGCTCAGCAAGCCACTGCAGCTTTTGTTGCGGGCTCGGGGTGCTTTCGGTGATGCTCATCTGGGAAACCGTCATTTGCGACATATTGACGAACGCCTTCACGCCGTGATACTTGGCAACCGCCGCGACATTGACCGTCGCGGCCAGATAATCCTCCGAAATCGACAGGCCGAAGTACATCGTTTCGCAGCCGGCGATCGCCCGATGCACGGAATCGAGATCGAGCAGATTGCCGGCCGCGACTTCGGCGCCCATGTCTCGCAATACCTGTGCGCGTTCGTCTTCTTTTCGCACCATCGCGCGCACCGCTTTGCCTTGCTTCAACAGCAATTCGGCAACTGTCCGCCCCGTCGCGCCGACGCGGCCGGCCGCGCCGGTGACCAGGATCGGAGTTTCCATCTGTTTCCTCATGTGCGTTTGTAGGGCAAACCGCTTAGGCCGCGGCCTATGAGTCGGTTTTTCTCAAAATGACGGGTTGGCCATGCGACGTGTGACGATATGCGTCTGCCCACGCCTCTTTGCGCACCCTCAGCGCCGCAGTGTCAGTCAAGCCTTTGCGTGTGACCAACCGCTCAAGCGCCGCAAGCCAATGTTCGTAATAGCGTGAGCCATCGTCGGGTTCACCCCGATCGGCCGATTCCTTCAATTCCTGGGCCAGTGGGGCGGCCCATTCCTTCCAGGTGAAGTGCCCTTCCGCCGACAGCCGCACTGCGAGACCGAACGCCTGAGCCTGCCATGGCTCGGCAAACGCCGGTCCACCACTGTCACGCGGCAGCGACCGTAGCGACTTCAGGTCAGGCGTGCTCAAGATAGCAGTCCCACATATCAAGGTAAACAGAATCCGCGGGCAGAGCGCTCTCTCCCCATAACGCCTGCGCTCGGAAGCGGACGGAATAAAGGTGCTGCGGCTGTTCGCCCTCGAAATGCGCATTCGTGTCCGGAAGCACGAAAATCCCGCGATGCCGGTCGATGACTCCTTCCCGGCCCCTCACGTAACGCGGCAGCCGTGTGTGGCCCGTAGGATTGATTTTGCGCGCACGAACGGGGTCGCCAACTTTGAAGCGCTCTTTGGCGCCCGCTTCGGGACGAGCGTAGCTCAGACGTTGCGTAGCCGTCGGCGACAGATTGGCAATTGTAAATGGGGGAGTTGCCTTTGGGGAACCGGGCGCAGGCTCACCGGTGCCGATCTCCTCCCGTGTCACGAGACGATGTTTCACCATTAGTCCGGTGGTCCGCGCCAGCCATTTCTCGTAATAACTCATACGCAGATAATCGGCTGGCGGAATCTGCTCTATCGTGTGACGGCCAGCGTCAATCTTCCACTTTTTCCACGCACCCATTGCGATGGTGATGGCGAAGATCCGGCCCTCCCATTTGTCGTGGAATACTGGCTCGTTTTCCTCGTGCTCGATGGGCCCCATTCCGTGCATGCCGCCCATGTCATGAATGCCGTTCATGACTGTTCTCCTCGAGGCGCTGCGATTTTGGTGACCCCGATCATCGAGTCCCGAGTGACGAGGACCGCGAGTTCCTCTTCAGTCATATTCTCGGTACCGGGTGGCCGCTCTGATAGCACGAGGTAGCGGATCTCGGCCGTGCTGTCCCACACCCGGACCTCGACATCTTCGGCCAGTTCCGTTCCGAACTCACGCAGAACGCCGCGTGGATCGATGACAGCTCGCGAACGATATGGGGCCGACTTATACCAGACCGGAGGCAGCCCGAGCACCGGCCACGGATAACAGGAGCATAATGTGCAGACGACCAGGTTGTGCACCTTTGGAGCGTTCTCGACAGCGACCATATGCTCGCCCTGAGCGCCGGAAAATCCGAGTTCCGCAATCGCCGGACCGGCGTCTGCAAGCAGCCGCTCTTTGTAGGCGGGATCTACCCATGCATGCGCCACGACTCGCGCCCCATTGCGCGGCCCAATCTTATTTTCATAAGTGTCGATAAGAGCGTCGAGGGCCGCGGGGTCGACAAGTCCTTTTTCCACGAGCAACGATTCGAGGGCCTTGGTACGCAACGCCGGATCGGACGGCACGACCTGGTGATCGTGCTTGTGATGTTGAGGATGCGGAAACTGATCATCGGACATACGGCGATCTCCGTGATCTCGGAAGTATACCAGTTTAGGGACGGCTGCGGCGACGGCTCTCAGACTACAACTGCGCACGCGGACGTTAGCGCGGCAAGAGTGACGAACTTACTGCTGAGAGCGTTGCGAGCGCACAGTCGGCCACTCTTCCATTGGAAGCGGGACGGCGGACGGCAAGCGCTCGATTGACAAGTTGCGCGTCTTCGCCGTCAATCGAGGGCTAGCAAGCGCGGACATAGCTTCCAATTCCAACAACCCAACGTCGCAGCAGCAGTAATTGAACGAAACCGCGTATATCCTATTCTGCTGTAATGCCTCGCGTCGCATCCGATTCAGTTTGAATGGAGATCCTTATGAGCGCATTCACCGGAGCAGCGCATAGAGAAATATACTAGTCGAATTGGAAGAACGATGAGCGCCGTTGCTATCCCCTCTCCCATCCACCGTGAACCGGAGCTCCTTGGGCAGACCGTTGTTGTAATCGGCGGTAGCGCCGGCATCGGATTCGAAACTGCACGTCGTGCACGAGCAGAAGGGGCCAAGGTGATCCTTACGGGCCGGAATGCCGAGCGCCTGCAGCACGTTGCCAGTGAGGTTGATGCCCTGAGTACCGCGACCTTCGATGCCACGGATCCTGTTGCTCTCGATCGGTTCTTCCGTGACCTCCCGGCAATCGACCACGTCATGGTGACAGCCGGCCGGCCTTACTACGGACGCCTCGCCGACATGGACTTCGCGAAGATTCGCGATGTTATTGGCGAGCACCTTTTGCTGGCACTTTACGTCGCGCGCAGCGCGGCCAGCAAAGTGCGACCGGGAGGAACACTGATTTTCATGGGCGGCACTGGTGGTCGACGCCCAGCGATCGGCATGAGCATCGCGAGCGCAGGCACCGCTGCGCTCCCGGCCCTCACCGCTACCTAGCGCTTGAAATCGCGCCCGTGCGAGTCAACGTCATTGCCGTCGGATTCGTGGATACGCCTTTGTCCGCGGAACTGCTGGGCGATCAGCTCGAAAAACGCCGGAACCAGCTTCGCAGCACCCTTCCCATCGGCCGCGTGGTCGGACCGGCGGACGTTGCCGCGTTGGCCGTACACATTATGACCAATACCGCTCTCACGGGCGCAACCTATGACATCGATGGCGGACAGCAGTTCGTCCCCGCTTAACTAAAGAAGCCGGCATGAGCAGTATCGACGAGAGTAATCAACACTAGACTCAGAATCCCGGAGATCCCGGGAAGAGAAAGGGCTCGCATGTCCACAATCCGTCTGCACCAGACAACCACCTCGACGCCCGAGCAGTACGTCGCCGGGCTCACCGACTTTGGGCCAGGCCGCTCGAAGCTCTTTGGCAATAGCGCCGACGAGTACCTCAAGGTGCATAACCGTGGCCCGTCGCAGGCCGACGTCACGGAAGGCTCGGGCGGCAGCTGGGAACGTCTGCACTACGACTGGTCCGATCCCAACCACGTCGTCCTCACGACGGTCGACTCAAACACGTGGGGAGGCGCGTCCGGCCACGCCTATACCTTCACACGTCGTCCCGATGGTTTGACCGACATCGATGTAGTCGTCGTCCGCGAAGGCAAAAACCTCAAGGGGCGGCTGCTCGGCATTGTGGTGGGAACCATCGGCACAGGCGTTTTGAAAAGGGCGTTTGAAAAATCGATCAGGGCCATCGAGGCCAGGGACGGCGGAGCCAGGGCGGCACGCTCATGATGAGCCGGTAGTCGTGCCTTCGAATTCACTCTCCGGCAGTGGGTCCCCGCCTGGCTCTGTTGCAAATAGACGCCCCAAGGAATGATGCAGGTTATCGGGCTGTGCATCAACCAGGTGTTGAGTCCGAAGATGCACTTGACGAAACGGACTTGCTCGCAGATGTCGTCCTTTGTCAGCCATCGAACCTGTCCTTTGCGGATCATGTGCATTGCTTCATAGCCTTGGATTGTTCGCTCTGCAGCGGCGAAAGAA
>DATAYL010000144.1:0-4139 GCA_036272575.1 Bryobacteraceae bacterium | reverse complement strand
CGGCGCGGAATCGTCTTTCGGTAACCACGTGTTCTGTCCGGATCTGACGTAATTCACCGGAGGCTCAAGTTCTCAGGGTCAGATTCAGAGACGGACAGTGTCTCGGCATGATTTCTGATGCGAACGACAACGTCCTTTATCGTTCACCAGTGAATTGGGAAGGGGCAAGGTGGTGCCACATATCCGACATGCGCGTTTTACGTCAACTTGAAATCTCAGAATGATGGATCTACCTTTTCCGACTACTTGCGAGTAATCGGCCAGAAATGCACCTCTCCGGTTCACGAACGAATCGCCGAAAGATACCAAAGTTCAGGTCCTCTCGGCGCAATGGTCAAAGGAGAGGAACTCGCGCGCGCGAGTGAGAATATCGGAAGAGGGCAAAGGTTCGTCGGACGTTAGGAAATAGTAGCCCGAGGGCAAATAAGTTTAGAGCCGCTCAGGGCTACTGATGCATCCAACGGGGCAACCTAGGGCCTGAGGCACAGATCGCGAGTACGGTGGTGCCGATTCGATCGTAATCTGCAGAATGAAGGAGACACGGAAGATGAAAATTGTGACGGTGCTGACATCCCACGACAAATTGGGGAACACCGGCCGCCCGACTGGTTTCTGGCTTGAAGAATTCGCAGCCCCTTACTTTGTCTTCAGGGACGCTGGTATCGATCTAACCCTCGCCTCAGCGAAAGGCGGGCAGCCGCCGCTCGATCCGAAAAGCGATCTGCCTGAAAATCAAACGCCGGCAACGGCTCGCTTCAAGAAGGATGCGGCAGCGCAAAAGGCTCTCGCCAACACGGTGAAACTTACGGACGTGAAGGCGGAAGACTTCGACAGCGTTTTCTATCCCGGTGGGCATGGCCCGATGTGGGATCTCGCGGAGAGCCCTACGTCGATCGCTCTTCTGGAGGCCTTCTACAATGCCGGGAAGCCAATCGCGCTGGTGTGTCATTCGCCCGGTGTGCTTCGCCATGTTACCTACCAGGGCGCTCCGCTGGTGAAAGGAAAACACGTCACCGGTTTCACCAACGGCGAGGAAGAGGAGGTGCAGCTCACGAAGGTAGTGCCGTTCCTGGTCGAAGATGAACTGCTGCGGCTCGGCGCCATATTCGAGAAGATGGCGAACTGGCAGCCTTTCTCCGTCGTTGATGGCCGTCTCATCACTGGCCAGAACCCCGCGTCATCGACGTCCGCGGCCCAAGCGCTTGTGAAGCTACTCGGGGAGAGAGCCGCTCACGCTTCTGCTTGAGTCGACGATCACATGGGTCGATCCGCGAAACAACAACTCGTAGGAGGTCTGCGCAAGTTGACCGACGGAGGGGGTGGGTGGTCAGAACCTCGCCCTTTGGCGAATCAACAACCTTGGGCTCGTGTTCCGTAACATGTTACGGAAACGAACTCAGCCAACTTTCCGGTGCTAAGTTAATTGCGGACCAAAGTGACTTTTCGGCAGGATTGCATGGCGCTGAGCGTCTAAGAACATACATTGCGTGTGGCGGCGACGTGTTTACAAATCCATGTGGACTGTAGTCGACGTTCAGGAGAAGCGGCGCTGTTGATCCGCCGCGGGTAATCGGAATCGGCGCTTCCACCCGCAACAACGCGTCACCCGTCTTTCCGCACTACCCACGTCGTCATGCACCGTTCATTCTGAACCACAGTAGTCTTCAGAGGATCAATCATTCGTCCGCCGAGGTCGTTTGTGGCTCGAGCCAGCAGCGCTTCGTCCACCAGATATCGTTCCGAGCCGTCGGGCAACAGAAACCGGCGGCCTGCGACGCGCAGTACTTGATGCTCCATGCCAATGGAAGAAGCAAGGCGGCAGAATAGCAACCCGCTCGGTTTCAGCACTCGCCAAGTGCCCTGCAGCATGTCTCGGAATTGAGTGTCATCCTGCGCGAAGTGGAGAACGGCACTACTAATGACTAAGTCGGCAAAGGCGTCGGGGAAGGACATGGACTCGATGGCCTCGGCGCGAAAGTTATCGGGCGGCAGGTTCGGTGCCAGCGTTGCCGCCAAGCGGCGTACGTGGTCCACGCTCCTTGGATCTTGATCCACGCCGAACACCGCGTACCCCCGGCGTAAGAGATAAACCAGGTTCCGGCCAGAACCACATCCCGCATCCAGTATCCGGAGGCCAGGTCCGACGCGACCGCGAAGAAGTTGATCGAAGAGATAGATGTCGATTTCGCCAAATTGCTCTCGAAGCTGGGTCATGGAAGAAAGCCGAAGTGTCAGCAGTTCGTCCCCTGGTACTTCCTCGAAACGGAGCTCGGCATCTACGTCTTGCGCACGGTATTCATTCCATATCAACAGGCTAAGTGCTACGGCGCCGAGGACAGCAAGTAGAACAGCAGTCTCGGAAGCGCTTTGCAGGACAGCACGCTCGGCTTCACCGATCTTAAGCGGCAAGATCAAGAGCGCCGGGAACCACAGCCAAAACGTGAGATAAAGCTTCGACTTTCCGGGAAGCAGCGAGCAGCAAAGCCGAAGCCGCTGAACGCGGCCGATGAGAATCTCGATGCAAACGATGCCCAGTAGCCCCAGTGCGATCAAGTGCGCAATGGCCAATCGCGGCGGCCAAAGTGCAACCAGCGCCACTGTCGAGAGCACCCACACTGGAACAAGAGAAAGGGCGTAGAAAGCCCACCGGGACGCGCGGACACAGGTCGAGCCCGCACACAGTGGTGCTGCGAAAAGCATCCAACGGGCTTGCAGGTCCAACGGCAAAGAAAACGCTTTGCGCGCTCCCAGGATAGAGGCAATTAGCAAAACAATCGTTGAAGCGAGGAGCGCACTCGATTGCGGCTCCCACGAATTACCGGCGGTCGGCCCCGCAATTTCGCGTGAGCCACCCAGATAGAGCAAAACAAAAGCAAACGCAACGCCTACGTAGAATGACAAAACCATGCGGTGTCTTCCACTGCGCAGCACTCCACGTATCGCAAACTGCGCGATGGCAGTCTCTTGCAAATTACCGAAACTCGGAAGCCATCGGCCTTTCAATGGCGGAGCCACGTCTGGCTGTTCCAATATTCCTCGAATGCCTCGCCCGTAACAGCCGACGTAAAGAGTGGAGACCAGGAAAGTCGAGATGCCGAGTGCGATCCAGGCACGGCGGGCGAATGGCCATAGGGCGGGATGAAGGGAGCCGCTCAGCTGTTGGTACAAGCCAATGAACCAGTAGCTCGCAATCATCGCGCGCCAAGTATGATTCGGACCTGAGATGAGGACCGATGCTGGAGACTCGAGGGTGAAGTAGCCGAATACCAGAGCGGAGAAAATTGCGATCTGCAGAAATGGGGAAGCACGCATGAAAACGCGCCGGGGCAGTAGCCATAAAGCGCTCGCGTCTTTACCCATCACGCCAGGAAAATCCTCCGAGCGTACGGGCGCCTCGTTCCGAGGCAGCGCCTAGATGTCATCTGATCACAACACTTGCAGGTGCCTACATCGGCGCACTTTATGGATTCGCGCCAGATCCAGATCTTTTTGGAGAAATATCGAGCGACCAATTCAAGGGTCTCATCGAATCGTTGGCGCTACTTTTCTCCAGTCGGCTTCCCAATGAGACCCACATCCTGGCCATGCTGATGCTCGATACAGAAGCTGCTGAGAGGTATTGTTTCATACGCCATAAAGCTGAAGCGCAGCTCAGATATTTCTCCTGGACCTGGCGTTTTCTTGTGATGTTCAGCATAGTGAAGATCATTTTCGGTCCCGCGGAGAGCAACCCAAGACCAGCCTCAAGCGCAGAGCGAACCAGAGCGTTCTACAATCTGCTCAGATCTCTCCCGCCTCAAGATCACACTTTCCTTGTGAGCGCGTCCGAATCGTGGCCCGAAGCTCTCGCAGAGCCTTTTTGGACTGCCGTAAGGCAAGCGGAAGGATCTGCGTGGAACTCGAAAACGAGCCTTCGATTCAAATGCTCGCACTGTTTGTCTTGGCGTGAACGCGAATCCGTTCTGTCCACGATTTAAAGGACGTACTGGAGTGCACCCTTACTCGCTTGAAGGCTCTTTTTAAAAAATCATTTTCCAGTGTCATTCGACCCAGACGCCGCTCCAACTCTGCTACCTTGCAGCGAGCAACTTCCGCTGAGTTGGTCGTCCGTTTCGGTGTGGCAACCCGATCGATACGGT
>DATAYL010000143.1:0-5736 GCA_036272575.1 Bryobacteraceae bacterium | reverse complement strand
TCCAACAGGAATAATGCCACACTTCTATTGGGAAAGCAACAGGACCGCGCCAAGCTCGTCAATCCCGACCATCGCTGTTGCAGCTATAGTGAAGGGCATGACCCGACGAACTGCCCTTCTTATTGCCGCAGCGATTCCTGTCGCCCCCTACGCGAGTGCCTTCCAAGAAACCCGCGTCAGCCCGCACGAAACAGCCTCGATCGATCTGGCTGGCAAGCAGATCACAATCAGCTACGGACGCCCGTATCTGAAGAACCGCCAATTCGGCAAAGACGTGTCGCCGTACGGTGAGGTATGGCGTCTCGGTGCGGACGAAGCCACAAAGTTGACCGTCCCCTCAACGACGAAAGTGGAACACGGCCCCGAACTTCCGGCCGGCAGCTATTCCTTATGGGCGATTCCGGGCGCGGATAAGTGGACCATGATCATCAACAAGCAAGCAGACGTTTGGGGCACCCGGTACGACCAATCGCAGGACTTGGCGCGTTTCGACTTACCCGTCCAGAAAGTCGCACCGGTCGAGGAGTTCACGATTTCTCTCACGAAGAAGTCTGACCGCTCGGCGGAAGTAAGTTTTGCCTGGGGCACCCAGATGGTCCGGACAACTCTGACACTCGGCTAGCAGCGAAGCGGCGCTTGCAATCTGCGCCGCGAATATCATTTAAGAGTCGGACCTGGCTGCAACTGGTTCTACTCCCCGCGCCCAACTTGTCTGGCGTTGTCATCTATCGACTCGAAGAGTCGCGCTCGTACAGGCGTCAGGAGGGTCCCGTGCGCTGCATCATAGCTCTTGTCTTCGGAACTGCCCTCGTCCGCGCCGCCGCTCCGCAGTTCCCAACCGCGGCCTTCTACTGGGACGCAACACATGTTGTTGTCGTCGCAGGTGAACCTTCGGGTGAAGCACCTCAGAATGCGACAAAGATGCCTGACCCAAACGTGCGGCCACCTTTTGGAGAAATGTTCGCCGCGCGTGAGGTCAGGAATAGCAACGGCGTCAAAACTGGCGACAGCTTCGACATCGACCTGACCGGCAACTTTTGGGTGCGGGCGACCGTAAAGAGCTTCATTTACAACAAAACCGAGTACTCGAACTGGATGCTCGCGATCGCCGCTATTGATCCTGACAATCAGAAACGATACTCTGCCGCCATTCAGGCAAAGCTGTACGTCTTTTTGGCGGAACCCGCGAGGCGCCAAAGGGTATCGGATACAGGGCAGATCCACAGCCCTTTGGTGAAGATCAACGTTTCCGCCTCCGAACGCGCAGGCATCGAGGCCAATCTAAACGAGATCATGATGACAAAGCTTAAGGAGGCAATTCTGAAAGAGCAGAGCATGGTCCGCCACGACCTGCTATCAGAATTGCTTGCCGGCAAAGCAAACCTAGCTGTGGACGTGAACCAAGTTGACTTTGGCCGACCATTTGGAGTGCGCCAGCACGTATTGGGAATGTGGACCATTGGTGACGAGACTGTGTTTTCCCTCCAAGCTTGGAAGCGGCCTCACACCGATCACATCGAATCGGTGGAAGCAATAGATGGGGTCGCGGAAGACAAAGCGGAGATACTTGGTGCAATTGGTGACTGGGGAGAAGAGAGTCTCGACGACTTCGCTATTGAAAACGTCTTTCCAGGTGGTCGCCTTATCCGACACTCAGCAGGGTACGAAAACTCGACCATTTACCTGGAGCGAGTGACGGGGAAGGGTCGTGAATTCGAACGCTCTCTTTACGGCCTGTGAATCACGTGAACTGCACCCGAACGAACCGACTCAATGACGTTCATTATTGTTGGTGGCCGATATGTGCGGTTATCGGACAACCGGAAAAACAGACTGCGGGGCCGGGAAGGATGCCGACCCCACGTCGGCAAAAGCAGTTACACAGTTACACTGTCCGAACGATGTCGAAGCGATCGAGATTCATCACCTTGTGCCAGGCGCTTACGAAGTCTTTGACGAACTTCGGTTGTGAGTCCGAGCACGCATAAACCTCCGACACTGCCCGCAACTGTGCGTTTGAGCCGAAGATCAGGTCGGCGCGGGTGGCCTTCCACTTTGGCTTGCCCGATTTCCGCTCGCTGCCTTCGAAGGTGTCCTGCGAGTCGCTCGTCGCCTTCCACACATATTTCATGTCCAGAAGGTTGACGAAGAAATCGTTGGTCAACGTCTCCGGGCGATCAGTGAAGACACCAAACTTCGTGCCGCCAAAATTGGTATTCAGCACGCGCAGGCCGCCAATCAGCACTGTCATCTCCGGTGCGGTCAGCCGCATCTGTTGCGCCTTGTCCAGCAGCGCCACCTCCGCCGGCTCAGGATTCTTGTACCCGTAGGAACGGAAGCCGTCCACCTTGGGCTCAAGCGGCGCGAACGACTCAACGTCCGTCTGCTCCTGCGAGGCGTCCGTGCGACCCGGCGTGAAGGGAACCGTCACGTCCATGCCGGCGTCCTTTGCCGCCTTCTCGATGGCTGCCCCACCCGCAAGCACGATCAGGTCCGCCAGGGAAACCTTCTTGGCCCCCGGCGCCGAGCCGTCGAATTCGCTCTGGATCTTCTCCAGCACTTTCATGACGCGAGCCAACTGCGCCGGCTGGTTCACCTCCCAATCGTTCTGTGGAGCGAGCCGAATTCGAGCGCCGTTCGCACCCCCGCGCTTATCGGATCCCCGAAAACTGGACGCCGAAGCCCATGCGGTAGACACCAGCTCCGAAACCGAAAGCCCTGAGGCCAGCACCTTCTCCTTGAGTGCCTTGATGTCTGCCTCGTCGACCACGGGATGGTCCACCGGCGGAACCGGATCCTGCCAGATTAGCTCCTCCTTCGGCACTTCAGGGCCAACATAGCGGGCGCGCGGACCCATGTCGCGGTGGGTCAGCTTGAACCATGCACGCGCGAAAGCGTCGGCAAACTGATCCGGATTCTTATAGAAACGCTCCGAAATTTTCCGGTACTCGGGGTCCGCCACCATCGAAATGTCGGTGGTCAGCATGCCCGGCTGATGCTTCTTGCCAGGGTCGTGCGCATCGGGCACGGTTCCGGCGCCAGCATCGTCCTTGGGCTTCCACTGGTATGCGCCACCCGGACCTTTGGTCACCTCCCACTCGTACTTGAACAGGTGGTCGAAATAGTCGTTGCTCCATTGCTTCGGCTTCGCGCTCCAGGTCACCTCTATTCCGCTCGTGATGGCATCGCCGGCAATGCCAGTCTTGTAGGCACTTGTCCAGCCAAGGCCTTGGTTCTCAATCGGTGCGCCCTCAGGCTCTTTATCAAGATGATGCCCAGGCGCCGCGCCGTGAGTCTTTCCAAAAGTATGGCCACCAGCGATCAGGGCAACCGTCTCCTCATCGTTCATGGCCATGCGGCCGAAGGTCACGCGGATGTCGCGTGCCGCAGCAACCGGATCGGGCACTCCTTCAGGACCTTCGGGGTTTACATAGATCAAACCCATGGTGGTCGCAGCAAACGGGTTGCTGAGCTCACGGTCGCCGGTGTAACGCTTATCGGTACCCAGCCAGGCGGCTTCGGAGCCGAAATCGACGTCGTGATCGGGCTCCCAAACGTCCGGGCGTCCCGCACCGAAGCCAAAGGTCTTGAAGCCCATCGTCTCCAGTGCGACGTTGCCGGCCAGAATCATTAAGTCGGCCCAGGAAATCTGCTTTCCATACTTCTGTTTTATGGGCCACAGTAGCCGGCGTGCACGATCCAGGTTCACGTTGTCAGGCCAGCTGTTCAGGGGCGCAAAGCGCTGCTGTCCGCGTCCACCGCCGCCTCGGCCGTCAAATGTCCGATAAGTGCCGGCCGCGTGCCACGCCATACGGATCATCAACCCGCCGTAGTGGCCGAAGTCTGCCGGCCACCACTCCTGCGAGTCCGTCATCACCGCAGCCAAGTCTTTCTTCAACTGCCAATAATCGAGTTTCTTAAACTCCTCCACGTAGTCGAATTCCTCGCCCATTGGGTTCGACAAGTTTGAGTGCTGGTGTAGCAGTTCCAAGTTCAGGTGGTTGGGCCACCAGTCACGATTCGTCCTACGCGCGCTCCGGCCGTTGCTGTTGCCAGTACTGTGACTCACAGGGCATTTCGATTCGCTTGAGGTGTTTTCTTTGCTCTCTTCTTGCAAGGTGTCCACGTGGCTCTCCCTATAGCTTCCGGTCTCAAAGTAGCAGCATGCGAGCCATATTTCCAATATTAATAACCCTTCCCAGGTATAGGCTGAAGCTATGGAACTCCATCAGCTTCGGTATGCCTGCGCAGTCGCCGAAACCGGCAGCTTCAGCCGCGCAGCCGAGCGTTGCCACATCGCCCAGCCCTCGCTCTCGCAACAGGTGCTCAAGCTTGAGGAAGAACTCGGCGCCAAGCTCTTCGACCGGCTCGGCCGTGGCATTCGTGTGACGGAATCCGGCCGCGCATTCCTGCCACATGCCCGCATCATTCTTGATCACGTCGATGTCGCCCGAGCCAGCGTCGCTTCCAATAATAATGCGGACGTTCGCGGAAGCGTCACCTTGGGCGCAATTCCGACCATCGCGCCATACCTGATTCCGCGCCACACCGCAGCTTTCACCAAGCGCTTCCCGGACGCTCGCTTGCGCATCGTGGAGGAGACCACGCCGGTGCTCATAGAAGGCCTGCGCGACCTGTCGATTGATTTCGCACTGCTCGCCCTACCGCTGCGTCACAAGGAGCTCGAACTGCAGCCCATCCGGACCGAACGCCTGCTAGCCGCTGTGCCGGAAGAGCATCGGCTGGCCGCGAACGATTCTCTTTCTGTGGCAGAGCTACGTGGCGAATCTCTTGTCATGCTGCGGGACGGTCACTGCTTTCGAGACCTGAGTCTCGCCATTTGCCGCAGCGCGAATGTCAATCCGAACATTGCATTTGAAAGCGGACAGTTCAGCAGCATCTTAGGTATGGTGGCCGCCGGAATTGGTCTGTCGTTGGTGCCCGAAATGGCCATCGATCGCCATGCAGGCTGTCGCTACATCCGCCTTCGCGAAAGCCGTGCTGTCCGAACCATCGTTCTAGCCTCGCTTCGGGGCCGCAGCTTCAATCGGATCCAGCAAGTGCTTGCCGCGCGATTCAAACGAGGTGACAAAAAGTGAAGTAACGACGTGTATCCCTGCCATGAGACTTATCACGCGGCCTTTATTACGAACGGGAAGTCCCGCTCTATCCGGTAATAAGTCTGGCATGCGATCACGGTTTCCTTCTAGGATCGAGGGATGTCGGTCTCGGTCAAGATACAAACTGTTCGCCCTCGCAGGTTAGCCGCGGTGCGCCGCGAGGTAGCACCGGATGCGGTGGGCACAGCTTGGGCACCAGCTCTCGATAAGGTCTGGACGTTCCTTCGCAGCCAGCCAGGACTGTGGACAAATGGTCACAATGTTTTCCTCTACCGTCACCCAGAACAGTCGGGTGCCCCGATCCTGTGCGACTTTGGTGTCGAGGTCACGCGTGCATTCGAAACCACAGGCGAGGTGTACGCGACCGAAACTCCAGGGGGCGAGGCCGCCATCGCCGTGCATCGCGGTCCATACAATCGCATGAGCGAAGCGCGGGATGCCATCGGACGATGGATGGTGGCGAATAAGAAGGAGTGCGCCGGGTACTCGTGGGAGGTATACGGAGACCCAACGCCGGATCCGGCCGACACTGAGACTACGATCGTCTACCTACTGAAGTAGCCGTTCACGCGCTAGCAGCGCGATGGGAGACCTGAACTGTCAGCCAGATACGTAC
>DATAYL010000142.1:0-4915 GCA_036272575.1 Bryobacteraceae bacterium | reverse complement strand
CGGCGGTTTGTCATTAGAGTCCTTCATCGCCGCACCTCCAACGCGCGCGTGACAAGAAGCCGTGGACGATCTGTTTCGATAGAGTGGCTTGTCCCCATACCGGCACATTAGCTCAATAGACTGCGGAAAGGCGAATAAAAGAAGAATAGACTTGAGCTTCCGGAAATAAAGGGGCGCAATTGCTTCCGGGTATGAATGTGTCTGCTTACACGTAGTCAAACAATGTCATGAAACCGAAATCCATGTGCAGCTGCTGATGGCAATGGAAGAGTGTCACGCCTGGATTGTTGGCGACAAAATCGATTTCAACCTCCTGATAACCGCCGAGCATCACGACGTCCTTCAGAAGCCCGGACATCGGCTTGCCAGCATAGCTGGTCACCTCAAAGGTGTGTCGATGGAGGTGAATTGGGTGGATGTCATCGCTGGCGTTTCGCATTTTGATGCGGTACCGCTTCCCTTGCTTCAGATGACGTGACGGTGATGCCATCATCTGCGAGTTTGGGTAAGCAATGCCATTGATCGTCCAGCGATTGAAGCCAGCATCCGCGGCGTTATCCTTCGCAAACACCATTTCGAACGTCTCATCCGGAGCCAGCACGGGGAGTCCAGCCTTTCCGAAGTTGGAATAGTTCCAGCGGAAACGCGGCGGTGACATCCACTGCGGCTTGCCCTTTTGACCTGCGTATTCCACAACCATGCCCATGCCGTGCTTGCGGTCGTCGTCGGCAAGGTCACCGAGTATCCAAACTCCAGGATGATTCATTTCCACGACTGCGGAAATGCGTTCAGCAGTGCCGATCCACAAAACAGGAACATCCTTGGGGTTAGGAACAGTGTTTCCGTCCATAGCGATGACACGAAAAGTATGACCGGGTAGCGCGAGACTGCGAATCTCCGTCGCGCTGCCGTTGAGAACGTGAAGGAGAATCCGCTCTCCTTGCTTGACGCGAATTGGTTCACCATGGCCGAGCATACGACCGTTGATAGTGAATGACCCGTATCCCACCTCGAAGCCGTGGGGCATGCCCTTCGAGAGCGATGCTTTCATCGACGATTCGCCGCGGTCCTTTAGTTCAGGATTAGTGCTTGATGGTGCAAGAAAGTCCTGCGCCATATCGCCGCCTCGGCTGAGAGTGGGTTCGAATTCCTTCAGCACCAGAAAGATTTCGCGATCGAAGTTGCCGGCCTCATTGGCCGCTTCGATATAGACCGGTCCCACTTGGCCGCTATACTGACCGGCACTCAGGTTAGCTCCAGCGCGAACATGGGTATGGTAGAAGCGAAAGCCAGATGGGCGCGGAGTGAATATGATGCGGCGCATTCCATGCGCGGGGATGAACGGCGTACCTTCCTCGGCAGAACCGTCAACGTCGGTCGGCACCATCTGTCCGTGCCAGTGCAGTTGTTCCGGGGTGTCCGTTTCGTTATAAACCGCCACTGTGACCTGTTTGCCTTCCTTGAACCGGAGGAGTGGTCCCGGAAATTGGCCATTGTAGGTGGTAACAGAGATGATTCGATCTGGCGCAATCTCTACGGGTGTCGCTGCGATGTGCAGAGTGTAGTCGGCGGCTCCCGTGGCCTGCTCCTCTGAAGCCGGCGGCGAGAATGGGCTTGGCCGCTTACAACCAACAGAGAGGAAGGACGACGCTGTTGCAGCCGTTGCGGCTTTCAAAAAGAATCTGCGCGATAGCGATTCGCCACTCATGTTGCTCCTTCTGGCAGGGAAACCCCACATTTCCGAATTGGATTGAATCCACCCTTAGGGTGCGCTTAAGGTTTCGACATCATCAGCATATTTCGAGAACGATTCATCTTGTGTTCTAAGCCTACTAGTTGAGTTCTGTTACTGTCGGGAAGCAATACGCCCGGAGTTTCGCCCGGTTGAGTATGTCCAATCACTTGTTCAGTCTTGTGGTGTTTCTCGTGGCAGTGATCGCGGGAGGAGTTGCGGCACTCAGCGGCTTCGGAATCGGCAGCCTCCTGACCCCGCTGCTTGCGACTGCGATGGGCATGAAGACGGCAATTGCCGCCGTGTCAGTACCACATTTTGTTGCCACCGCCGTTCGTTTCTGGAGTTTGTGGAAATACATTGATCGTCGCGTGCTGCTGCATTTCGGAATCGCAAGCGCGGCAGGCGGACTACTTGGCGCACTGTCTCAGTCAAGAGCCAACAGTCCGATACTCAGCCTAGTGTTTGGATGCCTATTGCTATTCGCTGGTCTATCAGCATTGGCAGGGTGGACGGATCGCATGCGCTTTCGGCGAGATACTGCGTGGATAGCGGGTGTTTTATCAGGGCTCTTTGGAGGCTTGGTTGGAAACCAGGGCGGTATTCGCTCAGCGGCGTTGTTGAGCTTTCAGATGCAAAAGGAAAGCTTGGTCGCCACAGCAACCGCGACCGGAATAATCATCGATTTTGCCCGAATGCCCGTCTATATCGCTACACAGCGGTCGGCACTCCTATCGGCAAAGACAAACATCCTTCTGGCACTAATCGGATGTCTCGTCGGAACATTCTGGGGTGTCCGGGTTCTCGAACGAATTCCTGCGCATAGATATAAGCAGGCGCTCTCTCTATTTATCTGTGCGTTAGGCGTTTACATGATCCTTCGGGTCTGGATTTAATGTGCTGACTGTAATGTGCGCGGAAGCGGCGGAGGATCGTTGCGGACGAAAATTTCAAGGGGACAGCCCGACGTGAGACAGGGGCCGGGGAATCTTCGTGAACCCAGATCGATGACGCGCGGAACCTAAGTTGGCGGACCAACGAGCTTGGAATCTCCCGTCCGGTGGTCGTCGATTTGGAACCTCAGGAATGCATGAATCGCTCTCTGAGCTTCGGGGTCACCCGTCGAGATGGCAATCTTGCCGCCTGTCGGCATAGGCTCGAAAACGTACGATATGGCAGCCTTCTTGGCTTTCATGACCGGAACCCCAGGAGGCACTTGGTCGTGAATGAACATTGGAATCTCAAAATCGCCCGCAGCGAATAACTGGGCTATGTGGGCAAGATGTGCTCGTATCTCGTCACGCGTTGCGATGTCAGCTGCATCTTTCGCGGTGATCTCGATTTCACCGCCAGAGATTAGCAGTTTGAAGTGATGAGTCGCCCGCTGATGGGAGATGCCCATCGCGTGATCCCCGCGAGCGTCTACCGCATTGGCATAACTGTCGGCAATCTGCGGATGCTGTCCGTTTTGCACCCAATCGAAGATCGGCGATGTCAGTGCGACCAATAGGAGGAGTGTTTTCATCGCAATCCGGCTTTCTTTCCTGTAGGACGGTCCTGCCTCGCGCGGGATAGAGATTCGAGGAGGCCAGCCATTGTCGTAAGGGAGTGAATCGTCTGCTCTTCGGATCAGAGGCGGAAAGCATTTTGAAGGCATCCCGACTTCCCGTCCTAATCGTTGGTCCAAAGGCTGCTTTCGCGCCAACGGAAAAGTTCGTATTTCGCTTCATTACCTGCGGAATCACCTTGGATGAACACGGAGCGGACGTGGCACTTTATGCCAAGCACCTGGCCGATGAACAGGAGCGAAGCTCCAAGTGGTTTTCCCTTCCGTTCTATGAGGCAGGCCAAGAAGTAGACGGCTATTGGGCATTAAGAACCGCGTGCAGAACCTTGTCAGCGAAGAAGCAGCTAAAACACTTTCGCCAGTAGTTCTCTCGGAGCCACCGACTGAAAGCCTCGCAGAACTCGCAGTGGCGCGAGAGGCCGATTTGGTCGTCTTCGACCAGCGAGGTAGATTTCTCAATCCCCATTTGGGTAGTTGTGTGTTGACTGACGTACTGGCAACGGCCCCGTGTCCGGTTTTGGCGATTCCCTTTGTGAAATAGGCGAAACCGCAATTCATCGGCGGTGAGGACGTGGCGAATGCGAGAGATTTCGAACGAATACAACAAGATTCTGCTGTTGACCGATCTGACCGACAAATCGCTGGCCGCGTTTAGTTATGCCCGCGCCTTTGCCGAATTCTACAATTCACCTCTGGGTGTCTTGCATGTTCTCCCGCCACCAGGACCGCGTCGAGAGTCAGACGACCCCGCTGGAAAAGACAGTAGCAGGACTGCGGCATTAGTTCGGAAGCGACTGGAGTCACTCGCTCGATCGCTCCGTGCCGGAGGGCTGAGTGTCCAGGTTCGCCTATGTCGTAGCGCGAAGACCGCAGAAGCGATCTTAAGAAATATTCGCGCCACGCGCCCAGATCTCGTTATTCAGGGTTGTGGCGGTATTCATGATTTTCGTCGGGCGTTCGTAGGGTCAATAGCGGAGGACATTCTGCGTTCCACCGATAAACCTGTTTTGACTGTACCCGCCGGCCTCAAGGCGATGTCGTCCAAGTCTCTACGGCTAAATCGAATCTTGCTGGCCACAGATTTCGGAAGCTCTGTCCGAACTGCGTCGTCTCACGCTTTTTCGCTCGCTCAAGAGTTTGGGGCACGCGTATATCTTTGCCACATTCATAACGGCGTCTCAAAACCGCACCGGAGCGAGAGCGACACTTCCACCTTCTTTAACAGTGAACTAAAGCGTTTCGTGGACCCATCGGCAATTGACTTCTGCGACCCGAAGAGCGTGGTTAAGTTCGGTAAGCCATCGCAGACGATTCTGAAACCAGCTGATAGAGAACACTGCGATCTGAGCGTGCTGGGCGCCCACCCATTGGGGCCCATGCGCTCGAGAGGGCGGCCCAGAACCGTATTCCGAGTGACCTCCGGAGCACACTGCCCAGTTCTCACTATCTCCAGCACCAAGCGAGACGACATGAAAGTCGAGGCAGAACAAGTCGAAGTCATTCGGGCTTAGAACGTTGGTGGTTCGTCGGTCCTGCGGATGTACACACGACTGACGAGACGCAACAACAGCCCCTCTTGCCATTTCAGGTCACCTGGCCCACTTGCCAGAGACGGT
>DATAYL010000141.1:0-30251 GCA_036272575.1 Bryobacteraceae bacterium | reverse complement strand
TTCGGGCAATGGACCACACATTCAAACGGTAACTATCCCGTATTGTGGGCTTGACTACCGCAAACCGGTGAACATCGCACGAGACTTTGCCGCCTGCTACGCTTCCACCACCACCGAGCAACTTCATTCCCGCCGCATCTCCAGTAACGAATCAAGCATTCGCCGTCTTAACTGCGCCGATCCGCCTCTTTCCTGGAAACTTACGCAGGATCAGAAGGATTGCATCGACTACACCTGGAATGACTTTGGCCGACAGGACCCGAACGGCGCGCTGGAAAAAATTAGAGAGTTTCTCGACGGCTCGCAAGAATAACTGAAACAGGTTGGCCCGCGGTGTACTTAATGAGAGAATCAAATATCGAGGTTCGCAGTTGATGGGGTTCAAGACAGGGCGCCGCGTCCTGGTCGCGAGTTTATTTGGAGTGTGCTCGCTCGCACTGCTCCGCCATCTCCCCGCCCAGTCGGCTGCACCGTCGCCGGACTCGGTCCGTCCCGATGACCCGTACTCCCGCAAAGTTGCCGCGATCTTCGATTACCGTTTCGGTAAGGAAAAAATCGGCGCTCCCGGAAACGCCGAAACTCAAAGCGATAGCTTCATCCGCCCCGGCGCGTTTCCCTCCGCTGCTTATTGCGCGCATTGTCACCAGGAGGCGTACACACAGTGGCGGCAATCGCTTCATTCCAATTCTTTCCGCACACCGTTTTATCGGGCCAGCGTCAACATACTCAAGCGCACAAAAGGCATTGAATATACACGTCACTGTGACAGCTGCCACAACCCCATTGCTGTCGTATCGGGCGCTCTCACTTCCGGTTCGAACATCGATCGGAAGTTCGACCTGGACGGCCTAACTTGCACCACGTGCCATTCCATCCAGGGACTGCAGGCAAATCTCGGCAATGGGAGTTATGTGATGGGTGTTCCTGCTGTAATGACGGATGAAAACGGCCAGCGTATTCCCGGCGAAGTGCCTGATGCGGATATACTTCGTCATCCGGACCGCCACTCCAAGGCAGTGATGCGCGACTTCTACCGGACGTCCGAATTTTGCGGCGCCTGCCACAAAGCAAACTTGCCGCACTCGCTGAACGAATACAAATGGATTCGCGCCTTCACTTCATACGACGAGTGGCAGAATTCGAAATTTTCCAAACGAAGCCCGCTGGTGTTCTATCAGGCCGATTACAACACCTGCCAAAATTGCCACATGAAGCGTGCAGCCGCCACGCTACGTGATTATGGCGCTAAGAACGACACTTTTGCGTCGCATCGGTGGCCGGCCGGGAACACCGCTGTGCCTTTTTATTACGGATTCGATGAACAGTTAGCGAAGACCATTGAATTCTTGAAATCAGGCAACTACCTCAATGTCGATCTATTCGGCATCGAACCGGAAGGTTCGAGCAAGATGTTCGGTCCACTCGGCTCGATACCTTTCAGGCTCGAGCAGAACGAAAATGTTCAGGTGATGGTCGTCGTGCAGAACAAGAACATCGGGCACTCGCTGGTTCCTGAGGTCCGCGATCTGTATGAAACCCGCATGGAGTTCTCCGTAGCCGATGCGGCCGGAAAAGAGATTTATCACAGCGGCTTCCTCAAACCCGACGGAAGCATCGACGAACGTGCGCATAGCTTCACGAATCGCCCAGTGAACATGCAGGGGGAATTTGTCGACAACCACAAAGTCTGGACCATTCACTCCATGGCCTACGACAATACGATCCAGGCCGGACGCTCGGCCTTAATCCGCTACGATTTCCACATCCCGGCCAACATAAAGGGTCCATTGACCGTCACGGCGCGGGTTAATTATCGACATCTGCGCCAAAGCTATTTGAACAATGTGCTCGGCGCAGACCACCCTGCCTATCCGGTGATTGAACTCGCGTCCCGCACGCGCACTTTCAATCTCGGCGACAATCCTGTCAGTGATCCGCAGCCGAATGACAATCCCGATTGGATGCGTTGGAACAATCTGGGCATAGCGTATCTCGATCAGCTGCAGTATGCGGACGCCATTCACGCCTTCAATGAGGTCGTGAAATTGCGGCCCGACTACGTTGACGGCTACATCAATGTCGGTTTGACCTACATCGAGTGGGAAAAATATAGCTCGGCCCGTGACAGTCTGGAAAAAGCTCTAGCGATGAGCGCAAGCAATGCGCGTGCGCTGTATTATCTGGCGATTGTGGAACGGCGTTCCGCACACCCTGACGCTGAGATCGCCGATTTGCAAATGGTGGTCGACCAATACCCGAAATCGCGCGATGCACGGCGGGAGTTGGGAATTTCGTACTACCAGCAACATCAATACGACGAAGCCATAAAGCAGTTTGAAGCCTTACAGGCAATCGATCCCGACGACGTCGCCGCGCACTATAATCTCTCAATCTTGTATCGCAGGATAGGACAAAAACAGAAGGCTTCCGAGCAAGCAGCCCTCTTTGCGACCAAGCAAATCGATCCCGGCGCTCCCACTTATTCCCTGGATTTTTTGCGGAAACACCCCGAGATTTCGGTCGAAAGCGTGCCTTGGCACATGCACAAAGAACAGTAATCATGGCGAATGGAAACCGACGCCTTTTTCTAAAATCGTTGAGCCGCACGGCACTGGTACTGCCCTTCGAAAGTGTCCTCTCGCTCGCCAGTCTGCCGCAACAGGTGAAACTGCCGGGACCCATCGAGCGCACCTACGATGCTAAGCCAAAACCGGCTGCCAAAGGACCGCGTTCCCCTATTGAAGGCACACCGCTCGGCGTCAGCTTTGTCGATGTGGTGAAAGAGTCGGGACTCAATGTAAAAACTGTCTACGGCGGCGAGCACAAAAACAAATTTCTGCTCGAGACTACCGGTTGCGGTCTGGCGTTTTACGACTACGATAACGATGGATGGCTCGATGTCTTCCTGGTGAACGGCTGGCGCCTGGAAGGGTTTCCCAATGGCGACAAGCCTCACTGTCATCTCTTCAAGAACAATCGCGACGGGACGTTTACTGATGTGACCAAAGGCTCGGGTCTCGAAAGCAAAACCGGCTGGGGGCAGGCCTGCTGCGTGGGCGATTACAACAACGATGGCCACGAGGATTTGTTTGTCACATACTATGGTCAAAACGTTCTCTACCGCAACAACGGTAATGGCACGTTTACCGATGTGACCGAACAAGCGAAACTGCTGCAAGCCGTTAGGCGGCCCCGCTGGAATACGGGCTGTACCTTTGTCGACTACGATCGCGACGGCCATCTCGATCTATTTGTCGCCAACTATGTTGATTTCGACTTGAAAACGGCGCCTCCACCGGAAGCTGGTCCCTGCACTTATAAAGGTGTGCTGGTGGCCTGCGGTCCACCCGGTCTGCCAGGTGGCAAGAACATCCTTTATCACAACAACGGAGACGGCACGTTTTCCGACGTGAGCGAGAAGGCCGGCATCTGGAATACGCACGGTACTTACGGCTTAAGCGTGGCTGCTTCCGATCTCGACAATGATGGCTGGCCGGATATTTACGTCGCCAACGATTCGAGTACGGCTACGCTCTATCAGAACCAGAAAGACGGTACCTTCAAAGATATTGCAATCGAGTCAGGGGCGGCACTTTCACCGGAAGGCAAGCCGCAGGCCGGCATGGGTGTAACGATCGGAGATTACAACCGCGATGGGACCTTTGATATCGCCAAGACGAACTTCGCTGGCGATACCGATTCTCTTTACACCAATCTGGGCGACGGCTCGTTTGAAGATCGCACTTACCCTAGCGGTCTTGGAGTGAATACAAGGTTGCTCGGCTGGGGTGTAGGTTTTTTCGATATGGATAACGACGGCTGGCCCGACATCCTCATGTCAAACGGTCATGTCTATCCTGAAGTCGACAAATCGAACACCGATCTCAAATACGCCGAGCACAAGTATCTGTACCGCAACCTGCAAAACGGGCGATTTGAAGAAGTCACGGATAAAGGCGGCCCCGGCATTCTCGAGAGTGCGCCGGCGCGCGGCTGCGCGTTCGGCGATTGGGACAACGATGGCGATATCGATGTCGCCGTAAACTGCGTCAACGCGATCCCGCAGATGCTGCGCTGTGATTCGACGCTGAAACGCAGCTGGGTCAAAATCAAGCTAATTGGCGTGAAATCCAATCGTTCCGGTATAGGAACGCGCATCACGGTTGTCGCGAAAACCAAGCCGGATGCAGCTAAGCCGCTCTCGCAGATTGACGAACTGCGCAGCGGTGGCAGTTATTTCTCGCAAAACGATATGCGCATGCACTTCGGGCTCGACCAGGCCAGCAGAATAGAATCGATTGAGCTTCGTTGGCTGAGCGGCCAAGTCGACAAGCTGACGGATCTCGAAGTGAACCGCCTCTACGTGATCGAGGAAGGCGGGAAGATTTTGAAAACCGAGACGCTGACGCCGGCACGCAAGCCTACGTGATGCGTGCGGTATTCTTCCAGGCACTGTTCTTCTCAGTTTCCGTGGTGTGCAGCGCAGCCGAACCGGTTTGTCCCTGGTTAAGTTCAGCGACGGCGCAAGGCATATTGAACGGAGCGGTGACCACCATCTTCACTCCTTCTACAAAACGTGAAGAAGATGGTGTCTGTGAATTCGAAAGCAAACGCGGTGCGATGATTGACAGCCTGCGGATAGAGGTGATCACCATCGCGGACATTCCAAAGGAATTCGCCGCCTTCCTGGCTCACTGCAGCAGAAATGCGCCGCACCTGCGCGGCATCGGCAACGACGCCGTGGTTTGTGCGAGCCAAGCCACACGGGCTGAGGTGGTCAGCCGCGTCCGTGAACACGCGCTACTTGTGCGCGCAAGTTCCAACTCGAAAACCACGGGCTCGCAAAGGCTACAAGAGCAGGCCCGCACCGCCGCCGAACAAACAGCGGGTAACTTATTCTAAACTCCTTTGATGAAACGCTGGATGTTTTCCCTCGTTATCTGAGGTGCTTCGGGGACGGCTTACAATGTGGTTGCTATGCCGTGGTTTCACAAGAGCTTCTGGATCGGGCCGCTGCTGATAGCGGCCGGTCTCGGGCTGCTCTCTCTGCTTGTTTCGAGTACAAAACTGCGCAGCATTTACACGTGTCAGCTGGCAGAGACGCGGCGCGAGCGCTTATTCCTCGCCTCGATCGGCTTTTTTGTGGCAGTGGCCGTGGTGCGGGGCATTACGATTGCGATTCACAACGATATCGGCCCATTTCATAACGTCAGCATGCACGGCCGTCACATCCATCACCTGGTGTGGGGTATTTTGCTACTGCTGCTCGTGGGCTACAGCTGGCTGGTGGAGGTCGGAACCGGAAGCACAGGTTCGAACCAATTGCTGGGCCGCATCACTTCGATGCTCTATGGTGTCGCCGCAGCTCTGACACTTGATGAGTTTGCGTTATGGCTGAATCTAAGTGACGTGTATTGGGAGCGGCAGGGCCGGGAGAGCTATGAAGCGCTGGCACTATTTGGCGGTGTGCTGGCGATTGGCATCTTTGGACAGCCATTTTTTTCTGCTGCAGTGCGCGAACTTCCGCGGCCGTTTCAAGGCGCCCGCAAAGATCTACGGCGGTGAATGGAGAACTTTCGCGATACGATCGAAGCGGTCTTTCGGAGCGAGTCGGGACGTATTCTAGCCCGGCTTATTCGTGTCACGCGGTCGTTCGATCTGGCTGAAGAAGCGATGCAGGACGCCTTTGCCGCTGCTCTGGTCAGCTGGCAAGCCAACGGCTTGCCGGATAATCCGGCAGCCTGGATCACTGCCACTGCGCATCGCAAGCTCATTGACTATAGCCGGCGCGAACGGACCCGTCGAAGCAAAGAAGATGAGTTGCGGTACGAAGGCGAATCGCAGCACATCTCTCTCGATGAAGGTCTGCCGCTTCCTTTTGAAGACGATCGCTTGCGACTTATCTTCACCTGTTGCCACCCGGCCCTTAACGGTGAAGCGCAGATTGCGCTCACCCTGCGCACGCTCGGCGGACTTACAACCTGTGAAATTGCCCACGCGTTTCTGCTTCCCGAGGCAACTCTGGCGCAGCGGCTGGTACGTGCCAAGCGCAAGATCCAGCAAGCAGGAATTCCCTACCAGGTTCCACCTGCGGATCATATGCCCGAGCGTCTTTCCGCCGTGCAAGCAGTCCTTTATTTAATCTTCAACGAAGGTTATTCGGCCAGTTCCGGAGATAGCCTGGTCCGCAGGGAACTTTGCACGGAGGCCATTCGCCTGGGGCGTATTCTCGCCGATCTCATGCCGGGTGATCCCGAAAATCTCGCTCTCTTGGCGCTGATGTTATTGCATGATTCGCGGCGCGATGCGCGCGCCAATGGGGACGGCGACCTGGTGCCGCTTGAAGAACAGGATCGCTCGCGCTGGCATCAGGATCAGATCAGAGAGGGAACAGAGCTCGTCAGGCGCGCGCTGGGCCGACGCAATTTCGGTCCCTATCAGCTACAGGCGGCAATCGCCGCGGTGCACGCGGAAGCGAGGACTGCCCATGAAACCGATTGGAGGCAAATCGCTGCTCTTTACGCGATACTTCTCACGGTGCAACGTACGCCGGTTGTCGCCCTCAACCATGCGGTAGCCGTTGCGCTGAGTGAAGGCCTCGAGCAAGGCTTAGCGCTGATCGACGATCTTGGCTCAACGGGCGAACTCGATTCCTATCACCTCTATCATGCGGCGCGCGCGGACCTGCTGCGTCGTATGGCGCGGCACGGAGAAGCGCGCACTAGCTATCAGCGGGCACTTTCGCTCAGCGGTAACGCGGTTGAGCGACGCTATCTTGTGCGGCGTATCGGAGAAATTGCCGAGCTTTGACGTCAAAAATCCGATCCGTGCTTGTCAAGTTGCCAACTAAGGTTGAGTGTGAGAGCGCTAGTGGTGACGGTCGGGAGAACGGTAGGAATGTAGAGACGGCTGTGACCTTGACTCAAGTGTTCGCGATGGATGCGTTGGGTGCGGACAACATAACGGCCGACAAAAAATCCCACCGCGGCCCCCACAAAAACGTCGGAGGTGAAGTGCTCCTGAGCAGCAACACGTGAAGCACTAATGATCACGGCGTAACCATAACTAACAAACGGTACCCATTTGTGATTGCCATACTCGTCAGCGATGACACTGGCGAGGGCCCAGGCTTGAGTCGAATGCCCGGAAGGAAAGGAGCTGCCGCCCTTCTCGAAATGCCCTCCGCGGTCTCCGTCAAGTGGACGCTGCCGACGGGCAACTACCTTGAACACGTTGGCAACGAGATCAGCGTCGGCCAACGCCTGCAGGCTCAGGGCGCCCGTCTCCACGAGTTTGTCGTCATGAAAAACCCAACCCGCGCCAAGCAATGCGCCGGCTGCCGGGAACACTGTATACCACTGGCCGGCACGAGAAGCGGCAGTGCCGAAATCGACTGATTCGCCATGGGTCGGCAACGCTTGCGAGACCGGGTGGTCGATGGCGAGAAGAATCGCAGTTCCTGCTCCTGTCAGAGCCCACCACTTAGCCGAGGATTGATTGATGTGGAAGGGGCTGGTCCAAATATCCTTCTGATCGAGCAGAAAGTTGGCAACAAATTTCTTAACGAAAGGGCGACCGGGTTTGGGCGCTCCGATATAAGCATTCCTATCTCGCGCGTCTCGGCTGGGAGCTGAATCCGGTGTTCCGAAGAGCACGGTGGCAGTCGATAAAAGCAAGATAAATTGACGCGATAATCGTCGGAAGTTCAATCGAGACGAGCGTAGACGGCGAAAGTGAAGAAAGCCTGAAGGTCGTACTAATTCAGCGAATAGAGTTGCAAGCCGGCTTTATCCTCATCAGTCTTGGTGTGCGCAATATAAATTTGCCGGAGCGCCGGATCGAGAATGGACGTCTTGCCTCCATTGGTTCCGAATTGGGTGAGCAACTGGTAGTTATCCGGGCTAACCTCTCGGACAACAGTCACGCCGCCGAAACCAGTGACGATGATGATGTGATCACGCTGGTCAAAGCTCATTCCATCGGCAACATCGGCGCAATCCATAGTCTGTATAACGCGCCCTGAATTGCTATCGAGAACATACAGTTTGCCGGGCTTGCGGCCGGCGATGAAAATCCGATGATTCTGTGCATCGAAAGACATGGGCGTGTTGAGATTGAGATCGGGAATCGCCCAGGTGCGGACAACCTTCTTCGTTGCCAGATCGATGACGCCGACCTGTTTCTGATCACGCATGTTGACGTAGAGAAGATTCTTCGCGCGATTCAGCGCCATCGATTCGAGGTTAGCCGCATCCACCCGAATGCGGTAGATCACCTTGCCCTCGTCGGCGGAAACGACGCTGATATAGGAATAGGGCTGCTTAGCACCGCGACCTCCGTTTGCGATATAGAAGAGTCTCTTTCGAGCGTCGTAGAAGCCGGAATCAGGACCAGCCTCAAGAGGAATGCGCGCAATCTGGTGCATATCGTGAACGTCTAGAATGCGGCAAGAGGCGTCGCCGCCATCGGCCACCAGGAGTTCATTTTTTTCCGGGACGAAGGCCAGGGTATGGGGCGTAGTAACTCCGGGTGCGCTCTGCAGATGCTCACCAGTTTTGAGATCGAATACTTCGATGGAATGGTGCTCTTCAGCCGACAGGTAGAGGCGATTGTTTTTGTTGTCGATGGCGAAATGATCGAAATCGCCGGTGATGTCAGGCAAAGGCGTCGTACGAACGAGCACGAGCGGAGCGGATTTCGGTGCTGGGGCAAACAGGGCCTCACGGCTGGGTATTTGTTCTTCGATCTTTTTCGTAATGGCCTGCGCCTTGGCGATTGAATCTTCGGCGCTCGATGCGCCGGCAAAGCGCATTTCCATCACGATCATGCCGATGGGATGAGCTTTGGCGTCGGAAAGCGGCAGTGCCAGGTCGTAGAACGACTTCTCGGTTACCGTTTTGACAGACGGCTTACCGCTGCGTTCAGCGGCCAAATCGCCGGGCGAGGACTTCTTGCCGATTTTACTGGGCACGCTGCAAGCAATGATGAGTTCATCGCTGGTTCCGGGAGGAACAACGTGCAAGCCCATTTTTTGAAGCTCCGGATGGGCAGATATAGCCGCGGTCAGCAGATACTGCGCGTAATGCGCCTGGACAACCTGGGCAGACATAGTGCCGGGCAGGCAAGTCACAAACAACAAGGCTGCGGTAAGCAGATTGGAACGTTTATTTGGCATAAAAAATGAGCAACTTCGCTTAGAACTGCAAGCGCAGGGCAAATTCGAATTCGCGAGGAGTTCCGGTGCCGATGCCGGTAGCGTTAGCCTCGGAGTTGATTTGACCGAATGATGCGAGATTCGAGAAATTGGCATTCGGCAGTCCGTATTGCGGATGGTTGAATATATTGAACGCTTCCGCACGGAACGATAAATGGAGGCTTTCGGTGAGTGGGATCGATTTGACTAGGGCCGTATCCAATTGCCATTGATCGGGTCCTCGAAGCAGATTGCGGCCGGCGTTGCCGAAGGTTCCTGGCGCAGGTGTGGCGAAGGCTGCGGGATTAACGAAATTGTTGATGGTTTGTGCAGCAGGGGTGATGGATTGTCCCGCGACGACATCCGGACGTTGCGGGCTGCTGGTGTTTCCGTCGGGAATCGCGGAGGCAGCGCGTGAAATGGTAACGTTTACCGGCAGGCCGCTGCGCGCAGTAAAGATGTTGGCCCATTCCCAACCGCCGAGGAGGGCGGATGCAAAGCCGTGGCCACTCAGGAACCGGCGCCCCTGCCCAAAAGGTAGCTGGTAAACGAGATTGCTCGAAAGATAATTGCGGATATCAAAGTCGCTGGATGCACGATCGCAGGCCCGGCACCGGACATTTTGGGGGTAGTCAGTTTCGCCACCGCCGGTCGAGCCATCATTGATCGCATGAGACCACATGTAATTGACGCTGGCCTCGAGCGAGCTATTGAGGTTACGCTGCAGCCCGAGCTGCAGTGAGTTGAAATTGTTGTTGCTGGACGTAGTTTTATAGTCAATGAGTCCGAATTGGGGATAAGCGATCACTCCCGTCACAGGGTCGGGCGTATTGAGATAGGTGCGAGTGAATTGATGCGCACCCGATTCGCCAAGGAAGGTTGCGGTCAACACGGTTTTCGGCGTGAGCGCCTCCTGCATCGAGACTGTCCACTCTTCGGTGTACGGCGTGACGCGATTGCGATCAAGGCTGCGGGGACTGCTGGGAGCAAAGCTGCTGGTCGCGTAGGCAGGATCGACCGGATAGGAGAGGCCGGGAACTTGTGTGGAGGTGACCAGTGCGCGGCCGGCGAGGTTATCGAGGGGCGCAGTCAGATCGCCGATTTGTCCATCGCCGTAGAAAATTCCATAGCCGGCCCGTACGACGAGTCGATTATTGAATTTTTCAGGCGACCAGGCAAGACCGATACGGGGACTGAAATTGTTGTAGTCGGGGAAGTAGAAAGCGGATCCTTGCGGGCAGTAGCCGCCGGGGCAGCTCAACGGATCGAAGACCAGGCCGCGGCCGTTCACTTCGTAAGGCACACCGAAGTACTCATAACGGACGCCTAGGTTTGCGGTGAAAGTGGGAGTGACGCGGAACTCGTCCTGTACGTAACCAAAATATTCGGTCCGGCGAAGACCCGTGGTGGGCAGAGTATTAACCAGACTCGCCTGGCTGAGTTGATTGTGGAGAAAGTCTGGTGTACTGGCGTAAGTGAGTTCGTAGTCGTTCGAACTGGTGGCGGTCGCGTTCAACTGGACGCGGCGGATTTCAACACCGGCTTTGATGGTGTGTTTGCCATGGATGCTGGTGATGCTGTCGAGATAATCGAAAGTGTTCGCCACCTGTATCTTACCGGTGTCGTTATACAGCGGACTGAATTGCGCCGTGTTGATTTGGACGTTCAGCACGCTCTCGTTGTGGGTCTGGAAATTGGGTCTATTGAAACCGGCCTTGAACTCGTTGACGGTTTGCGGAGAGAGAACGGTGTCCAGAACGATGGCGGCGTTTTGAGCACCGAGCGTGGTAGCAGTTCGATCGAGCAAGTTTCCATTAGGTAGATCGGACAAGCCATTATCAATGTTGTAGCGGACCGAGAGCGTATTTGCATCAGAGAATTTGTGGTCGTAGCGGAACATGCCGAAGTCTTCGTTAGTGACCTGGCGCGCCGGTCCGACGTAACGGGACACGTTCGGATCGGTAGTAGAAGCGGTGCCGGTGGGGAAGGCGGCGATTATCGGATTGAGGGCCGGGGATGTTAGCGCAACCTGCTGACGAAAGGCAGTTGAGGGAACAAAGCCGATGAGCGTTTGGCCAACTCGCTGGCGGAGGCCTTCATAAGTCGCGAAGAAAAAATCCTTGTTTTTACGGATCGGTCCGCCAAAGCTGCCACCGAATTGATTCAGGCGGAAAGGCGGGAGAGACGTATCAAAAGGCCCGCGGGCATCGGTAACGTCATTACGGAGATACTCAAACAGAGAGCCGTGGAATTGATTGGTTCCGCTGCGTGAGATCACATCCACCTGGCCACCTTGCGTACCTCCCGTATCGGCGGTGTAGACCCCCGCGCTGGCACGAAACTCGGCGATCCCCTCAGTAGAAAACTGAAGACGAAACGTGCCTTTCTGCGCCTGGTTCTGAACGCCGGTGGCGTCAAGGCCATCAAAGCGGTAGTTGTTGTCGTCAAGGCCATGGCCGACGAAGCGAATACTACGTTGATTGTCGGTACCGGAGTCCATGGCACCGGGCGTTTGGGTCATCAGACTGGCCCAGCTCCGACCGTTGATCGGAAGCTGACGGACCTGTTCGCCGGAAACGACGCCGCCGACGGTGGCCGACGTATAGTCCAGCGGCGCAACAGCATCTTTGACATCCACGTTTGTCGTAACCGAACTCAATTGGAGCCTTGGCTGAAGATTCAAATTCTGTCCGACCTGTAGTTGTACGTTGTCCCAGGTTACGGTCTGAAATCCGGGGCTTCTGAACATCACGCGGTAGTGGCCGACGGCTAACCCGGACAGCGAGTAGACACCGGAGGCGCCGCTTAGAGTGGAGCGATGCGCGCCAGTCTCAATCGAATCCGCTTCTATCGAAACGTTAGGCATCATGGCGCCGGCGGCGTCGAGCACCGTGCCGGAGATACTGGCAGAATCCGATTGCCCGGAAGCACTCACGAAAGGAAGGAGAAAGACGGCCAAAAGAAACAGATTGCCAGTTTTTTGTTTGCGCATTGTGAGTGGGTGCAAGCCGTTAGACTAACGGGACACTATGAAAATGACGTGAGTGGGATGCTACATTTGCGTGACGCGCGAGCCTCGTGGCCGACTGGTTGCAGTGGCATTTTGCAGAACGAAAATCTTTAATCGCGTTGTTTTTTTTCACGCGGAATTCATCGGATCTTTACCGACCGCCTTTCCATCAGCAACTGCGGTAGCGCAGCAGCGGGCAGGGTCTCTGTTGCTTTCCCAAAAGAAATGTGGGATGCTTCCTGTTGGAAGCCCAATAGAATACATGAAAGAAAAGACAGACGTTCGGCAGGGTACGCTCGCGCTGATGGTGCTGAAAACACTCGACGTGATGGGCTCGTTGCATGGCTACGGGATAGCGCGGCGCATCGAACAGATTAGTGGAGATTTGTTGACGTTGAACCAGGGCACGCTGTATCCGGTGCTGCTGAAGCTGGAACAGGAGGGCGCGATTGCTTCCGAGTGGGGCGCTTCGGAGAACAATCGCAAGGCTCGGTTTTACCGGCTAACGCGAGGGGGGCGCAAGCAACTCGAAGCGGAGACGCGGGATTGGGAGCAAACAGCGGCGATTGTTGGACGATTCTTTACGGTAAAAGCAGAGGATCTGAAATGAGGGCCGCCTCATTGATTCCGACGTTTCGAGCCAGTTCAATTTCTTCCTTTCAGGCGTTGCGTGTCGAGTAAGGCTCAATCCTGCAACGCCACATCTGCAAGCATAACTTCAAATCCCGAGCCAAGATTGGTTACGCGAACATCGCGGAAGTCTTTTATCAACGGCCGATGCGCCAGATCCTGTGCTGTCATCGTAGTCAGCAAACCTACCACTTGCATCCCAGCTCTTAAACCAGCCTCGATACCCGGAGCCGTATCTTCAAACACGATGCAGTCGACGGGATCGATCCGTAACCGTTCGGCTGCGAGCAAGAACCCTTCAGGGTCCGGTTTTCCGTTTTGAATTTCATCTACGGGTACCAGCACCGGTGGTGCGGGTAAACCGGAAGCGGCGATTCGTGAGAGAGCCAACTTGCGAGTGGCTGAAGTCACAACTGCCCAGGCGCCGGTCGCAGCGGCTTTGATGACTGCCGCGGCTCCTCGCACAGCGATTATGCCGCTCAACTCTGTTTCTTCATAGGCAAGCATTTCAGCCAGCTCCAGCGAGTGATCGATTCCGGGTCGGAAGTGTTCAAAAGTTGCGGAGGTGGGCCTACCATGAGAAAACCGCAGGATCTCAGGAAGTGAAATTTGGTGCCGCTTGGCCCACCATTCCCAGGCACGTTCGACAACGGCGGTCGAGTCTACCAGCGTGCCGTCCATGTCGAACAGTATGGCTTTGCAATTTAAGTTCAATGGCAATTTCAGGATCGCATTTCGATATGCGGCCCCGCGAACTCGATCGTGCGCTCTGTTTGGCTAGAGACGATTCTAAACTTTCGCGGGGTGGGCGGCAGCATGCGTGAACCGTTCACCAAATCGAGCGACAACGTTCGGCTTGAGTCCTGCCACTTGATGTCCACGCCCATCCAGGCGCCCCGGCGATAATCGAACGTTCGTCCATCGTCCTCGTACAAGCGGAAGGATCCGTCAGCACCGGGATAGACAGTTAGCGCTATCGGCTCGTCGATGTTTTCGTCAACATACTGACGAACGGGACCAAGCGGGAGAATGGATCCGGCGCGCACGTAGAGCGGTATAGTTTCGAGATCGACGGCGCGCGCGACTTCGCGGCCGCCCGTCAATCGCTCGCCGGTCCAGAAGTCGTGCCAATCGCCGCGCGGCAAATAGATTTTTCTCTCCGTTGCTCTCTTTTCGACCACGGGCGCGACCAGCATGTTCGGTCCCCAGAGATATTCGTCTGATCGCGCGATGGCGAGCGGATCTTCCGGATAGTGCAGCCAAAGAGCGCGCATGACAGGCATGCCGGTTTGGGTGCATTCGCGTATCGCGCTGTATAGATAAGGCAGCAAGCGATAGCGCAGCTCGAGATATTTACGACAGATTCGCTCGACATCTGGATTGTGCAGTTGGCTGGCGTCAGGAAGCACCGCCGCAGGGTTGCTCATCTCTTCAGGACCGATCTCGCCTGTGTTCCAGCCCCATGGGAGACGCAGTCTCCAGGCACGCCCGTGCGATCGAAAAAGAGGGCAGAAGGCGCCGAACTGAAACCAGCGCACATACAACTCGGCCGTAAGCTCTTTCGTCGGCACAAACCCGCCCATGTCAGTTCCCCAGTAGGGAATGCCCGTAAGTCCGGTGTTAAGTGCGACTGGCAGATGCGTTTGCAATGTTTCCCACGTGGATGAAACATCGCCCGACCACAGGAATGATCCAAAGCGTTGCATGCCGGCATAACCATTCCGATGCAGGGCGAATGGCCGCTCGTTGGGGCGGTCCAGTTGCGGCCCCTCCCAGTACATGCGATTGCGGCAGAGGCGCGAGGCGGCGTCGAGCGGATCGCCCTCATCAGGCCACCATCCGTCCACACCCAATCCGAAAACTTTGCGATGCGCATCCCAATAACAGCTCGCCTGCTCTTCATCGAAACGCGTGAGTTCACACGAGTCGCGGGCTGTGCCGTATAGATGGCGCGACAGAATCACAGCATGTAACACGACGCGAAAATGATCGTGATGTAGTTTGTCCAATACTTCTTTCGGCTGCGAAAACACGTGTTCGTTCCAGTCGAAAGAACCGTTTGCAGTATTCCAACCGGACGGGCAAAAGCCCGTGCCGAGATAGATCATCGTGTCGCAAGGCAGCTTCTTTTCGCGGAAAGTCTTGGCTTCGGTCAGAATCTCGTCCATGCTGGCCAGAGTGCGATGCGATTGCTGGTACCCCAAGCTCCACAACGGCGGCATCTCCGGCAAGCCTGTTAATCGTGCATATTCCCGCATGATGGTAGTCGGGCTTTTTGCAACCACGAAGAAAACATCTAAGGGCAGACTCGATTCAGCCTGATTCGCGATGAACTTCCCTTCAGTTCCCGAGAGATCGAAGATGCCGTAGGGTCGATGGAAAAAGGCGGCCCAACCAGCTGATCCGATCAGCCAGGGAATCGGCACGCGGCTTCCATTTATTGCAAGTCGATAACCTCCCTGGCCGTTGTGCATTTCATCCAGCGTGCCGCGGCGGTCAAACTGTTTGCCGCCTTCGCCCAGTCCGAATACCGGGCCGTCCGTCAAGTTGAAGGACACAGCGGCGGTTTGCGAGTCCACTTTGACGTTTTGCACGGCGTGGCCGTTCTCACCAAGGATTTGGAACGCAAGCGGAGCAGCGCTGGCTCGGACACGGATTGCTCCGTCGAGCGCGATGACTCTTTCAGAAAAGAGTAACTCGGTCCGGAACGCGGGCCCTCTCGAGAAGTTCTGGACAAGCGAACCATCAGTCTCTAGATGGATTTCGCTCGGCGGGGCAACGGGCGAGACCGTGAGGCGGAATGTATGCTCGCTGATTGAAGTGAGGGTGATTGCAACGCTTTTGCCTCCAATTTGCAAAAACGGCGGGGTTGTCTTTGATGCATGCTCGACCGCATTCGAAATTTGCGGCCGTTGGCGAGTACCTGCTATTCCGACAAAACCTTGCAGAAACCGGCGTCGCTCCATGTAGTCCTTTTGCTGAGGTCAATAATGTTCGTTTTTCAGCTGGCTTGCGCCTGGCCATCGCGGATGGCGCTATGCTGTGATATGTAAACGTTTACAGCATAGTACACGAGCGCAGTTATCCTGCCAAGTGACTCTCCTGGTAATGCAAGATGTCCAAGCAAAAAAATCCACTGAAGCCGAGTCGCCGGAGCTTCGCGGCAGCCCTGAGCGGCGCCGCCGTTGTCTCGCCGCTGTTGGGCCAGCAGGCCGGTGCGCCGCCTAATTCGCCGACCCACCAGGGTCAGCAAAACGCGAATTCCATCCCGCAGAACACGAGCCTACCTAAACCGCATGTCTTGCCTCCCGAAGTGCCGCCTTTTGAGCAGCCGCTGACTTTTTCGCGCAAACCGGCGGCTCAAAAGATTTCGTCTTTCGAAATGACCGACGTGCGCCTGCTGCCTGGAATTTATGAAGATTCGCAGCAAGCGAATCTTCGCTATCTCAAACGGCTCGATGCTGACCGACTGCTGCATAATTTCCGGGTGAATGCTGGATTGCCTTCGTCGGCCCAGCCACTCGGCGGTTGGGAAGCTCCCGATGGCGAACTCCGCGGCCACTTTGTGGGGCATTATCTTTCAGCTTCGGCACTCATGTACGCCTCTACCGGCGATACAGCCGTCAAAGCGAAGGCCGACGGAATGGTGGCCGAGTTGGCGAAGTGCCAGGAGAAGCTGGGTGCCGGTTATTTGAGCGCGTTCCCCACTGAATTCTTCGATCGCTTAAACGCCGGCCAGAAAGTTTGGGCGCCTTTTTATACGGTTCACAAAATCATGGCGGGCATGTTCGATATGCATCAGTATTGTGCAAATCAGCAAGCTCTCGACGTGCTCGAAGGCATGGCGAAGTGGGCCGATAACTGGACGGCGCCAATTCCTGAGGAACATATGCAGGATATCCTCAACAACGAATACGGCGGAATGAATGAAGTGCTTTACAATTTGGCGGGACTCACCGGCAACGACCATTACGCGGCGGTAGGGGATCGTTTTACCAAGAAAAAATTTTTCAATCCATTAGCCCTGCGCCGCGACGAACTACGCGGACTGCACGTCAATACTCACATTCCGCAAGTAATCGGTGCTGCCCGCCGTTACGAATTGTCGAGCGACGAACGCTTTCATGACGTCGCCGATTTTTTCTGGTGGGAAGTTACGAGCGCCCGCGCATATGTGACAGGCGGTACGAGCAATGGAGAACGCTGGCTGGTAGAGCCGCGGCACCTTGGAGCTGAGCTCAAACAAACGTCGAGTACAACCGAGTGCTGCTGCGCATACAACATGCTTAAGTTGACGCGCCATCTATATCAGTGGTCGGGCGATCCGCGCTTGTTTGATTATTACGAGCGCGCGCTGCTTAATCATCGGATTGCCGCTATCAACCGCGAGACCGGCGCGACACAATACTACCTCTCCATTTATCCCGGCGCCTGGAAGACTTTCAATACCGAGGATCAGTCGTTTTGGTGCTGCACGGGCACTGGAGTCGAGGAATTTTCAAAGCTCAACGACAGTATCTATTTTCACGACACTGACGCCTTGTACGTGAATCTTTTTGTCCCGTCGGAGTTGAACTGGAAAGACAAGAATTTCAGGATTCGGCAGAATACAACGTTTCCCGAGTCCACTCTGACCTCTTTCGAAATACATACTGCGGAGCCGACGCGCGTCCCCGTTCACATTCGCATTCCTTATTGGGTGGGGCCGGAGGCTTGGGTGAAAATCAATGGCCGCTTGGTCGACGCTACGCCCAGCCCGTCCAGTTATTTCACGTTGACTCGCAGATGGAAGACCGGAGACCGCATCGAAGTAAATCTGCCCATGTACTTGCATGCCGAGGCGATGCCGGACGAAGCCACTACGCAGGCCTTCTTATATGGTCCACTGGTGTTAGCGGGCAAACTGGAGACTGGCGATACGGCTGAACTTAAAATAATCGGTATAAAGGGGCCCGATGTCAGCCAACATTCGATCGATGTTCCTGCTCTGCGTAAGTTGAACGGCAGCGTGGAAACGTGGCTGAAACCGATGGCGGGCCAATCTCTCGCTTTTCGAACGACCGGCCAATCGCAAGAACTTACGTTTGTTCCTTTCGATCGTTTATTCGCGGGACGCTACTCGGTGTACTGGACTGTCGCCTAGGATGCGCCAAGGCAGGTTTTCCCGTTTTTGATATCCTCGAAAGTTAAGTATAAATAGAGGATTCCCCATGTCTGGACATAGCAAATGGGCCACGATCAAACACAAGAAGGCAGCGTTAGACAGTAAACGCGGGCAAGCCTTCACGCGGCTTATCAAAGAAATTCAAATTGCAGCGCGCAACGGCGGCGACCCGGATGCGAACGCCCGCCTGCGCACGGCGATTGCGGCTGCCAAGGCCGTTTCCATGCCGGCTGACAACATCAAACGAGCGATCATGCGCGGCACCGGTGAGCTTGAAGGCGGTCAGATCGACGAAATTCTGTTCGAGGGATATGGACCGGGTGGCGCCGCCGTACTGGTCAACGTTGCAACCGACAACCGTAACCGTACCGTCAGTGAAGTCCGCCACCTGTTCTCGAAAAACGGTGGCAACCTCGGAGAGCAGGGTAGCGTGGCCTGGATGTTCGAGCGCAAAAGCCAGATCATTGTCGATGCGGAAAAGATTTCGGAAGACGATTTGATGGCGATTGTACTCGATGCCGGCGCGGACGACATCCGCGATCAGGACGGCGCCTGGGAAATACTTTCGGCGCCCGAAGCTCATGAAGCTGTGCTGCATGCGCTCGAAAAAGCGAAGATCAGCAACGAATCTGCCGAGATTGCTATGGTTCCGAAGAACACCGTGAAACTGGAGGGCAAGAACGCGCAAGCGATGCTAAAGCTTTACGATTTGCTTGAGGAACACGATGACGTGCAGAACGTTTATGGAAATTACGAAGTGGACGAGGCAGAAGTAGAAGCAATAGCCTAACTCTCCCGAGGGGGCGCCGCCCGGATCGTTCGGGTGCGCGTCAGGCTCATTCATGCGAATCGCCGGCATAGACTGCGGAACCGAATGCACTGGCTTCGGAGTCGTCGATACAGACGGACGATCGCATCGCTTCATTACCGCCGGTATCATTCGGACTAAGTCAGTTGACCCTCTTGCCTATCGTCTTAAGTCCATAGCGGCGGAATTGCGTTCCCTCATTCAGGATTTCTCGCCGGATGTGGTCGCGGTCGAAGAAGTCTTTCACGCTGTGAACGCAAAGTCGGCCTTAAAGCTGGCGCACGTTCGCGGAGTGGCTCTGCTCGTGGTTGCCGAAGCTGGGCTCTCCGTCTGCGAGTACTCTCCGCTCGAGGTGAAGATCAGTGTCGTTGGTTATGGTCGTGCGGAAAAGCATCAGGTTCAGATGATGGTGCTTTCGCTATTGGGAATCAATAAGCAGTTTGCGTCATTTGACGCAACAGACGCGCTGGCAGTCGCGATCTGCCACGCGACCCGGGCTCATTATCCAGTGGCGTCGGGGAGCCGCAAGTGAAGACTGCCGGTGTATTGCTCTTTCTGGCAAACGTGCTTTCTTTCGCTGGCGTGCCGGCTCGTGTCATCTACACGAGAGCTTTCCCCGGCAGCAGCCCCGACTATTTCCGTGTAGCTATCGATCAAGCTGGCGCTCTCGAATACTGTGAGTCACCCAATGGCGATCAAACGTTGCATGCCCATCTGCAGCCCGCGGAAGTAGCGCCGATCTTTAATATGGCCAGCAAGCTGGATGAGTTTAAGGCGCCGCTTGAATCGGGTCTAAAGGTGGCTAATACGGGCAAAAAAACGTTCCGCTACGATAACGGGGACGGCGGCAACTCGGAAACCACATTCAACTACTCGACGAATTTAGTCGCACAGCAATTGGTTGACAAATTCGAGCAAATAGCCTCGTCGGAACGTGCGTATCTCGATCTCGATCGAACTGTACATTTCGATAAACTTGGTGTCAACGATTCGCTGGCCACGATCGAATCTCTCTGGCTACACAAACAGCTGGCTGCCCCGGCGCAATTCATTCCGCTGCTCAATAGAGTCGCCACGCATGAATCGTTCATGCACATCGCGCGCGACCGAGCGGCTCGCTTAAAGGACGAATTTGAAAAACCGGGCGCGGCCGTATCCGAGGGAGATCCCAGGTCGAAATGAGTCAAACGGACCGTGCTTACGAGCGCGTAATCTGGATTGTCCTGGATAGTGTTGGGATCGGCGCCATGCCGGATGCGGCGTCGTTCGGGGACCTAGGCAGTGATACGCTCGGCAACATCGCCAAAAAACACGGCCTCAACTTGCCAAACCTTACGCGCTTGGGGCTGGCTAACATAAAGCCTTTGGCTGGGCTCTCGGCCTCGGCGCGTCCGGCTGGAGCTTATGGCCGCTGCTGCCTGGCATCGCCAGGCAAAGACACGACTACGGGGCACTGGGAAATGGCTGGAATCATTCTCTCCGAGGCGTTCCCGGTATATCCGCATGGCTTTCCCGCAGACCTGATGGCCGCGTTTGAAGAGAAGATCGGCCGCAAAACGTTAGGTAATAAGGCCGCCTCCGGTACGGAGATCATTCAGGAACTCGGCGCCGAACATATGCGCTCCGGCTTTCCCATTGTTTACACGTCCGCCGATAGCGTGTTTCAAATCGCCGCGCACGAAAGTATCATTCCGCTCGAAGAGCTCTACCGAATCTGTGAAATTGCTCGTGCATTATTACAGAAGCCGAATGAAGTTGGTCGGGTCATCGCTCGTCCCTTCATCGGCCAAGCTGGTCGCTTTACGCGCACCCCTAACCGCCATGATTACGCGGTGCCGCCTCCGCCGGGTATGCTGCTGGACAGGTTGGCTGAACACGCGGTCCCCGTTTACGCGATCGGCAAGATCTCGGACGTTTTTCTCGGGCGCGGCATTTCGCATTCCGTCACGACCAAGAGCAACGATGACGGTATGCGTAAAACCGTTGTTGCCATGCAGGAGCAGCACCAAGGACTGATCTTTGTAAATCTGGTCGATTTTGACCAGCAATACGGCCATCGCAATGACGTGGACGGCTACGCCACTGCCTTGGAAAGAGTCGATACTTGGTTGCCCTCGCTCGAACTGAAACCCGGAGATCTGCTAATCATCACGGCTGATCACGGCTGCGACCCGACTACCACATCCACCGATCATTCCCGTGAGTTTGTACCGCTGCTTGTCTATGGTGAAAACGTAATTCCTGGAGTGAATCTGGGGACACGGCAAACTCTCGCCGACATCGGTCAAACTGTTGCGTATAATTTCGGCATTTCGCTCCCGGCCGGTTCCAGTTTTCTCGATGACATTCGTAAAGGATAAAAAGATAGTTTGCAGCCTATGAGACGGCGTATTACAGCGGGTAATTGGAAGATGTACAAGACGGCTTCCGATACCGAGAAGTTTTTCACGCGGTTCAATCAGCTTGCCGGCAGGATCGAGCGTTGTGAGATCGTGGTATTCCCACCTGCTCTAAGCGTGCAAACTGCCGTGGATGCCGCGGCGGGAACGCCAATCCAAGTCGGTGGTCAGAATATTTATTGGGAGCCGGAAGGAGCGTTTACCGGCGAAGTGTCTGCCAACATGATGCACGCCGCCGGCGCAACCTGGGTGCTGGTCGGCCACAGTGAGAGGCGGCATAAAATTTGCCATGAAACCGACGCCGAAGTTTTGAAGAAGGCGCAAGCCGCTCTCGCTGCTGGTCTCATTCCCATTATTTGCTTAGGTGAAAAGCTCGAAGAGCATAAAGCCGGCAGGGCTCATGACGTTCTGGTTAAGCAGTTTGCAGGAGGGATAGCCGGCCTGACGGAAGAGCAGTTTTCCCAGACAGTCCTCGCGTATGAGCCAGTTTGGGCTATTGGAACCGGTCAGACCGCCACTCCCGAGATTGCGTCTGAGGCCCACAAGCTCATTCGTTCGGAAGCTGCCAAACGCTTTGGTGGAGATGCCGCCCGGCAGGTCCGCATTTTATATGGCGGTAGTGTAAAGCCGGATAACATCGAAGGACTGATGCGCGAATCCGAGATAGACGGCACTTTAGTCGGCGGGGCCAGTCTCGATCCGGAGTCTTTCGTCAAAATCGCGGCTGCGGCTTAATCGTCGTCTTTATCGGTATCTTTACTTCCCGTTTTTCCGGCCAGATCAAAGGGATTCTCATGCACTCGCTCCCGGATGCCAGCGTGCAACGTCTTGGCGAGCGAAATGCTTGTGCCTCCAAAGCGGTCGCGAATGTGATCGACTGAGCGAAATGCGTTTCGCAAACGGGAAGTGGTTGCTTCATCGAGCAGATTCATTTGTCCTTCGACAGTTTGTAAACTGCCGGCATGTACGCCAAGCAGCCTTACGGGTGTTCGCTTGTCCCACGCCTTTCGGAAGAGATGTATTACAGCGCCCGCTACCTCCCGGTCCAACTGAGTTGCGTGGTCGAGTGAAGACGCACGCGTGATAGTAGAGAAGTCCTCGTAGCGCAGCTTTAGCTGAATTGTTTTCGAGTAAAGGCGATGTTCGCGCAGCCGTTTGGACACCATCTCGGATAATTTGAGCAAAGTGGTTTCGAGCTGATCGGAGTCCGCCACATCTTGCCAGAACGTGTGTTCGTGGCTAATCGATTTGGGCTCTTCTCCGGCGCCGATCTCCGCGTCAAACCAGCCTCCCGCATCCATTCCCTTTGCTTTGCCGGCCAGAGCTAAGCCCCAGCGCCCGAAATGAGATGCCAAAAACGATTCGTCCAAGTTCGCCAGATCGCCCACGTAACGAATGCCTAGTTTATGAAGGGACAACTCCGTTTTCTTGCCGACGCCCGGGATCTTGCGAACATCTAGCGGGGCGAGAAAGCGCGCTTCCTGCCCCGGCAAAATGTAAAGCACTCCATTTGGTTTGGCTTGATCGGAAGATACTTTGGCCACCAGACGTGATGATGCTAAACCAAGCGAACACCGCAAATTTGTTTCGCTCCGGATTGCCTCGTGCAATGCGTGTGCGGTGCGCAGGGGCGGCCCGTGGAGGCGTTCCGTTCCGGTCAAGTCGAGATAAGCCTCATCGATCGAGGCCATCTCGATCTGCGGAGAAAAGCGGTGTAGGACTTTGAGAACTTTCTTCGAATATTCGCGGTACCGTTCTGGATGGCCTTCAACGAAAATAGCTTGCGGGCATAACCGGCCTGCCGTCCGCAGCGGCATGGCGGAGTGTACTCCGAATTTACGTGCCGCGTAGGAAGCGGCCGCTACCACTCCTCTTTGATCTGCTTTTCCGCCGACCACCACGGGTTTGCCCTTCAGGGTAGGATCGAACAACTCTTCGACCGACACAAAGAAAGCGTCCATGTCGACATGGCAGACAAGGCGTTGCATAGCGGCCATTGAAAGGAGTAACTAAACCAAACTCTACTGGCGCAACTCGGCGCGAATTACGCGCGGTAACCCCGCCAAGTCTGAGCTTACTGCAATAGCGGTCCAGCTGTTAGACAACATCTGCCGGACTGCCTCGAGCAAACGAAAGCCCAACTCCATCAGGAGCAGGCCTCCAGGGCGGATCACCTGTTCCGCGCCGGCGATTAGGCGCTGATAAATTTCAAGACCCGAGTCTCCGGCGAACAGTGCCACGTGTGGTTCCCAGTCGCGCACTTCACTTTGCATGTTGGCCGCGTCCGCGCCAGGTACATAGGGCGGGTTAGATACCAATACGTCGATGGATGCCGGGCACACGGCCTCCAGTAGATTGGCGGCGAAGAAACTTACACGGGCGCCATGCTTCGCTTGATTCCTCTGTGCGACCGCAAGCGCCGAAGGGGATATATCGGAAGCTAGAACGTGTTGTTTACTCTCGAGCGCCACGCTAATTGCGATCGCTCCCGACCCGGTACCTACGTCGAGTATCCTTCGAACGGGCCGCCCTGTAAGAGCCGCCAGCGCCGTCTCGACCAGGTGTTCTGTTTCGGGCCGCGGGATCAACACTCTTTCATCAACAAAAAAATCGCGACCGTAGAACTCCTGATTGTGAGTAATGTACTGGGTTGGCTTGCCTTTGAGACGCTCATTCAGGTAGCGTCCGTAATGAATCCAGTGAAGCTCGCTTAATTCATCAGCTCCGTGCGCGTAGAGAAAAGCCCGGTCACAAACCAGCGCATGACAAAGCAATACCTCGGCTGTTAAGCGCGGAACTCCGATACCGGCTCTTTCGAGAATCTCCGTCCCTTGCCGAGCGGCTTCCTGAATGGTGAGGAACAAATATGGCTTACCGAGATTCGGGTCGCCGGCTAAGCTGCTTCGCCTTCATTGCGGAGCCGCTCCGATTGGTAGTAGCTTGTCAGCGCATCGAGAATGGGCTGCAGCCGCCCTTCCACTACCAAATCAAGCTGATGGAGCGTTAACCCGATGCGATGATCTGTTACCCGGTTCTGCGGAAAATTATAGGTGCGGATCTTTTCGCTTCGATCGCCCGTGCCCACCATGCTCTTTCGCTCCGCGCCTATAGCGGCCTGCTGCTTCTCTAACTCCATTTGATAGAGGCGCGAACGCAGAACCTGCATAGCTTTTGCGCGGTTCTTAATTTGTGATTTTTCGTCCTGGCACGAAACCACCGTGTTGGTAGGCAGATGGGTAATACGGACAGCCGAGTAGGTCGTGTTCACCGATTGGCCGCCGGGGCCGGAAGAACAAAACGTATCTATGCGAATATCTTTCGGATCGACCTGAACGTCCACCTCGTCCGCTTCCGGCATCACAACGACGGTGATGGTCGAAGTATGCACGCGCCCTTGCGTTTCCGTCTCGGGCACGCGCTGCACGCGGTGCACTCCGCTCTCATATTTCAATCGGCTGTATACATTTTTCCCGCTGAACACCGCGATGACTTCGCTCAGTCCGCCAACCGAAGATTCGCTGAGAGAGGTAACCTCCACTTTCCAGCGCTGCTCTTCCGCGAATCGCGTGTACATGCGAAAGATTTCGCCTGCGAAGAGCGATGCCTCGTCCCCGCCGGCGCCCTTTCGAATTTCGAGGATGACGTTCTTTTCGTCGTTTGGATCTTTCGGCAGGAGGAGTAAACGCAAATCGCTTTCAATCGCGGCGACTTCGGGTTCGAGGCGCATCACTTCAAGTTCCGCCATCTGGCGAAGATCCGGGTCCGTTTCGCCCAGCATGACGCGCGCGTCAGTCAGCTCCCGATCCGCTTTCTTCCACTCCCGAAATTTTGCGACAAGATCAAACAGTTCGCTCTGCTGCTTGGAGACCTTCCGGTATTCATCCGCATCGTTGATGACTGCGGGATCCGCCATCTTTGCGGTGAGCTCATTGAACCGGGCTTCAGCTTCTTTTAATCGATCGATATATTGCATGGAGGAGGGAAGGCGCTTCGGATAGCCAGCGCTCAGTTCTATTTAAGCGATTACCAAAACTCCGCCTTGCGCTTCTTCGAGCGCCATGGCACGTTCCAACGCGTGTATGGCAACCGCGGTTTGTTCATCGGAAGGCGGCTGTGTCGTGACACGTTGCAGCCAAAGGCCCGGACGCGTCAGTGTTGCCAGCAGGCTCCCTTGCCGTTTTGCCGCATAGCGAATGATTTCATAGCTGATCCCCACCACCGCCGGCAGCAAAGCGATCCGGGCCGCGAATTTCAGCCAGAAATTGTCGATCGGCAGGAATGCGTAAGCGACCATCGCAACGATAAGGACTACGAACAGAAAGCTTGTGCCGCATCGCGGATGCCACGTCACAAATCGCTGTGCGTTCGTGACATTCACCGGCTCGCCAGATTCGAAGTTAAAAACGACTTTGTGCTCGGCGCCATGATATTCAAATACGCGGCGCATATCCTTTGTGCGCGAAAGCAAGATCATGAAGCCTAGGAAGATCGCGATTCGTAAGCTGCCGTCCACCATGTTGATGGCCAGTCGGCCGCCTACCGCGTGAAAATGATGGCCCAACGTCGTCGCCAGATACAGCGGCACGAACTTGTAGAGGCCGATCATGAAGATCAGGGAAAAGGCAATCTGCAGCGCCATGGAGGCGGAACTCGTGTTTTTGATAGCCGTTGCTGCCGGTTCCGTTTTACCGCTAGCTTCTTCTATGGCACAACAAGCCGAGAACCGCAACGCCTTCATCCCCAGCCACATCGCGTGGCCAAGCGTGCCTAAACCGCGTAGCACCGGGAGCTTGAAAATCGAGTGGCGATCGGAAATCCGCTCGAGCGGACTCTCTTGTCTTACGATCTCCCCGTTTGGCTTACGCACGGCCACGCAATAGCTCTGCGGCGAACGCATCATGACCCCCTCCATCACCGCCTGGCCGCCAACAAGCGTCGTTTCTTCGCCGTTTTCGAGCACGGGCAGAAACTGGATGTGCGTGAAGAGACGCACTGCGTTTCGCAAGTTCAAAGAGGGTTCTCCTCTTTAAGTATAACTCGCAGTTGGGCTTTGCTTGTCGATCAACGCACTGGAGGAACCACAAACGTCCCGCCCGGGGCATCTTTGATGTTCGAACAGGCGATCGGCTGAGGATCCGCGCCCTTGCTTACGCAAATTTCGACCGCATTCAGGTAATTTCCACGAAGCTGCACCGCGATATCCGGATCTTTCAGCTGTGGATTCGCCCCTTCAAACGCATGCTTCAGGTCTTGGGGCCTCCAGGTGAACGATGATGTGGGCCCTTTCAGGCGGTCCGGAATTGTTAGAGACGTGTATAGTTTGCGAATCAGCGCGAGATAGGCGTCGCCACTCAAACCACTGCATGTCCCATGTTGCTGCCATTCGTGAGGGATCAGTTCGATCGGCATGATGCCGGTAAGCGAAGCCGAGTTGCTGGGGGCAGGCTGATTCGTCGCGCAGTTCGAGGGATAGCTGCCGCTGGTATTCTGCGGCCACAATCCGTGCACTACAAAACCTGTCTGTTTGTTGCACTCGGCCGCATTCGGCTTACTGTGACAGAACTCCGGGCTCCAGGACAGAACGAACAGGTAGTAATCAAAAACTCCCGCCTGGCCGTTATGCGGGTTGCTGCGGTGATGGGAGGCAAAAGACGCGAAGGCGAGAACGAGCAGGGCTGAAGTGATTTTGAGCGGACGCATGCGAGATCTTCAGCATGCCAGCTAGACGGTCTTCGTACAAACTTCTTCACAAATTCTTCACAACTTGTCGCGGAACCCCAGCTTCTTCTCAGCTACAATTCGGATGACCTTAGCTTTCTATTTGAAGGAGCCAGTCAACGCATGAACTTACCGAATTTCTCCTCTCGCCTTCGCCGTTTTTCCGGTGTAGCTACGATTGCACTCACTCTGGGCGCGATCCCGGCCCTCACAGAAGACACAATGCCGCAGGCTGGCCAAGCGGCCCCCACCTTTCAACTACCCTCCCAGGACGGTTCCCAGATCGGCCTCAACGAGTATCGCGGCAAATGGGTCGTGCTTTACTTTTATCCGAAAGACGGCACTACCGGCTGCACGATCGAGGCGCATAATTTTCAGCGCGACTTATCGAAATACGAGCATTTAAACGCTGTGATTCTCGGTGTCAGCGTTGATACTACCGGCAGCCACAAAGAATTCTGCGCCCAACAAGGGTTGACTTTTAAGCTGCTGGCTGATCCGGACAAGAAAGTGGTCGAGCAGTACGGGTCGCTGAAAAGCATGATGGGCATGAAAATTGCCGCTCGTAATACCTTCTTAATCGATCCTGAGGGCAAGATTGTCAAGGTTTGGACCGGTGTCGATCCGAAAACGCACAGCGAGACGGTTCTATCCGAATTGACCGAATTGGCTAACAAGAAAAGTTAAGGCAAGTCTCAATCGCCCTTCGATCTCCCGCCAGCAACTTGACGCTGCATCGCGCGACGTGGAATCCGTCTGTCGCGCGACGCCGAAAGAGGTTTCGCTCCCGATTGCACGTCTGTCAGTAGAAGGCCCTTCCCGAGTCGGTCCTGACCAGGACCGACGCACGCTCAGTGCTAGCGTAAGAAGTCCGTAAATGATCCGGCTTCTCGTCGACTTTGCACTCAACAATCGATTCCTAATTGTCCTGGCGGCCATTCTTCTCCTCACCTGGGGAGGCATCTCCTTCCACAATCTACCGGTGGAAGCTTACCCGGACGTAGCGAACAATTACGTGCAGGTCATCACGCAATGGCCGGGCCGAGCCGCGGAAGAGGTGGAGCAGCAGGTTACCATCCCGCTTGAAATCGCGATGAACGGCATCCCTCATCTCGATCATCTGCGCTCAGTTTCTATCTTTGGCCTCTCCAGCCTTAGCCTGATCTTCGACGATGAGTCGGTCAATGATTGGAATCGTCAGAAGGTGCTTGAACGGCTCTCCGAGGTCACCCTGCCCGCCGGCTTGCAGCCCCAAATCGGGTCCGACTACAGCCCGGTGGGCCAGATCTACTGGTACACACTCCACAGCACCAATCCCAGTTACGACGTCATGATGCTCAAGTCCCTGGAAGACTGGACTCTTGAAAAGCAGTTCAAGTCCGTTCCAAACGTTGTCGACGTCAGCAGCTTCGGGGGTATTACCCGCGAATATCAGGTACGCGTTGACCCCAATAAACTGATTTCTTATGGGCTCACCATCAGCGAGGTCGAGCAGCAATTGGCGAATAACAATGTCAATGCCGGCGGCAGCTTTCTCGAAGCGGGTATGCAGCAGATCAACGTGCGCGCAATCGGGCTGGTAGGTGAGGTAAGCGACATTGAAGAGACCCTCATCAAGACCGAGAACGGTACGCCCGTCCGCGTGAAAGATATCGCTACCGTCTTACAGGGACCACGTATCCGCCTCGGCAAAATTGCTAAGGCTATTCATCGCGCAGATGGCAAAATCATCAATAACGATGATGTAGTCGAAGGCATCGTCCTCTTACGCAAAGGCGCCGACTCCCAATCCACCTTGGCCGCCGTTCACGAAAAAGTGAAAGAGCTGAACGATCATCTTCTACCGCCAGGAGTAAAGATTGTTCCTCATCTCGACCGCAGTGACCTGCTCACTTACACCACCCACACCGTCCTCCACAATCTGACTGAGGGAATTATCCTGGTCGCGGTTATTCTCTTCCTGTTTCTGGGCAACATCCGGGGCGCTTTCATTGTTGCCCTTACGATTCCCTTCTCGCTGCTCTTCGCATCCATTTGCCTCGACCTGAATAAAATCCCTGCCAATCTCCTATCTCTTGGCGCTCTCGATTTCGGAATGGTGGTTGAAGGCGCGGTGGTGATGGTGGAAAACATCATCCGCTATCTGGCGCGTCACAATAGCGACGAGAGCCCCGCCATCGTGTCTATCCGCGAAGCCGCACACGAAGTCCAGCGGCCGGTGTTTTATTCGATTGGGATCATCATCACGGCCTACCTTCCCATATTTACTTTGCAGCGAGTCGAAGGGCGCCTCTTTAAGCCGATGGCCTGGACCGTCTCCTTCGCTCTGCTCGGCGCGTTGATCTTCTCCATGCTGATCGCCCCGGTGCTGTGCAGTCTTCTCTTTGGTAAGCGGGTCCGCGAATGGCGAAATCCGATCATGACCGCCCTCTCCAACGGTTATCTCGCGCTCTTGCGTCGTGCTATCCGTTTGCGCTGGATCACGGCAGGCATAGCCGCCTTTGTCTTCGGCGCATCAGTCTGGATCATGATGAGCGGAATCATCGGTTCAGAGTTTCTTCCGCACTTAGACGAAGGCGCCATTTGGGCGCGCGCCACACTCGCTCCAAGCACCGGTCCGACTTCCGGAATCGAGGTCATGAATCGCTCCCGAATCATTCTCGCTTCTTTTCCCGAAGTAACGCAGGTAGTCTCTCAGGTCGGCCGACCAGATGACGGCACCGACACCACCGGGTTCTTCAATACCGAATATTTCATCGACCTCAAGCCGAAGGAAAATTGGCGGCCCGTTTTTCGACAAGACAAAGAAGCGCTGATCGCCGCCATGGACCGTGAACTCGAGAAGATTCCCGGCGCGCTCTGGAACTACTCGCAGCCCATTGCTGACAATATGGAAGAGGCGGTCAGCGGCGTCAAGGGCCAACTCGCAATCAAGATTTACGGCGATGACCTGAAGACTCTGGAGGCAAAGGGCCAGGAAATCGTGAACGTCATGCGAACCGTCCGCGGTGTCGCCGATCTTGGTCTCTTTCGTGTCATCGGCCAACCCAACCTGCAGTTCAAGGTCGATCGCAAAAAAGCGGCGCGCTATGGCCTCAACATTTCCGATGTCCAGGATGCGGTCGAAACGGCTGTCGGGGGAAAAGCTGTCGGACAGGTTCTCCAGGGTGAACAACGCTACGATCTGGTAGTGCGTTATGAGGCCCCATACCGCACCACCATGGAACAAGTCCAGAATATCCGCCTTGTCGCTCCATCCGGTGAACGTGTCGCTTTGTCGCAGATCTGTGATGTGGGCGTCCTTGACGGGGCTTCGGAGGTTTATCGCG
>DATAYL010000140.1:0-3215 GCA_036272575.1 Bryobacteraceae bacterium | reverse complement strand
TTCTCGAACAGCGCGACCAGTCTCTCTGGATGATCGAATGGCAGCGGCCGCAACAGGACGCCATTCACCACACTGAAAATGGCGGTGTTCGCACCGATGCCGAGAGCCAGAACAGCAATCGCGACAACCGAAAAACCGGGCAGGTTAAGTAGCTGGCGAAGACTGAACTGGAGGTCGTGCAAGGTGGTCTCGAGCATAGGCATGCCGCGGTGCTCCCGTTGCTGCTCTTTCAACTGCGCAAGATTGCCAAATTGGCGTCGAGCAGCGCTCCGCGCATCCTCCGGCGTCATGCCTTGTCTTTCAAACCGTGCAACCAGGAGAGCCAGATGCTCCGCAATCTCCTGCTCGAAGCCTTTGTCACTGTATGGCTTGAATACCCTACCCAAGCGCGAAGCAAATAGACGGAAGCGCCGCATGTCTCTCCTCGGCTTTAAACGTTCAGAGCGTAGCTCCTTTGCTCATACCAAAGGACTCTACTACTTTTCCTGTGCCTTGTCCAGTGTCACCTCGGGCCGGGTTCCTAGCGGCGAGCCAGCTCGCGGTAAGATTTAGGTCGCAGACGGCGCGCCATGAATTTAATTGCTGATCCCGGACCGTGGCCTCTACTTCATCATTGTGCCGCCGCGGCCGGATGCGCAAGGTCAGGTCTACGCCTACAAAGTTAATCAATGAGTGCGAGTTGAGTTACTGCTCTATACAGTTGACTAACTCGGGCAGAGACAAAGCGTTGAACTATCTGTAGGTTTCGTCGTCGATGCGGCTGAGATCCACACCGTTATTCAGCACCCCGAGCGTAACGATAGCAAAGGTATATACCCGAGTTCCCGCCTCCAGGTGGCCCCCAAACGCTTTGTCTGGATTCGCTAGAGTCATATGCGCGTGGATTCTACCATCAACGACGTAGCCGTTCATGCTGATTAGATCCGCCGGAGCAGTAGGATTCTTTACGAATGTATCGCGGCCAGGAAAGCTACGACTCGTGACTTGATGAACCTGGTAACCTCTCACCGATCCAATTGCGGCCAAAATCACCGCGTTGCGGATCTTCTCTCGGGCGACCATCTTATTCATCCCGGCAAGAAGGTCCGTGTCGTATTTGAAGCGCAGGATAACAATACGATCGAAGTGCCCGCTCATCGAGTACACATCGGGAATTTTGTCGCTGTTCGGCCTTCCGTCCTCGGCCGGTTTAGGGGGACTGACGACCTCCCGTCTCGTTTCCTGAGTCAGCGCTATCCCGGAAACGATAAGAAAAAGTACAAGTAGGTTCTTCTTCAGATTTTTCATTTGTTAATTCGACTCAGCATTTTCGGGTCGACGATCACTCTGTGAGGACTAGTCGCACGGGTGTTCAACTGATTGTCCAGATACAACCGTAATTGCTCGGAACACTGAGCGGCTGCCCCACTCCGGCAACAACGCCTGCTAGATTCTGCGCGCCCTCGATCTCCTCGACGTAGCTACCACTTATAGGGAAGACGAAGCTCGTCGTCTGCTGTTGATCAGTAAAATTAACGACGACCAGGCTGAAGGCGTTTCCAAGCTGCCGTGAAAACGCCAACAAACCCTTGGAGTTGAAGTTGTTGTAGTCGTTGTAAAAGTAATGCTCGCCGTCACTGAACTGTATGGCGCGGCGGCGGATCTTCGCCAGTTTTCGAACAAGGCGAATGATCGGCTGGCCGTCGTTGTCATAAAAATAATTCCAGCGCACCGGCCGATAGAGCATCACGCGCCCGTAGCCGCTATCGGGAATCCAATAACTTTCGCAGAATTCCTGCCCCTCGGACAGTAGCGGCGTTCCCTTGCTCGTTAGCAGCGCGATCAGATAGGGCTGAACCTTGGGCCAATTGCTGTCCCGATCCCCTTCTTGGAGCAATACGTCGTCCGGATTGTTGTCGATGGGGATGGTTCCGAAGTTGCAAACGAAACGCTGATGATCGTGATTCTCAATGTATTGAAGACCGGTCTTGGGTAAGGTGTCGCCGTTTGCGGTGACTGACGTCGGATAGCCGTTCAGCCCGAGTTGTAATCCCAGTTGCTCGATTGCACCCGGGCTGCCGGCAGCACAGCTGGCAGCTGCGGAGAGGGTGCCGTCCTGCCAGGTGCCGGTGCTGTAGCTCTCGTAAAGAATATCTGGGGGATGCGGAAGATATTCGGCGATCTGAATCAAATTGATGTTCCCCGCCGCATCAAAAAATCGCTGATAATGATCGGTCGTCCCCGCTTTGGATTTGACGTATTGATAAGTGGAGTACACCAGGTTGGCATAGCCCATTCCGGTCGCACCGTCCCAGTATTCTGGCACGTCGTCGAATCGGAATCCGTCCACGTGAAACGTATCGAGCCAGAACTGATTGACGGAGTAAAAATAATCCTGCGTGAGCCGCTTAGAGAAATCGTTCAAAATTCCAAAATCTCCCTCGCCGTTGTTGAACGGGTTGGGAAGATCGTTCTGCAGCGCGCTGTAAAGCTGCGCATACGCAAAATCGCCGCCGGTGTGGCCGTAAACCGAATCCACAACCACGGCGATCCCATTCTGGTGGCAGAGATCCACGAACTGCTGGAAATCGGATCCTTTACCAAAACGCTCCGCGACACAGAAGTAGCCGATCGGGTCGTATCCCCAGTCGATAGTGCTTAGAACATTTGAGACCGGCATGACTTCGATGCAGTTGATTCCAAGATCTGCCAAATAGGGAAGTTGCTTGATAGTGCGGGCAAGGTCGTCTCGAAACTCGCTAATCATCAGCTCATAAATAATGGCGTTCTTGAGCGGCGGCGTTTTCCATTTGGTCTCATTGTCGGAAAAAGTGTACGGTGTACTGCCGACGGTAATCGCCGACAGGCGACCGACACCGACTTCGCGTGAGAACGGATCGATGATGAAGTCGATGTCGCCACGCGTGGGGCTGTGAATGACGTAGCGATAGACATAACGTCCGGGTTGCCCGAATGCGGAGGAACCCGGCGGCGGCGGCGCGGTGTTCAGATCAATCTGGCCAGACCAGTAATCACCGTAGGTGGGGTCGACAGAGTGAATCTGCGCCACCAGCGCTGGCTGGACCGCCTGTAGATATTGATCCGTTTCGTGAATGATTTTGACGGAAACCGCGTATCCCTTGCCCGAATCGACTCCGGGCAGAAGGATTCCAAACCGGATGATCTTAGGTGATGTTTCCAGCGCGCCCAACTTGTTCATCGAAAGGTAGTTCATA
>DATAYL010000139.1:0-3564 GCA_036272575.1 Bryobacteraceae bacterium | reverse complement strand
GCGCACGATGGAAAGGACTTCGGTTTCCGCTTTGATGACGTCGCCAGGTCGAACTGGCGTTGGCCAGCGAAGATCTTCGACGCCTAAACCAAGCAGTGGAGTGCTACCGAGAGGATGCGAGTCCACCAGGAGCCGCATCACTAGCGCCGCAGTATGCCACCCGCTTGCAATCAATCCCTCGGACGCACCCGTGTGCATGTCTTGAGGGTCATAACGCCGGGCGAACTCGATGATATCGAGGTCGCTCACTGCAGTTTCCGGAGTTGCGTTGACTTCACCCACAGCAAGGTCCTCGAGAAAGCGCCGCACGATCATATCTAACAGCGTGCAATAGAACGTCAACAGAGTCGAGGGTACTGCGGTGAACATTTAGCAGACTGGGATGACTTCAGAGACGGTACGGTCGCGATACTCACAACGCAGCTTGTCCCGCCGAATGCAGGAGCTGGCGGCACAGCACAGATTGAAGGCGACCGGCAACGCCTCGTAAGCGACCTGTCGTAGAGACGCGGGCCTCTGCAACACATAGAGTCGGCCTCTTTACACCCAATCTGCGGATGACACGCGATCCAACCGGAAGTGCGTCGCAATTTCTCGAACGCCGTTTTGGGCCTGCAGCCCTCACCGTCGGAACTCGAACGCCATGATCGTGTCCTTTTCAAAGGGACAGCGCTTTCCGTGCACGCTGGGCGCCTGCCAAGAACTCCGCCATGTTCTTGTCCTTGGCAGCGTGGTACGCCCATCCTTCAGCGGTCGCGTTCCAGCGATGGTCGCGAATCGTCATATCGATGCCCTGGTCGATCAGGAATTGTGCCGCTTCATAGTTCCCTTGGACCGCGCATTCGTGCAGGATGCTAGCTGGCTCGTGCGTGCCCCAGTTGGTATTGATGTTGGCTCCGCGTTCCAGCAGGAAAGACGCAATCTCAAGATGCCGGTTCATGCACGCCCAGGCCAGCGCTACGTCCAGGCTGTGTTCCGCGTTGGCGGGAGTCCAATGCAGATTCCGCAAAACGGAAGGGTTGTTCGCAGGGTAATGCTGACCGAGGCTTCCCAACCTTAGACGGCCAACCTCATCAAACCATCGCTTCACTTGTGAGAGGTCCCCTACGCCGGCCGCATGGCAGAGATCGGCCGGTAGAGGCCAAATCCCGGTCAACAGAGGAATGAGATGCGCCTTCCCATAGTCCAGAGCCATCACCAGCGCCGACGAAAGAGGGCGTCTCGCCTCTAGCGCTGGATGGAGCTCCAAGAATCGCCTGATGAACGCGCCGCGATCTTTCAAAACCGCATGCTCCACAATTCTCACCTGCAGGGCGAGATGGAATTCGCCCAGCAGATCCGGCTCCCGCTGCAGCCATTGCGTGAACTCTTGGAGGTTGTCTTCGTTGATCGCCGTGAATAGTTCGTTTGTTACGACACACTGCCAGGGATCGCCGTATCGTTGACCATGTTGAGTCAAGTAGTCGATGAAATCGCTTCGTCCACGCCATTTCTCCACTCGCTCGCCGAGCAAGGGGTCGAGCTCGACGCAACGGTCGAGAAGGAGAGCGGCGCCCTCCCGATTCTGAAAATGGCAGGCACAAAGGAACGCCTCCGTAACTGCGGCGATGCCGCCGCCGGGGCGGGCCCGCGTTGATTCCAGACAATCGCGTACCCCGTCGTTGTCACCCAGTGCGGCAAGAACATCGAGCCTGGGCGGCAGAACACCCTTGCGCAAAAGAAGCTGCAACACTCCCTTGGCGCGAGCGAAAATTGCGTCTTCCCATATGGCAGGCTCTACTGTAGCGCCCGCATCCAGGAGAAACTCGGCACACTCGATGCGCGTGAACATCTTTTCGCGGTAAGGATCGCCGCTGTCACCAAACGAGCCGGTGGCAAACCCAAGTAACGATTCTCCGGAATCACTGCGCCACGATAGAAGCGCGGGATACTCCTGAACGAGTTGCCGTAGTCGTTCGATCTTGTTGTCATGGATGGCGCGCTCAGCCTCCGCGCCGGCCCACTCCAGGCCCTTGCCTTCCAGCCGGAACGCCGCGGCGCGAAGATCCTGCCAGCCTGCGAAACCGTATTCTCGCGCAAGCACAAGCTGGGCGTCTCGCACCGATAGGGGAACCGTCGGAGCCGGCAGTTGGGCGTGGACTCGGGCCAGAGCATCGGGATCGCCGGCGGCGAACAGGCGGACTAGTTTCTTTGCCTGCTTCCGAAGGGACTCAAACGATGTGTGAAGGAGTAAAAACCTCGATGGGGCCACAAGACCTCCTTTCATATATGCCGGGTCCCGCTGATACCAGGCTGAAAGAAGGTAACCGCGCTTGAAAACCAAAACAGGTGGGATGCTTCCCTTGCCGCGGGTAGGAGACGCCCTGTTAGCGCACTGCCTCAACTCTATCCGGCTCCGGCGAGCTTGTCAATCCATTCCATCTATTCCACTCCACTCCACTCCACTCCACGTGATTTCCCCGTCGAGCGACGAGTGGGGTTTCGGGAAATCATGGGCAACTCCGGACAGACGGTCGGGGATGGATCCGGACGTGGCGCGGCGTTGGACCGCATCAGCCGTCGGGTTCGATGCCGGTCCGCTCGTTCACGGCGAATCGAATACGCTGGTTTGCAGCCGAGGTATCGCTCGGTCGTTTGAATTGAGACGTGCCCGAGCAAGAATTGGATCTGTTCCAGTTCACCGGCTGCCGCGTGACACAGCCGAGCGCAGGTCCTCCTGAAATCGAGAGGAAGCAATCTATCGATATCAGCTTCGCGGGCGTACTCCCCACCATTGCCGGACCTCTTTTCCGTCAGACCTTCACGTTAAGTCTCACGGCTTTTTTCGACACGCCCAAACAGCTTGCTTGCAAGTTGCAAGCATGTGAGTTCCCAGGCTGCGTTGGAATCCCTTGAAGCCATCGACTGACTCCACCTTAGACGTCAGGCGGCCCGACAGACTGTGCGAAGTGGATCAGATTTCCGTCCGAGTCCCGAACAATAAAGTCCTCAGTCCCCCAAGGCTGTTTTTTCAGACGCTGATGCATGGGAGTATCCACGCTCTGATACTCCGAGTACAATGCTTTGATGTTTCCGACAGGAATGCTCGCGGACAGCAAATCGCGTTCCACCCCTCTATTGAGGACAGGCGCGTGAACGTAGCGCAGGTTGAGATAAGCGCAGTCCCTTTGAACGAGCGCATAAAAGGCAGGTTTCCCATATTCGAAGCGGACCGTGAAGCCGAGCTTTGTAACGAAGAAGCGACAAGATGCTTCAACGTCGGACACAAACAGTTGAGGATGCGCCCCCAGTAATTGGGGCTCATTTCCACGCCAGTGTTCGACTGGGCGCAATGAGCTAAGGTCCGCGATCCGGAGAACCTGCCAACTCTCGAATCCGAGCTCCCGTGCGATCAGTTCCTGCGCGTCGCTGAGAGCGAAAGACTTAGAAAGAATCGTGGGATCGTCGACGTCGTGGAAGCGAGGCAAACCGGCTCTGATGCGTTGGGCAATCGGATAGTACCCTTCGCGATGCCAGCGGACGATCTGTTTGGCCTGCTTTTTGAGATTATCCAGGTGAAGCATG
>DATAYL010000138.1:0-19580 GCA_036272575.1 Bryobacteraceae bacterium | reverse complement strand
CCGAGTTGCCCTTCCTGTTTCAGATTCACGGTTTCACAGCCGAAACTCCTTGCCTGATCGAGTCGTTCCGGAATCATGTCTCCGACGATGACCACTGCCGCTCCGAGAAGTCGGCAGGACTCGGCGCAGGCGAGGCCAACCGGGCCAGCTCCGGCGACATACACGGTGGATCCCGGTCCCACTCCGGCGGTGACCGCCCCATGATAGCCGGTCGGTAAGATGTCCGACAGCAGCGTCAGATCGCGGATTTTGGCCATCGCCTGGTGTTTATCCGGAAATTTCAGGAGATTGAAGTCAGCATAGGGCACCATGACGTAATCTGCCTGTCCACCTACCCAGCCGCCCATGTCGACGTAGCCGTACGCCCCGCCCGGCCGCGCGGGATTTACATTCAGACAAATTCCGGTTTTGCCCTCTTTGCAATTCCGGCATCGGCCACAGGCAATGTTGAAGGGAGCCGAGACGATGTCGCCAACATCGAGAAACTCAACATCATTCCCTTTTTCCACGATTTCCCCGGTAATCTCGTGTCCGAGGATCATGCCGGAGGGCGCAGTGGTTCTCCCCCGGACCATATGCTGATCGCTGCCACAAATGTTGGTGGCAATCAGCTTCAGAATGACGGCATGTGGTAGTTTCCTGCCCTCGTGTTCGAGCTTCGGATATTCAATGTTCTTAACTTCTACTTTTCCGGTTCCAATATAAGCAACGCCACGGTTTCCTGGCATATCAACCTTTCTCCTTTCGAAATTTCTGATGCAAGTTCGGTCGCTTAGTAAGCAGCGGCGCCCGCTTCGGCGACCGCGTGGTCCTGGTCGCCGGAACCACCGCTGACGCCGATTGCTCCGACTACCCTTTCATCCTTTTTGAGTGGGATGCCGCCGGCAAAAATCATGATTTTCCCATCGTTCGAGGCGTGTATGCCAAAGAACTGGCCGCCTGACTGAGAGTGCGTGGCGAGATCCTTGGTAGAGATATCGAAGGCGCGCGAGGTAAAAGCCTTCTTAATCGAGATATCAATACTGCCGATCCACGCCTTATCCATGCGCACATGCGAGACAAGATTCCCCCCCTCGTCGACCACCGCGATATTCATCGGTTGGCCTATTTCCTGTGCCTTCTTTTCTGCCGCGGCTATAATCTTCCGCGCATCAGCTAATGTCATTTTCTCTCCTCTGCCGCATACCGTTTTACGGCATGACAGTTCCAGCTAAGAGACTATCTCTTCCTATTCCCGTTACTTTTCGTTTCGACCCGGATGTTCCTCTCACAAATTACAGCCAACGCAGTTCACAGACATCAAGCTGTTATTGGTCTTCTGAACCCCACAGTCGGATACCATGACAGGCAGCAGGATGCTAAGCGCCAGGAATATTTGGAAGAGCTATGGCGGCGTCCAGGCCTTGCGGGGCGCAGACTTTTCACTCAATCAAGGCGAAGTACACGCCCTGATGGGTGAGAACGGCGCCGGTAAGAGCACGCTCGCAAAAATCATTGCGGGCGTCATCATGCCTGACAACGGCGCTATTTCGCTCAACGGACAGGATTGGGCCGCCTCCAGCCCACTTGAAGCGCAAAGACGGGGAATCAGCATGATTCACCAGGAGCTTGATCTGTTCCCGGATCTAAGCATCGCGGAGAATATCGTGATCGGAAATCAGAGCTTCGCGGAAGGCCGCCTGGTGAACCGGACCCGTATGGAACAATTTGCTGAAAATTCTCTGCGGCAGGTTGGCTTGAGCGCGGCCCCGCAGCGAAGGGTATCGACTCTGAGTATCGGTGACATGCAGTTAGTGATGATCGCGCGGGCACTCAGCATGAGGGCGCGCATCATCATAATGGATGAGCCCACCAGTTCACTGTTTCACGATTCTGCCGAACGGCTCTTTGGCTTGATTGAACGTCTGAGCAATCAGGGAGTCTCGGTGATCTATGTGTCTCACAAGATGGACGAGATTTTCCGTATTTGCCATCGGATGACGGTCATGCGCGATGGTGTCACGATCGGTACGCGCAGACGAGAGGAAGCGTCCGTGCATGATTTAATCAGCATGATGGTGGGACGCGAGTGGAATCCGGCTGGCTCAGACCGCCGAATTCCCACTGAACAAGTTCTTTTGTCGGTAGCGGGGTTGACGACTCACAAATTGCATGACATCTCGTTTGATCTCCACGCGGGCGAGGTACTGGGTCTTGCCGGTCTGGTAGGTTCTGGCCTAACTGAGCTCGGTCATGCGCTGGCCGGACTCAATCGACTGCAGGCAGGCAGCATTAATCTCGGGAGCTCGAACTCAGCCATTCGGTTGTTACCCGAAGACCGTAAGCTCGACGGATTGATGATGCAGATGAGCGCACTGGAAAACGCCACGATTGCTGATTTGTCAAAACTTGCAACCGCGGGATTCACCAACCGTTCCACCGAAGAGCGTGCAATTGGCCCCTTCTTTAGCCAAATTAAGCTTAGATGCTCTTCTATCGGCGATCCCGTGGATTCCCTGAGCGGCGGTAACCAGCAAAAAGTTCTCTTAGCACGCTGCCTGTTGAGCGACCCGGATATATTGTTTCTGGATGATCCGACTCGCGGTATTGATGTGGGCGCAAAAGAAGATATTTACGCCGCCATTGACGAATTGGCCGCGCGCGGCAAGGGAGTCGTTTTCGTGAGTTCGGAGTTACCGGAACTGCTGCGCTGCTGTGATCGGATTCTAGTGATGCGCAACGGCAGAATCACGGCGGATCTCGATCCAAAAAAGACGAGCCAGGAAGAAATTATGGGGTACGCTACCAATCCGGTAAACCGCCCGGGAGAGTTTTGTCCGAATTAGTTTCGCGGTTATCTTCTTTCTGGATCGAGTCGCAAGGTGAGCGGCGCGATGTCCTGCAAAGTTTAGCGGCGCTTATCGCGATCCTTCTATTGGCTATTGCGATCAGTCCGAGTGCTTACGATGGATCACGAATTTTTCTTGAGATCGGCAATTTAACCGACATCCTACGCCAGGTCTCAATCATCGGGATCATTTCTTTAGGGATGACATTTGTCATTCTGACCGGCGGTATCGACCTGAGCGTCGGCAGCATCCTCGCGCTCTCTACATCTCTGATTGCGATGATATTGACGCGCTGGAATTCACATTTCGGCTTTCCGCTTACTGTCTGCTCGGCTATGCTGCTGACGGTCCTGGCGACCACTTCGGTTGGCGTAGTCACTGGCGCCGTTATCTCGGCGCTCGACGTACAACCATTCGTAGTTACTCTTGCGGGCATGATCGGTATTCGGGGTCTCGCAAAATGGCTTTCCAACAACGCGAATATCGATATCGGTTTCAGTCACGATGCAGCGTCGCGATTTGCCGAAATATTCCGCGCAAAGGCAGTTACGATTGCCTGCTATCTTGGCTTGGCTTTGCTCTTCGGATTTCTGCTCAGCCGGACGGTGTTTGGCAGGTACGTGCGTGCCATCGGGGACAATGAGCGGGCCGCGCGCTATGCCGGACTCCCGATCCGGCGCACCAAAATAGCCGTCTACGCGCTTTCCGGGCTGTTATCCGGTGTGGCTGGTATTTTGTACGCGGCTGAAAATCATCAGGGGAACCCGAATGCAGGAATTGCCTACGAACTGGATGCCATAGCCGCCGTGGTTATCGGCGGTACTCGTCTTTCCGGCGGACGCGGCACCATCGCCGGGACCATTATCGGTACGCTCATGGTCGGTGTGCTGACCAACATACTGCGCTTGAATAACGTCGATAGCAATGTGGAAATGATGGTAAAGGCAATCATCATCGTACTTGCCGTGGCGGTGCAGAGGCAGGCAAAATTCGCTCGATGAGAGCTCGTTGGGTTTTATGTGCGGCTGCTGGAATCGCTCTACTTGCGATTTCATGCGGCAGGTCTGGCAGGGAACATGCCGGTAAGCGGCAGTTTGTCGTGGCTTTTAGTCAATGTAACAACGCGGAACCTTACCGGGCAGCCCAAAACGCGCTGATGACGAAGCGCTTCGCCCAGGCGGGTGATATAAAACTGGTCATCGCGGATGCGCAACAAGATAGCAGCCGCCAAGTCGCGCAGGTGGAAACCTTTATCCGGCAACGCCCTGATTTGCTCATCGTTGCACCGAATGAACGCGCGGCCCTAACGACCGTAATGGGAGACGCGGCCGATGAGAAGATTCGGGTCATTTGCCTCGAGCGCGATATTCTGCGGCCTTATTACAGTACCTATGTGCACAGCGACAATGTGGCAATCGGCAGGATGGCGGGTCTGTTCATTCGCGATTACTTAACCTCCAAATACAAACGTCCACGCGGGAACGTTGTGGAAATGCGCGGATTGCTTGGTGTCGAGGGTGAAATAAACAGGCACAAAGGCGCCGAAGAAATTTTTCGGCAGTATCCTGACATCAAGGTTGTCGCCGATCCCGTCGCCGACTGGATCCAGGCACGAGCGAAGGACCGCATGACGGAGGTGTTGCGGGCCCAGTCATCTATTGACGTTGTCTATGCTCACAATGACCCCATGGCGGTAGGCGCCTATCTGGCGGCCAAGGAACTCGATCGCGAAAAACAGATGATCTTTGTTGGAGTGGACGGACTCGGAGGACCAGCGGGTGGCATAGAGAAGGTCGTTGACGGTATTCTCGCTGCTACCTTCATCTATCCGCTGTGTGTAAATGAAGCCGTCGACGTTGCTCTCAAGATGTTGCGGGACAGGTCTTTCGTTCCACAGAAAGAATACGTGATAGCGCCGCAGATGGTCAGCCCTTCTAATGCCCGGCTGCTCTATCGCGAATTTACAATTCAATAGCAAACAGGAAACATATGCATGTGAAGTGGAGTAGTGCTCTAAGTTCCCTCATGTTGTCGACCTCGTTCCTAGTCGCGGCTGACATCAGACCGCCTGCCGTGCCGCTAGTAGCCCACGACCCGTACTTCAGCATCTGGTCAATGGCGGATCACCTGACCGATCAGCCGACCAAGCATTGGACGGGAACCGTCCAGTCTCTTTGCGGAGTGATTCGGATAGACGGTCGCATGTACCGGGTGATGGGAACCGATCCCAAAGGGACACCAGCGCTGAAGCAAACCAGCGTACAAGTATTACCTACTCACACCATTTATCAGTTTGGCGATGCCGGAGTCGAATTAAAGCTGACCTTCTTAACACCCGCTCTCCCCAAAGATCTCGATGTGCTGTCACGGCCGGTCACCTATCTTACCTGGGATGTCCATTCGACAGATAAGGGCGCTCACAAAGTGCAGGTGTATTTCGATGCCGGAGCGCAACTGACTGTCAATTCCATGCAAGAACGCGTGACGTGGGCGCGTTATCACTTGGGCGAGATGCAGGTCCTGCGCATGGGCACCGAACAGCAGCCTGTTCTGGCAAAGTCAGGAGATGATTTGCGGATTGATTGGGGCTACTTATACGAAGTCGCGCCGCCCGAGCCGGGCACGCTCTCCGCGGCGACCATTCGCCCGGACGCTCTCGATGCATTTAGCAGGTTGGGACGCGTACCGGACGATGACAATCTCCAGGCTGACAAGCCCTATGCCCAGGAACTGCCCGTCTTAGCTACTTCGCTCGACTTCGGACCGGTCACGTCAAAGATCGCCTCGCATCATGTGATTCTCGCTTATGACGATTTGTATTCAATTGCCTATTTCGAGAGGCGTCTGCGCCCATACTGGAGAAGGAATCAAATGGACGCGGCCGAACTACTGCGCGCGGCGCTAAAAGACTATCCGGATTTGGAACGTCGTTCCACTGCGTTTGACAAGGAACTGATGAGCGACTTGCGACAGGCGGGCGGCGAAGACTATGCGCAGCTGGGCGCCCTCGCCTATCAACAAACTTTTGCGGCGCATAAACTGACCGCCGATATTGATGGTACTCCGCTATTGTTTTCCAAGGAAAACTTCAGCAATGGATCAATTGATACCGTGGACGTTACTTATCCGAGCTCGCCCTTCTTCCTGCTATTCAATACGTCGCTTTTGAAGGCGCAGCTCAAGCCGATTCTGGATTACGCTGGCCTTCCACGCTGGAGGTTTCCTTTTGCGCCCCACGACCTGGGCCGCTATCCCTTGGCTAATGGACAACAGTATGGCGCGGGAGAAGCTTCGGAGCGCGATCAAATGCCGGTTGAAGAGAGCGGCAATATGATACTGATGGTAGCCGCTATCGCCCATGTGGAAGGCAACGCGGATTTTGCCAAGACCTACTGGCCGACGCTTTCCAAGTGGGCCGAGTATTTGAAGGCCAAAGGACTCGACCCGGAAAATCAGCTATGCACAGACGATTTCGCTGGGCATCTGGCTCACAATGCCAACCTGTCCATCAAAGCGATCCTGGCGCTCGGAGCGTACGGCAAGCTCGCAGACGACCTCGGCCAACAGCAGGTGGGTGAACAGTATCTGGCTACCGCGCAGCATTTCGCGGCACGCTGGACAGAGCTTGCCAACGACGGCGACCATTACCGGCTGGCTTTCGACAAGCCAGGAACCTGGAGCCAGAAATACAATCTGGTTTGGGACCACTTACTCGGCCTTAATCTCTTTCCGAAAGCTGTCACAGAAAAGGAGTTGAGCTTCTACAAAGCACACCAGAATCAATTTGGATTGCCGCTGGACAATCGGGCAGATTACACCAAGTTGGATTGGCTTGCCTGGACCGCTTCGCTCAGCAATTCACCCAATGGATTTGAGGCGCTGTTCGAGCCGGCGTATCGGTTTGCGAATGAATCGTCCAGCAGAGTTCCTCTGACGGACTGGTACAACACAAAAACCGGCAAGCAGGTCGGCTTTCAGGCCCGCTCGGTTGTCGGCGGGATTTTCATCCAGATGCTTTATAATTCAGATCTCTGGAAGAAATATGCACGACACTGAACCCCGCGCGAGCACGCGATATTCTTATGCTCGCTGATTCAGTCTCAAATGACTGGCGCACTCCGCCATACGGTCTGCGGGCTCTGGGGAAAAGGGCAGCCTCACGACGAAAATCGACCCTCCGCCGGGTCGCGACATCACATTAATTGATCCATTGTGTTGCTGAACGATCGCAGCGGCGATAGCTAAACCTAATCCGTAACCGCCCGATTCCTTACTGCGCGAAGAATCAACTCGATAAAAACGTTCAAACACGTGGGCCTGCGCGCCGTCAGGAATACCAATTCCCGTGTCTTCGACTTGTGCCACCGCCTCGCCGTCTTCGCGCATGGCATGCAGCTGAACCGTTCCTCCGGAAAATGTATATTTGACGGCATTATCCAGCAGCGTGATAAATAGCCTTCGCAAATCGGAGGAATTGCCCTTTACAAAAAGGTGGGCCTCCGGCGCCGACTCGCTCAGCGTGATTCCGTTGCTTTCTGCTATCGGCCTAAAATCGGCAGCCACCTCGCCGATGAGCGTCGAAAGATTGATTAGCTCTGTAGAACACGGGTTTTCATCGACGTCGGCGCGAGCCAGAAAGAGCAGGTCATCGATAAGCCGCGTCATATTCTCCGACTCGCGCTGAATCTTATGCAATGCCATGCGGTACTCCGCGTCCGACCTTAACTTTCGTAGAACACTCTCGGCGGACAAACGGATAATAGCGACAGGAGTTCGGAGTTCGTGGGACGCGTCCGCCGTAAACCGTGAGATCTTTGTTATCGATAATTCGAGCCGGTCCAGCATTCCATTCCAGGTCTCAGTCAGGCTCTGTAACTCGTCGCGGGTCTGAGACACGGTCAGCCGCTCCGACAAGTTAGTTACACCAATGCCCTTTGCTTTCTCGGCGATCAGCGACACCGGCAATAGGGCTCGCCGGCTCAAGAAATAACCGCCGGTGATGGCGCAAACAATAAAAAGGGGTGTCGCCGCGAACAAAAGCGAACCGAATAGATCAGTGGCCCTCTTCACCGGAGTGGAACTCACACCCAGGAAGGCCTCTAGCGTACCTTGACGTAGAGTAAATGTCCGCGCGGCAGCCAAATAATGGTGATGCCTAAAACGGAGTGGATAGGGATGCTCCGCGGAAAACCTCAATATGAAGTCATGCTCGGAGATGTCAGGCGAGCTCTTATAAATCACGGCTCCGCGGCTATCGCAGACAAGCAGGATATGGTCCTGCAGCAGGGACGTTGAATATTCCTCTATCTCCTGCCTGATATTGAAAGCTGAATCGCCTTCTTCGAGGAGCAGGTATTTCTCGAATCCTTGTAATTCATTCGAAAGATTTGTTGTGAGATCCGCGTATAACAGATGTCTGAGCGCAAGCCAAAGCAGGGAGCTGAAGACGATGAGGCTCAGCGACAAAACGACGGAATACCAAATCGTCAATCGGAAACGAATGGAGCGAAAGTTCAAGCGTCTTGTTCCTGCAACGAGTAGCCGACCCCGCGCACCGTACGAACGAGTTTCGGCGCGCCTGGCCGCTCTATCTTTCTACGCAAAAGGCGAATGAATGCATCGAGTGTGTTGTCCTCTATCTCGGCGTTGAAACCCCACACCGCTTCTACAATGGAAGACCTTGGCAGCACTCGTCCTTTGTGCCTCATCAACAGCGCCAGCAGACTGTATTCACGTGGTGTGAGCTCAATCCTGTGATGATCTCGCCTCACTTCGCGCGTGGCGGTGTTCAGCGTCAGGTCTTGTAAACGAAGACAGACCGGCTGTGGGATGTCTCCCCGTCGGCTGACCGCTCTCACCCGCGCAAGAAGCACTTCTAACGAAAATGGCTTAATCAGATAATCGTCAGCTCCCTGGTCGAGGGCTCGTACGATATCGCCCGGGGAGTCTTTGGCCGTCAAAATCAAAACTGGGGTCTGTATATTCGACTGGCGCAGTTGTCGAGATACCTGAAAGCCGTCCTTTCGTGGCAACATGAGGTCCAGGATGATAAGGTCGAAGCGCGTTGATTTGGCAAATTCGAGTGCTTGTTCCCCGTCTTTTGACAGCGTGACCTGATAACCTTCCTCCGCAAGAACAGAACGCAGAAGTTCGGCCATTGCCGGCTCATCTTCGACTGCCAAGACGTGCATATCCGTTTACACCCCTCCACCTGGCTTGCAAGCGCTTATAAATTGACTTTTTCGAGATTTTGAAGAAAGGTCGATGGGGTCAACAGTCCGTCCGGCAGCGTGACCGCAGGCGCGTTAACTGATGAACCGTAAATCACGTAAAACGGGATCCCGCTTCGGCCGTACCTGGCTAAAGTATCAGTGATCTTGGGATCGTATGATGTCCAGTCCGCCCTTAAGAGGGCGATGTCTGATTTGTTCAGATGCTGCTCCACAACGGGAGAATGAAAAACCACACGATCGTTCACCTGACACGTAAGGCACCATGCAGCGGTGAAATCAATCAACACCGGTTTACCGGAAGCTCGATAGCTGGCTAACTTCTCCGGCGTAAATGCTTCCCATCTCAGGTCTCCGTCCACCCTGGAACTTCCATCTGTTAACAAAGTTTGAGCTTTCACCGGTGACAGTGCGGAGACTGCAAAGATCACTGTCGCGAGTGCGAGGAGCGATGCAGCGATTTGCGCCGCGCGGCTACCTGACCATCGGCCCATGATCCACCCGGCGAACCCCAACATCAGCAGGCCGAACAGGATTAAAGCCAGCTGATTCATACCCACTTGCTGTCCCAGAACCCATAGCAGCCAGATCACGGAAGCAAATAACAGGAAAGCCATGAGTTGTTTCAGGGTCTCCATCCAGGCTCCTGGCTTCGGCAAGAAGCGGCCCAGAGAAGGGAAGATGGACAGAATGAGGAAGGGGGCTGCCAACCCGAGGGCCATGCTCGTAAACACCAGCAAACTAACGCCGGCCTTTTGCGCCAAGGCAAACCCGACAGCGACTCCCATCAGCGGCGCCGTGCATGGCGTGGCCACAACCGTCGCCAGCACTCCAGTGAAAAAGGAGCTGCTATAAGTTCCGCGCTGCGTCAGACCGCTTCCCACGTTCATCACGGAAGTGCCGATCTCAAAGACACCGGCAAGACTCAAGCCCATAACGAAAAGTAGACAAATCAGAAAAGCCACAAAACCAGGAGATTGCAGTTGAAATCCCCAACCGAGATTTCGTCCGGCGTTCCGCAGCGAAAGCAAAATCCCCACCAGAACCCAGAACGAGACCAAAACGCCCAAGGTATAAAGTAAGCCGCTCATCCGCACAGTTTTGCGCTCGCCGGCGTAGTGATCGAGCAGGCTCAGGATTTTGATCGAGAGTACTGGAAACACACAAGGCATCAGGTTCAAGATCAGGCCCCCGCCGAACGCCAGCAGTAGAATTGCCGACAACGATTCAGCTTGAGCTGCGGCAGGCGCACCGGCAGTGTTCGCGTTTTGCGCGGGTGAGCCGGTTATGGTTATAGGACTGGCGACGTCGTAGGCCCTCAAGGAGCCCGCTTGATCAACTAGTAGGAGGCCGTCAAGCGAGGCAAGTGTATCGGCGGCTGCTTCCGCGCGCCGCAGGTTGAGCGTCAAACCATCTTCTGCTGCCGCGTTGCGCTGCGCGGCTGCGTTCTGGATTACATTTGGATGCGCTGGGATAAAACTGACGCTCGCCGATTTCGGGGCGCCTTTGACATGGAGGACCAACGATGATCCGGATTGTTTTGCGGTCAATTGCCAGGATGCCGGAACTGCGGTCGGTTTGTCGGCGGTTGCAGTTGCAAATAATTGCCGATACTGCGCGTCGAGAATGGGTGCGCGCTGCGAGGCGGGGAGCACAAGAGAAAGATTGGCCTTGCCCGGTATGCAAGATTCGCGGCAAACTAAAACACGTAAAGCCGTTTGTAAGGTTTGTGCGGCGGTCGCCAGGCTGGTATCGGCTTTGATTGTAACCGGCAGCAAAACCGTTCCCTCGTATCCGTAGTCGAGCAGGGGTCCAACCGGTAAGCGCTTGGGCGTCGGCCACTCGATCTCACCCGCGCTCAGACCCTGCGGAAGGTTCCATTTCAGCCGGGGCGGCAGGCCGGAGTCCCCAGGATTTTTCCAGTAAATGTGCCATCCCTCTTCCAGATGGAACAGCAGCCCAACTTGGAAGCTCGCGCCTGGTTGTATTGACTTGACCGAAGAAACGAGCTCTACTTCGCCATGGGGAATCTTGCTGGGCGCAGCCGGAGAGTTAATAAGCTGTAAAAAGAAGAAAATTAGTGGGGCGGCGAAGGCCTTCAACATAGTGCTATCTTCATTGTCCTACTGTGCCACGGCTGGCAACGGTCCTCGCCTGGGCAAAGCCCGCAGCAGCACTCCCAGATCGCGCTTCATGAAGGAGAGTTTCGCTCTGACGTCTTCGAGCATCGCTTCCCGGTCTTCCAAATCGTCTATCGAAAGTCTCAGATGCCCGGATGGCTGGCTGGTCACCCGTTCGATCTTCTGTTTGCCCTTGTCAGTGCTTAGCGAATCGATTCTGCCGACCTGAATCCAAGTTCGAATCAGGCGCTGCTGCCGTGTTATTTTATCCGGGTCCGACGGGGCGACCGCCCCAAAGAACTGCCAGATCGCGGGCGGATATTGACTCGCCCCTTCCGTCGGCAGGCCGAAAAATTCAGCGAGCATATTGGAGGGAAACGTAAATTCCTGCCGTCTACCCTTCTGAGCTCTCAACCCGTAAACCGAGAGCGAAGCGACCACCGTACCGGACACGATACCTGTCACATTACCGGCCCTCGCTAAATGAGATGACAGTTGAAGAGCCGAAGATACAACGCCAAGCGCGCCGCCGGCGGCTATACCCGATAGGTTGATCATATTCACGGTATGGTCGCGTTTGTCTTCCAGATATCCGCGAAGCTCGCTAGCTTGCGCGATTTCGTTGTCGAGAAGCGCAAGCGTGGCGTCCACTTGCAGGGAATTGCCTTCGACCTCCTCGATGATTTCCTGGCGAATGAGGAACGGCTCTAGATTGTTGCGCGCAGCGGAAGGATGGCGAGCAATCTCTTGGAGCCGCTGAAAAAGCGGCAAAACACCCGTCGATTTGGCTACTTCATCCGCGCTCGGCGGCAACTCGGTGAGATTCGGCCGCGATGTCTTCTGCCCCGCTGTAAATTGGACAGAAAGCAGACCAACTATCAGCGCAGAAATAAGTCGGCCCCGCCACATCTACAATTAGGAGGCTTTCCGGCGCGTTGCCATCACACTACTTAAGGCTACCGGGAAGGCGCCGTAAAAGCTGGGCTGTTCCACGCTTGCGGGGCGCACTCTGGGAAGCGATATTCCCTCCACCAGGTATTGGCTTTTCAGCTCGTTATTGATCGCTGGTTCAATCATTGGCCAGGCGTCGGCAATTTTTCCACCGATCACAACGATGTCAGGCGCCAATCCCTGCGCCAGTCCTCTAATGCCGCGCCCGATGAAAGAAGCTGTCTTCAGTAGTTCTTGGCGGGCCTGTTCATTGCCCTTACGCGCGGTTGCGATCAGCTCCGATAAAGAATTGACCTTCGGTTCTTGCTTCGTGGACTCCGTATATCGCTTGAGGGTCGCCTGATCAGATGCCACCGTTTCCCAGCAGCCGATATTGCCGCAAGAACAGGGCAGACCATTCGGGTCGACCGAGACATGGCCGAATCCACCCATGCCGATGCGGGAACCGGTATAAACTTCACCGTTCAGAATTAAGCCGCTTCCAACTCCCTCGACGACCAGCAGAAATAAAATGCAGTGCGCGCTCCAGACTTCTATCGGTCCATACCAGAGTTCCGCGAGTGCCGCGGCGTTGGCGTCGTTCTCCACATACACCGGAAGCTTCAATTGACGCTCAAGTATCGACTTAACCGCCACATTCTGCCAGCTCAGGTTCGGAGCTCGCACCAGGCAGCCGTCAACCCTGTCGATTAAACCCGGTAAGCTGACGCCGGCCGCGGCCAACTTGCCCCCGCGGAAATCCGCTTCCAAAAAACCATGGATGTCATCGGCCAGCGCCGTCAGGAATTTTTCGGCATTGTCACCTGTTGAAATGGTCCTTTGGTTCAAAATACGGCCATTGAAATCGCTCAGACCGTAAAGTGTCTGCTCGACGCCAATGTTGATGCCGATCGCATGCGCCTTTTCCGCATTGACCTGCAGATAAGTGGCCGGGCGCCCGCCACTTGAGGGTGCCGCCTCGCCTTCATTTACGATCGCTGCCCGCAGAAGACGGTTCACGATTACCGATACGGTTCCCGCAAGTAGTCCCGTCTCCTTCACCAGATCCGCCCGTGAAATTGGCTGACGGTCCCGAATGATATGGAGCAATTTCAGCTCGTTAGTCTCTCGCAGATCCTCCACGCTCTGCATGCGCACCCTGTGAAGCGTGTTGATCGTCATTTTCGCCTTGAGACTCACCATAGTAGCGCCGCGACTCTTATCATCTGGTTCGAACGCGGACCGTGACGACTTCGTAGGGCTTGAACGACAAGCTCAGTGCACCGTCGCGAAGTGCCAATTCGCGAAGATTGTCTTCCACGCCCGAGCAGAGTGTCGCCGATTCGAGGTTCGCGTGAATGAAGCGAACCGATGCCTGGGTCGCCCGGCCGCCTAGCTCTTGAAAACGCAGAATAGAACCTTCGCCATTTTCGGCCTCCTTCCAGGTGATCAAAGCGACGTCTTGGTTCGACGTATCGAGAAACCCGCTGCCCGTTGGAGGGAGCGGCCGGGGCGGGTCACCGTCTTTGTCCTGCGAGACAACAGTGTTCAGCTCTATCGGCCGCATTGCGTCTATCCCCAGCTTGCTCAGAGCGCCTCCGTCCAGTTCGCTGCTGCTCGTCACGGTGTAGTGAAAAACGAAGTCCCCATCCTGGCCGGCTCGGTAATTCGTGTGCCAGTAATTATTCATCACGTAAGAGAACATCGTCCCGCTTTCAGGTTTGAAATTCCCAGGCCATTTCCCGCGATTTATATCGCCGAAAGTAGCTAAAGAAGCGTCAAGCGGAACTACCCCTACGGTCAGACCTGGATCGCTCACCGCCATCCACTGCTGCACGTTAAACCACTCGAGGCTGCCGCCTTTCATCAAGTCTCTTGCCGGATCGATCCAGCTTTGTTGATTCGCGAAGTCGAACTGTGGAGTCTTGGCGGCCACCGGGAAGGCTATGTAAACTCCTTCTTTGGCGTTTGTATAGTTCTTGTGTACTCTGTATGTCAGCTCGATTTTCTTTTCGTCGTTGAACAGAATGAGTTCAGTCTCAACGCTTGGCGTCATAACATTCTTGCTGGCCAGTCGAATATCGAAACCCCAGGGCATCTGCTCGACACCTACCAACTTGCCAGCCTCGGCCTGGTGAATCGTCAGTTTTCCCGGCAGCAGTGCTGGAAATGGGTTAATCATTTGCGTGTCGCCGTCGCCGCCCGTTACATATACATACTCGCCAAACTTATATGGGCTGCTTGTATTTACCAGCTCGCGCTTCAACTCCTTGTCGAAGATGCTGGCAATAGACCCGGTCTTCTCGTCGATAGTCACTCGATAAAAACGGCCATTAATCACCCGCGTGGACGTAACAATCGGTTTCGGTAATGCCTGATGTTCGTAGTGAATGGCGAAACACTTATAGCCGACCGCAGGCAGATCGCGAGCCAAGAACCGCACATGCAGAAATCCCTGCTTGTTTGACAGAATTTCCAGGGGTACCTCGGTGTTTGTTGTAAGATCTACAAGTTTCGGACCTTCCAAAAAGTCGGTCTCGACTAAGCTGTCGCGCTTCCAGTTGAGCGAATTGAAGACAACCAGCGTGTTTGCTGGAATGTGAATCTGATCGGCCAGTTGACTCAGAGAACGGTTGGCTACATCTTCAATCTGCAAAGATGCCTGCTCCGCGCGGCCGTCCTTTACGCGCAGCTGTTTGATCGATTCATCGTGGTCCGGCTGTGAAACTGAGTTGTAGGAAAGCCAGGTGTGCTCCGCAAAAAGGATAATATTGCGCCAGATATCGTCAAAGGCATGCTTCGGCGGATTAAGATCGGGATTGATCGAGTGAGTCACCGAGGATAATATCTCTGCGGAAAGCGCCGCGTTCTGATTCCTTCTATCTTCGGCTTCGAAATAAGCGTCGCTGCCAATGCCGTCCTCCCAATAGCCGCCGCCATCGCCCTTGAACGTAGGTAGGTCACCCGCAAAGTGAGAATCAAGGTAATGAAAGAAATCAGGAAACGTGGCGTAACTCAATTTGGGGAACGCATACTCCTGGTTCCAATGCTGGGCAAACGTAGCGGTTGCCGGGACCAGGTCTGTATTCTCGACTTGAGTCCCGTAGAGCAAGGCCACATCCGGCTTATAAGACGGCTTCGAGTATGCCTGAAGAAAGATCGGCAGCGACTCGCGCACGGCATTTAGCTGCGGGGTGAGTCCAAACAGAGTTTGTACCTGTTCGTAATGCCGCGAATACCAGAACAAAACCTTTTTACCGTCGGGGCCTTCCCACCAGAACGGTGACTTTTCGTTCCAGTGATCATAGTAAAAAACCGGCGCGCGGTCGTTATTCGAAGCCGCCACCCAGTATTTCACTCCGCTGCTGGCGAGAACTGATGCATAACTGCCCGAGTAAGTGGGAACGTCCGTGATGTTGGCGTACTCAAACGGTAGATGGTTCTCGCTCGCCACTTTCTTTGAGTAATAGAGTGACCGATAAAGCGTTTCGAGCGAAGCGTACCCCGTAAGCAAATTTACATATTGGGCGGGCATTGCCATCTTGCCATCGCGTATCAGTTCCAGTATTTCGTCTCTCTTCGGCTTTGGTCTCGTATCGAGGAGTTGTTCCAGGTTCCACGATCCGTCCATCGAGAAACGAAAGTCCGGATGTTGGCTTATCAGGTTTTCCGCCTCTGTCAGAACACGTGGTTGTGTTTCCGCAACTTTTCCCTGGTAGTCGGTGTATCCAACGTCGAGATGAGTATGTGGAACAACAAATATCGTCCACTGGCGTTGCGCTTTCAGCGTGACGTGCTGGCTCTTTTCTATGGATCCGAATGAAGCCTGAGCCTGTAAATCCCCCTTCCACTCCGGAATCGCAAAGATAAGCCGCTGCTCGCCAAATTCAGTGTCCGGGTATTCCGATGTATAGCGCTGGTCCCCAGCCTGCAGTAGTAAACGGCCGGCCTTTGCAGGTTGGCCGAACCGGACAAACGCGTCTACCACTTCAGTTAAGCCCGTTTCCGATTTCCGGAAAAAAATAGTGGGTTCGAAGTTGACTGTCATTGCCTTCTGACTCTTCGCTGCAGCATCAGCTTGTTCGAGGCTAAGCGCGTCGTAGCTGAACCCGCCAAGCTCCTTGTCTTCTGGAGCCGTGGGCGGATCGTCAACAGGCGTGATCGTCAGATGGTTTACACCTTGTCGAAGGAAGACGGATGGTATATCAATGACTAAATCGCTTCTCGACTCGTGTGGGTCAAAAGCATATGAAAAGTCGCTTCGCGAGTAACTGAGCTTGGGATGCAGAAAAAAAGTCCCCGCGTGCTCATTAACTGCAATCCTCAAGCTTGGTACTCTCGGTTGATCTATGAGAACGGTTATTTTGAGTCTGTAATTCCTTTGTACGTTGTCGAGAGGAAAAACTACTTCGTAGGGCTGCCCGGAACTCTGGCGCCCGGGCCAGTCGCGAGCGGCGTTGCTCGCGCCTACCACAAATCTAACTTTCTGGGTTGGGTGTTTTCCAAACTCGACCGGGGAGTCGTCAAACTTCCCGATTTGCCAAACTGTTCGGTCGACGGCCAAAGCTGCCGAACTGGAAGACAAGAGGAGGAGCAAAGTTTGCGCGATTCTGAATTTCATGGTTGAACGATGAGAACGACAACAGGGCAGATCCATTGGGCTGACTACGTTTACTACAATGTCGATGGCCGGTTACTTTGAGGTCAAGATAAAGTCTATGGGCGCAACACTTCCGCTGTCAACCAGGTCTCCGCTCCATTCATGAAACTTGGATTTGGATTATACCGGCACATGATCTCGCCTTCGTATCTGGCGTTTGCCCGCCAGGTTGGCGCCACTCATGCGGTCATTCACCTCGTTGATTATTTCAATCGGAGCGGCGACAACTCCCGCCGGGACCAACCGGTCGGCGAACTGGGCGGCTGGGGGTACGCGGGCGATCCTCAACGCCTGTGGACGACTGAAGAATTGCTTGCCATCAAGAAACAGGTGCACGAAGCAGGCTTGATCTGGGAAGCGATCGAGAACTTCGACCCCGCGCATTGGTCGGACGTACTGCTCGACGGCCCGCGTAAGAAAGAACAGTTGGAAGGCTTGAAGGAAACCATTCGCCGCGTTGGCGGCGCGGGAATTCCGATCATTGGTTATAACTTCAGTATCGCGGGTGTGGCGGGCCGCGTGACGGGTGCGTTCGCGCGCGGCGGCGCTTTGAGCGTTGGCATGGATGGACCGGTGGACGCTCCAATTCCCAATGGCATGGTCTGGAATATGATCTACGATCCCGATGCGACGCCTGGTTATTTGCCAGAGATTTCCTCACAGCAGCTTTGGCGCAGGCTCGAAGACTTCTTAGATGCCTGTATACCGGTCGCGGAGCAAGCTGGTGTGAGCCTGGCGGCACATCCCGACGACCCACCGTTGCCGCGTGTCCGCCAGCAACCCAGGCTGGTTTATCGACCAGAGCTCTACCAAAAACTGATCGATTTGAATCAGAGCCGCCGCAACCGGCTTGAGCTCTGCGTCGGTACACTGGCCGAAATGCCCGATGGAGATGTATACGACACGGTTGATCGCTATAGTCGTCAGGATCGGATCGCTTACGTCCATCTTAGAAACGTGCGCGGTAAAGTGCCGTATTATCAGGAAACTCACATCGATGAAGGTGACTTGGACGTCTTGCGCGTTTTGCGCATTCTGCAAATGAACAAATTTTCGGGTATCGTCATCCCCGATCACGCGCCCCAACTTTCGTGCGAAGCTCCCTGGCATGCCGGAATGGCTTTTGCCATGGGTTATCTGAGCGCTTGCCTGAAGGTGACGGAGGAACAGGATGCTGGCCGCTAATTTCGCGGATACGGAATTGAAGGGGAAAGTTGCTGTTGTTACCGGAACAAGTGGCATTGGCAAAGCGGTGGCTCTTCGCTTCGCCCGATCCCGTGCCAAAGTCGTGGCGTGTGGTATCGATGACTCTCTAAATAGTTCGCTGAAGGAGCAAGCCCTAACAGACGGCCTGGCTCTGGAAACCGTCACCTGTGATGTCGCCGAACCAACCGGCGTTCAAGCCGCGATCGCGAAGACTCTTGCGCTCTTTGGCGGTCTCGACATCCTAGTAAATGCCGCGGCCGTTCACCCATTCGGAACTGTCGAAGAGACAACCTGGGAAACATGGAACCGTTGTCTCAATGTGAATGTCGGAGGAATCTTTCTGTTTGCGCATTTTGGTATCGCCGAAATGAAAAAGCGCGGACAAGGAGTTATTCTGAATCTCGCCTCCGTGCAGGGCTTCGCTTGCCAAAACGGAGTTGCCGCCTACGCTACTTCGAAAGGCGCGATCCATAGCTTCACCCGCGCGCTGGCGCTCGATTGCGCGCCTTTCAAGATTCGGGTCAACTCGATCAGTCCCGGTTCCATAGACACTCCCATGCTCGAGTTTGCCGCTCGTACCTTTTCACCCGAGATTCCGGTCGCTGAAGTGTTTAAACGTTTCGGCGGCGCTCATCCTCTGAACCGGATCGGAACGCCCGAAGAAGTGGCCGAACTGGCGCTCTTCCTTGCTTCCGATAAAGCAGCTTTCTGTACCGGAGCGGATTATAGAATCGACGGTGGTCTCACCGCCGGCATTAGTGTCAAATGATCCCCTGCGACAAAGGCGATATCGAAAAACCGATCTGTGTTGCTCCGACCGCCGACGTTTGCGGCGAGGGCCCAGTCTGGCACGCATCCGAAGAGGCATTATATTGGACAGACATCAATCGCTTCCTGATTCATCGTCTGCATGCGAAATCGCACAGCGTCCAATCATGGTTTTTTGATGAACCAGTAACGGCCTTGGCCCTTACAGAAAGCGATGACACCCTCGCTGTTGTTCTCGGCTCAAAAGTCGTGTTCTGGAAGGCCACCTCCGATGCCGTTCGAGACACCGGATTTCGCCTCAACGACTGGCCTGCCGTCCGCTTAAATGACGCTCGTGCCGATCCGCGAGGTTCACTCTGGGTTGGCTCCATGCGCAACAACGTCGGTCCGGACGGTTTATCTTTCGAGGCAGGAGGAACCGACGGCGTACTCTATCGCCTCGATCCGGATGGCACCGCAACTGAATGGAAGCGGAACATTGGTATATCGAATACTCTTGTCTGGAACCCGGAGGCGACCGCGTTTTATTTTGCCGATAGTCTTGCCAACGCGATTTACCGCTACGACTACGATCGGACCCAGGGTTCTATTTCGAACGAACGAATTTTTTTTGAAAGCTCCCCACGCGGCCTACCGGATGGCTCGAGTATGGATGCGGAGGGCTATCTCTGGAACTGCCGTTACGGTGGCAGTTGCATTATCCGCATCGCGCCGGATGGAAGTGTCGACCGCGTTATTGAGATGCCCACCGCAAACCTCACGAGCTGTACTTTTGGCGGCCCCGACCGAAAAACACTCTATGTAACTTCCGCTGCGGCAAACGCATCACCAGCTGCTG
>DATAYL010000137.1:0-2990 GCA_036272575.1 Bryobacteraceae bacterium | reverse complement strand
CCAGAATCCGTTCCCGTGCGTCACGGTCGCTCGCTGCCGTGATATCGGAAGACAGCGTTCCACAAATCAGCTACGAATTGAGTTTTGATGACCCACAGCCGCAGTGTTTAGGAATATCGGCTCAGCCGTCGGCAAGTGGGGATTTGAGAGACTGAACGGCAGCGCCTGCGTTCTCGTCGCCAAGGGAATCGTGACCAGGCTAGGGCCTACGAGCATGGAAGCTGCGGTTCCCCGATCCTTCCTGGTCGGGCTCGATGCCAATGTGATGATTCACAGCGGATCGGAACCGTTGCTTGCAGCCCAGGTATTGTTCGGTTGTCTGTACGCTGACATGCCCAAGTAAGAATTGGATTTGTTCCAGTTCGCCGCCCGCTTCGTGACACAAGCGGGCGCACGTGCGCCTCAAGTCATGAGGCGCAATCTTCCCAAGGTGGGTGCACATTGCGTATTTGCGAACAACGTGCCAGATCACCTTCTCGGTGACCTTTCCTCCCCATACCGTTCCGTACTTTGTCACGCACCGAAATAGGTTGCCGGATTCGATTTGGGCCGCGGCAGTCCAGCAATCGACGACGCTCTTTACCCAGTCCGGAACGGGCACGGATCGAATATGGCCGCCTTTGCCGAACAGATCGACAATGGCCCAGTGGTCGTCCCGGCGCTGGAAATGTTCCAAGGTAAGCTGAGCGGCTTCAGAGCGCCGCAGTCCGCACCCGAGCAACAGGGCGAGAATGGCGCGATCACGTTTGCCGATCAGCACCTCTCCGTTTGGGCACCGGAGCAAGTCTTTCGCTTGCTCTGCGCTGAGCCAGTTTCCCAAGCGCACACCCAAACGCTTAGCGCTCTTGACGCGGCGAATGCCGGCGGCCAGGTCCGGGCTGAGCAATCCGACATCGGCAGCTTCGTAGGCGAGCCGCCGCACGGCTGCTAACCGCAAATTGATTGTCGCCGGGGCTAGATGCTTCGCTTCCAACTGGATGCGATACCGAAGCACGACTGTCTTATTGAATGCGATGCGCGGCTCCGAGCAGTACCACGCGATGAAATCATCGATCGCGATGCCATACGCTCGTTGCGATTGTGGCGAACCCAAGGTATTTAAAACGGACAGCTTCGTATGGTCCAAGTCGGGAAGCCGCAGCACCCGCTTCGGAGCACTCTTCGGCTTTGATTTTGATCGCCTCATCAGGGGCGGGCCTCCTCACCCGTTTCCGATGAGCGTCTATCATGTCAATGTCCCGAAACCCGGTTTTCCAGCCACTGTCCGGATCGCGACGGTTCGCCCGGCTTGCGAGATTCCGTTGCATCACAGCCAAAACTGTTGATAGCGCTTGCCGTCAAAAGTCCGTTGGTAACAGCCTGTCGTTGACTAACTGTTGTTAACTGTCTTGACAAGCGCTTTAACCGCAGCTATAGTTCCTATAGCTATCTATAGATGAGCGCGCGCAAGAACGACATCCTTCAAGGCACCCTCGCTCTGCTTGTTCTAAAGGCGCTGCAACAAGGGCCAATGCACGGCTGGCGCATCACGCTCCACATTCAGCAGGTTTCGAATGAGGTCTTGCGTGTAGAAGAGGGCTCGCTTTACCCGGCGCTTCACCGCATAGAGCAAGAAGGTTGGATTTCGGCCGAATGGGGAAGTTCTGAAAACAATCGGCGAGCGCGCTACTACCGCCTGACCGCGGCAGGACGAAAACAACTTGCGAAAGAAGAAGAGAACTGGCAACGATTGACAGGCGCGGTTGCGCTTGTGCTGAATTACGCGACGAAGGCATGACAGGAGATCAGTGTGGGACTCATTCGTAGGGTTGCAGCTTTGCTTCATCGCAACAGGCTGAACGCTGAGCTCGATGAGGAGCTCAGATATCACCTGGTCATGCGAGAGGACATGAACAAGCAGGCAGGCATGCCTGAAGCGGAGGCGCGGCTGTCCGCTCACCGAACCTTCGGCAATTTGAGCCTGCTGAAGGAAAAGACACGCGAAGCCGATCTACTGGTTTTCTTCGAGACATTTCTGAAAGACGTCGAGTTTGCGGCTCGCATGCTTGCCAAGCATCCTGGTTTCACGCTGCTGGCAGTGCTGGCCCTTGGCATCGGCATCGGAGTGAATACCGCGGTCTTTACTGCTTGTAAGGCAGTTCTGCTTGAACCTTTGGACGCGAAAGACCCAGGGCAGCTCGTTAATGTGTATCGCTCAACCGATCAGCGTCCATATGATCCGTCGTTCAGCTACCCGGATTTTGAGTTCTACCGGAACCACAATCACGTCTTTTCTGGCCTGGTTGCCACCACGAACAACGAGCTGGCAATGACGGCAGGCCCAAATATGAGCGCAAGCGAGAGCGGCACGGCCGCGGGACTGGCGCATATTTTCGGGTTTCGGCTGCCGGGGATCGTCCACGGCAGCTCTGAATTCGTAAGTGTTCTCGCCGTTTCCGAGAACTATTTTGCCGTGCTCGGGGTTAACGCAATTCGTGGCCGGGTGTTCCTTCCCCAGGACACTCAGGATCTGGAAACTCACCCCGCGATCCTCATAAGCGAAAACTTCTGGCGGCGGCGCTTCGCACGCGATCCGTCTGTACTGGGCCAGACCGTGAAGCTGAACGGGACGGCATTCACGATCATCGGGATTACGCCGCACGATTTTTTGGGGACGAATATAAACGTCCCCAATATTTGGCTTCCAATAAAGCTTTGGCCGCTTGCCTCGAAAAATGCAACTATGTTGAGTGACCGCGAAGATAGCTGTTGCGCGGTATATGGCCGGGTACAAGCAGGCATTTCGCTACAGCGATCCCAGGCGGAAATGAGTTTGCTCGCAGCTCACGTGCGCACGCTTCATGCGCTACGCTCGGAAGGTGCCCGGACAACCGGGATCAGGCTGGCGCCCGGGTCTCATATCGGACCGGTCGGTGCTGTCCATGATGGCGGTTTGGTATTCGCTCTGGCATTGATCCTCGGTGCTGTCGGTCTGGTTTTGCTGATCGCGT
>DATAYL010000136.1:0-19704 GCA_036272575.1 Bryobacteraceae bacterium | reverse complement strand
GGAATGGAACTGCCGCTACCGAAGTAATTAGGTAGCGGAAAATAATTCATGATGGCCAAAGCCTGCGGGCTCAGACGCCCGGGGGGGATGACATTGCCGGGGAAAGGCGAGCGCCCGGCAGCGGTGGTCTGATTACCCGTGTTCGGGTCATAGATTTGGTATTGACTGCCGAGAGTCAGCCAATCGCCGAGATTTCCCGACCGCTCTTGAAGGGTTGGCACGCTGGTGAGGATCGATCCGCCCTGGATATTACGCGTTATTTGAGTGTCGGCAAAGAAGAAAAGCTTGTCTTTAATAACCCTGCCGCCGAGAGACCCGCCGAATTGGTTCTGATGTGTAGTGGGAACGCCCGCAGAGCTGTTTTCAGTGAACGGATTGCGTCCGAAATCTTGAAATCCGGGGGTATTGAGGAAGATGTATTCGAAAAGATCGCCGTGGAAAGCGTTCGTTCCGGACTTAGTGGAATAGGTATACAAGCCGGCGCCGGTTGAATCAAATTCCGCGTCGAAGACCTGGCTATTCTGTTTCACTTCATTCACCGAGTCGAACGTCGGATTGATAACGATGATGCCGAGAATGGGGTCCTGGTTGACCGTGCCATCGAGATAGTAGCCGGTCATGTAGAAGGGCAAACCGTTGGTGTAACTCTGCTGGCTGCCCTGAGGATTTTCGTCCGCAGCGTGTCCCCATTGGGTTTTAACGGTGCCAGGTTGAAGCAGTTCGAAGGCTTGCAGGTTGCGGCCGATGCTCGGGATCTGCGAGATCTGCTGGGACGTGAAGGTCTGGGCCACGTCAGCGCGATCCGTTTGAAGAAGCGGCGCAGCAGCTGTCACTTCCACCGTTTGATCAACGTTGCCGACCTGAAGAGACGCGTTAAATTGGGTTGCCTGATCGACCTGAACCGTCAATGCGTTGGAAACGACTTTTTGAAAACCCGGCGCCTCAACCGTCACCGTGTACTGATCGGGAATGAGTTGGCCTTTGGAATACTGGCCGGCATCATTGGTCATCACCTCGGAAGAAGTTCCCTTGGTGACGTCCGCGACCGTCACTTTGGCGTTGGCGACAGCCGACCCACTGGGGTCGGTAACCGTGCCGATGATACTACCGAAAACCTGCTGAGCGGCGGCGTTAGGGCTGAATGACGCAATCAGCGCGACTAACGAACAGACGCAAACGAAAAACCCCGAACGGAAGCGAAGCATAACTTCTCCTTGGAAGCCGACCTACCCGCCGCCCACATGGGCACGCGACGGTACAGCGAATCACAACCTCAGACAACTGAAAGTAGTGTAGTCCATTTGCGGGATATCTGTAGCCCAAAAGTTGCAGAATCGGACAAATATTTTGATGGAAGCGCTCTCATACAAAATTCTGTAGGAAGCGAGGCGAATCTCTTGTTTTCAGTAGGTTGATCGGCCTCGCTGAGGTGGTTTTTAGGCCCCAGGGCTGCCAGCTTCTCGGGTAAAGTTGGGGAGATGCGGTGCGGGCGAGCGGTGCTGGCGGCGATTGGGGCGGCGGCGCTGGCGTGGGGCACCGGGGTAGATTGCGCGGGGTGTCATCCAACCGAGACCAAACTGCATGAACAGACACGGATGGCGCACGCGATGGTGGCAGCAGGCGAGAGCGCGTTTGGAAAAAACCTGCCCGAGCAGCCGTTGCGGGAACCGGCGGGTGGTTACGCAGTTCTTTATAAGATGTCGCCGTTCGGGTCGATTGGCGTAAGGGCCGAGCGGGGAGGAGATCACGCTGAAGGGCAAATCAATTGGGTAATGGGGGCGGGCGAACAGGGACAGACGCCATTAGTAGAGAGGGGAGAGACCACGCTCGAATCGCACGTCAGCTATTTTCCCAAGCTGGGGCGCTTTGGGATTACGATCGGGCAGGAGGGTGGGGCATCCCCCAGTGCCGAGGCCGCGCTGGGCGCAAAACAGAGCGGGCAAGCGGTAAGGGCGTGCATCGGATGTCATGCCACAGGCGTGACGCAGGATTTGCAACCCGTGATACCGGGAGTGCAGTGCGCGCGCTGCCATGCGGGCGCCCCCGAACATGCCGTGACGAAGGGGCCAGTCGGCAACCCAGGGAGGATGGCGGCCGTGGAACAGACGCGGTTTTGCGGGGCATGCCATCGGGACAAGCCACCGGTGGACGAGAAGCAGTTGGAGAACGTGCGATTTCAGCCGTTACGGTTGATGGAGAGCAAGTGTTTCCGATCGGGCAAGCTCGCTTGCACTACGTGCCACGCCGCGCACCGCGATGCCCGGCGGAATGATGCGGCGTTTTACAACGGAAAGTGTGTGGATTGCCATGGCGGACAGCCCGGGCAGCGATTTCATACGGATGCGCGGCAGAGAGGCGATTGCATTGGCTGCCATATGCCTTATGTGGAGTTGCATCCGGCACTGCGGTTTACCGATCACGATATTCGTGTCGTAAAAACAGGCGATTATCCGGCCGGGATGATGCGCACGCGCTGAACAGGGTGCTGAATAATGAACCCTATACTTTTTGATATGTTGCACGGTTTTCTTGTGCTGGCAATGGTGGTGAACGCCGGCGCGGGTCTGCACCAGCGGGGGGTTGAGCTTTACAAACAGCAGAAATACTCGGAAGCGATCGCGACGCTCGAAGCGGCGGCCAAGAATGAAGGGCCTACCTCTGTCGACTTTAAAGAATCGGCGCTGCTTATCGGGCAAAGCTATTTTCAGTTGTCGCAGGCACCGAAGGCGATTCCCTGGCTAGAAAAGGTGACGAACGTCAATGAGGCGAATTACATGCTCGGCTACGCGTACCTGCAAACCGGGCAACAGGAGCAGTCAGTAGCCGCGTTTGCGCGCCTGTTCGGAGCCGATCCAAAGTCGGCGGCCGGCTATCTGCTCGCCGGACAAATGATGTTGAAGCAGGAATACGAGCCGCAGGCGGAAGCCGCTCTCAAAAAAGCGCTGGCGCTCGATCCAAGACTGCCCGAACTGCATTTCGTGCTCGGCGAGATTGCCATCTATGCCGGGCGCCTCGACGAAGGTGTCGCGGCCATGCAGGAGGAGTTGCGGCTGAATCCGAATTTCGCCATGGCCTGGTATCGTTTGGGCGACGCGTTTTCCCGGCAGGAGAAGTGGGATGCCGCAATTCCCGATTTGCAGCGGGCTGTATGGCTGAATCCGGATTTCAGCGGGCCTTTTATTGTGCTCGGCAAGTGCTATTTCAAGACTGGAAATTACTCAAATGCGGAAGGAATTTTGCGGCGGGCGCTGGTGATCGACCCGCGCAACGCGTCAGCCACTTACCTGTTGGGGCAGACATTGATGCTTTCGGGCAAAAAGGACGAGGGCAGGGCGATGCTCGAGCAGTGGAAGACTTTGCAGCAGCAGAAAGCAGCGCCGTCACTCGCTACTCAGCCGTAGGTATTCGGCTGGCGCTGCCCACAGCAGAACTAGTTGCGCGGTCCCAATTGCGCACGCACTCGTGCCAGATTAGCGCGGGCAGCGGCATGTTCAGGATTCAGGCGCAAGGCGTTTTCAAAGGCCTGTTCCGCGCCCGGCAGATCACCCGTCATGGCGAGTAATGTGCCGAGATTGGCCTGCACATCGGCATCGTTCGGAGCGAGATGGGCGGCTTTGCGGAAACACAGCAACGCGGCATTGACGGCACGCTGCTTGAAATAGATGGTGCCGAGAGCGGCTTGCGCCGCTGCATCTTCGGGCCGGGCATCGAGGAAAGTTTTGTACTCGGCAGCTGCCTGCTGCAAATCGCCATGGTCAGCCAGGCACCGCGCCAGATTGTAGCGTGCATTTAAATAATTGGGATCCGCTTGCAAGGCCGCTCGCAGTTCGGGAATCGCTTCGGAAATCCGATCCTGCTCCATGAAAACGGTCGCCAGGCTGTTATGCGCCGTGGCGCTCATCGGATCGATGCGTAGCGCATCCCGGTAAGCAGCAGCGGCTTGGTTCAACTGGCCGCGCGTTTGTTCCAGTGCCGCGAGATTGTAGTGCGCCACAAAGTCGGCAGGATATTTTTCTAGACGCCGGCGCATGATGGCTTCCTGTAAAGCGAAACGCGGATCGGCGGGGCCGGTTTGCGAATGCTTCGGCAGAACCTGCAGCCATACATGGCCCATCTCATCCTGGCTGCGATTGCCGGTCTCAACGAGTTTGGGCGGATGATTCGGGTTGCGCGGATTGCCAGTTGAATTGTCATACGTGATTCGCATGGCGACTTTCGTTCCCTCGGGCAGCGGAATCGGATCCTCGTACTCGTATTCAGCCTGCCAGTTAATGTCCCAGTCATTAATATGGATGAGCGACAGCCGGGCGCCGCTCGGCAACGTGGCCCAGGCGTCGATCGTTTTGCCGAGGTAATGGGCATGCGGATAGATGGCCAGTAAATCGACAGCGACTGGCAACACCAGCGAATCCGTGACTGCAAACTGACGATCGCCTGGCGGAATATGCAGCGCGCCGTCGTGTTCCAGCTGGAGGAGCATGGGGAAGCGCGAGGGCGCCCTGGATGAAAAGTATAAGCCGATCTCTACCTCTACGGATTCGGCTTTCCCGGTCGGCTGCAAATGTAAATTCAGTACGAGATCGGTGCCGGGATCGAGCGGCCAACTCATGTCCTCGGGCTGAGGGCGGAGCACGGTTGCCGGTTTCCAAAAAAGAAAATGTGAATCGGGATCGAAATTGTCAGGCGCCGCTTCGGTAATCACATCCATGCCGGGAAAGCCCGGTTGCCCGTCTTCTCCGTCGCGATGGCGCAGAGATTGCGTGCGATCGAGAACCACGTTGGCGTGATGAACCACGCGCGGATTGGTGAGATGCAGCTCCAGACCGCGCACGTATTTGGTTTCCGTGAGGCCGGAGGGCACAATGAAATTGCGAAACACGTCAGTTCCGGCCGCGGGCATCCGGTAGGGCTTCGGCATTTTGAGAACGAGATCGGGCGGCCCCATCTGCCACTCGGTCGTGAAGCGCGGGGGCAGGGGTAAGTCTTGCGGATCGCCTCGCGGTTTGCCTTGCGCGAGCCACGCCGCGAACAGCTGAATCTGCGCGGTCGAAAGGCTGCGGTCACCGGCAAATTGAAACTGGCCGTGCGCGGGAGGCCAAGGCGGCATGTAGCGACGCCGGGTGACATCCACGATCTGCGAAGCGTGACGGCTCACATCGGAATAGGTCATTAACGGGAACGGCCCCACTCCGCCGGCGTGATGGCAAGGCGCGCAGTGCTGATACACGAGCGGAGCAACGTCCCTGTTGAAAGTGAGCGGAGCGCCGGACAGCGGGGTTGCCAGAACCAGGATGCAAAGCCACTTCATGCGCTCTCATTTAGTATCTAGCGCGGCACCGATCAGGAGTTCGAGCTGTTCCTTAGTGAGTGCCGTGCTGATAAAGAGTTCCTGGCGGGCGCCGGCGCTCAGCGCAATCGCCTTCCAGCCATTCGTGGTCGGCACCGTGACATGAATGGACGGAGCGCCGCGCGCGTTACGGACCGGGCGAATCACGCCGGGAATGACCGAACGAATCTCAGTCTGCGCATCGAGCAGCCGTTCAAGAACCGGACGGAGATTGTCGATGATGCTGTGCTCAATTTTCAGCTTGCCTTGCGCCGCCCGGAGTTTCATGCCATTATTTGAAACGCTTCTTGTATTGGAAATCTATACCGAACTCGCCGTTATCGTCGCGCACGGCGACGACTGAGAATTGCGGGTTGAGCGACCATTCAACGCGGAAAATCTGCTCGGACGTTTGCGAGAGATTCGTCACGTAGGTGACCGTGATCGCGCGTGAGACCTGCTGCTCGAGCGTCAGGCGCGCTTGTGGAGTGTTGGTGATTCCTTGGACGAGCGGATCGATTTTGATGTTGGTAATGCCAAATAGCTTCGATAGCCGGTTGGGAGGCTGCGCCACTACCTGCCCAAGAACCGTGTTGGCGCCGGATTGGAGGGGCGTAGAGTCGTTTGCAATCTGGGTACTTTGGGTGTTAGCGGCCTCTTGCGGCGTGCGGCCCACCGTTAGCAGAGCGATGATGTCACGCGGCTGCAAAGGCGGATCGGAGCGGTACGTGACATTGAGCCGGTTGAGCGTGCCGGCGATAGTTATATCAACTTGAATACCACGCGCCTGCGTTTGCAGATCGAGGTCGAGCACGGGATCGATTTTGGTGGCGTTAACGAAACGAATTTCGCCGCGGTTGATGGTGTAACGAGAGCCGAAAATGCGGATATCACCTTCGTTGGCGGAGACGGAGCCGAGTAAGACAGGACGATCGGGCGTACCGCGCAGGCGCAGGTCTACCTCGGCCTCCACGTCGCGGCTGAGAGCGGTACTCAACTGCAGCGTCGGAGCACTCTGTATTCCGACGTCGAAATGCACACCGCCGAGGAAGCTCTGCTGATTCGCTGGTACGGGCGAGGGCGCGCTGAGGCTCGCCAGCACGTTTCCCACATCCGTCGTGGGGTTGAAAACGACGTGCGAGATAGTGGCGGTTCCAGCGAGCAGACTGCTCGCATTGGTACCCGTAAAGCGCAGATTGGAATTGGCGGTAACGCTGATATTGCTGGCACTGCGGACGCGCACGTTTTGGGTTTGCGCATTCACATGGTAGATGAATGTGCCGCCCGGTCCGAAGCTGACGAAGCCGCCGAGCGTAGCCTGTCCACCGCCCACCTGTCCCCCAAGATGATCGAAGGTCGCGCGGCCACTATCGAAGAGCACGGCTCCGTTTAGGCCGGTCAGAGCGGTGGAAGCGAAATCGCGGAGCGAAAGGGAAGCGTCCCGGATTTGCATTTTTCCTTTGATTACCGGAGAGTCTGGGGGGCCGATAAGTGTCGCGTTCAGCAGCGATTGCCCGTGGGATTCGAGGTTCGAGTCGAAAAGACTCAGCAACTGTAGGTCCGCTGAGCCTTCAACCGCAAGTTTCAACAGTCGCGGCTGTAGGTAATGCAAGGAACCGGCGAGAATAAAATTGGTATCTTGTCCGGCAAGCCGGCAAGCTGCGATGTCGAGAGTGCCGTTCGCGGCTTTGAGCAAAACCGGAGCGGTGTTGTGCAGTTGCACGTGGGACCCGGCCTCGTTGGCGTTCAGCGCAAGCTGTTCGAGCGTGATGTCGGTCGAAAGGCTGCTCAGATTTTCGAGTGGACCAGCAACGGATGCCTCACCGGAAAGTGACCCGTCTAGGGGTAAGTGCCCGGTATTCTCAGGAACCAGCAACGACATCGTAGAGGCGAGGCCAACATGGTCAAATCGCAGATGGCCCCTCATCGGTGAGCCCGGGGTTAGCGCAACAGTGGCTTGACCGGACAAATTGCTTCCTTGCAGATCGCTGTTTAAGGACAGATGCAAACGCGCCGCTTCGGTTGAGAAGCGGGCTGTCAACTGGCCGAGCGCCACCTTGCGAACCTTCAAGTCACGGAAGGCAAAACTGCCGTCGGCGAGCAAAGGCCGGATGCCATGGTTGCGAAGATCGACGGTAAAGTTGGCGCGGGCGTCAACAACGCCATGCAAATCCTGGTAGCGGCTATGGAGGAGATTCAGACCGGCGATTGGATAAGCAATGGTGTGTACCGTAAGCGACAGCTCACCGTTTCTCCAGTCGTCGAGATGTGTGAAGACGCCGGAGAAAGAAGCTGTGCCAAGTGGAACTGCGACCAGCTTGCCGTCCCTAACTTGCAAGCGATGATCGGCCAATTCCAAATTCGCCTCGACATGCGCGAACTGCTGATGATAAAGTTCCGCATTTTCGAGAGTCAGACGGCCGGCGCCAGAAGGATTCTCGAGCAAGCCCGCGAAATTCAGTCGGCCGGAGGCAAGACCCGTCCGAATGGCGGAATTCGGAATGCGAAACCGGGAAAACATGGCTGGCAGGGAAACACGATTGAACGTGGCCTGCAGATGAACCGGGCTGGCAGAAGTGATTGCCCAGCCCGCCAGGCCGACGGCGCCAACGAACGAAGCGGCAGCGGATTTCGCTTCAAGGGTAGACGAAGTTATAGCGAGTGTCTGAGCATCGACGGAGCCACTTGCCCGCAACCGATCCCATGGCTGGCCGCCCACTTGAAAACGATCAATGGCCAGCGAACCAGCCAGCCGGGGTTGAAGGTAGGAACCGGTGGCAGTCGCGGCAAGTTGCACTCCGCCAGCACTATTGAGCACATCGCGCAATTGCGAAGCAAAGCCAGATGGATGCAGCGAAGAAACCGCGGGCTCCAGGTCGCGAGCATTCGAACTCGCCAGCGTAGCGTTGATCCCAGATTGCCAGGAGCCCCGAAACGACAGTCTGCTGTCCGGCAAAGCCAGATAGGAGTCGCCGAATTGCAGATCTTCCGCTTTTGCCTTGGAAGCCCGTAACTGGCCGGCAAGCGGCGTCTCGCCTGGTTGGGGAATGATGGCCAGATCGGATCGGAAAGCGAGCTGCCGGTAACTGGCCGGAAGCGGTGTGTGTAAAGAAAGCGGGCCACTCAGCCGCGCATTCCACGGTAGCGACGAGTGGTGTGCCGCGGCCGCAACCTGGCGGAGTTCGATGTTTGAGACAGTGCCCTCGAACGCAAACGCCTGCGTGTGAAAGAGCGTACCGGTGCCGCGAAACGTTCCGCCCAATCCGCTCACCAAGAGATCGGAGAAATGTAAGTCGTTCTTACGGTATTCCAAGGCGGAACTAGCGTCGGCATCGCGGATGTTTACGGTACGCGATGCAAAGCGCAGGCGTTTTGCCGATAGACGACCCGTAAAGGCCAATCCGTTCGGCACATCTATTTGTCCCGCGCCTTCCGCCGTGATTGTATCTAGGTTGAGATCGTCGACCGGCAATTCATTCCGCAGATCCTGCCCGTCGATGACAGCGTGAAAGCGGAAATTTGCGGCAGGCTGCGCGAAGTGAGTCAACGCGCCTTGCACGTTCAAGGTCGAACGATTCTCTGACCAGGTAAAGTGTTCAACATCGAGCGAACCTTCACGCAGAGTAGCTTGTGACGACAGGGAACCAGCAATTGTTTTACAGCAATCGGCGCGCAGCAAGGTTTGCCCCGAGGCAAGAGTAAGCCGATATGCAAGCTGGGGTGCGTCATAACGCGCCGCGAAATGTAGCTCGCGGCCGGTCAGGTCGAAGCGGTGCTTACGCTGGTTGACCTCGAGGATTCCGTAGCGTGCGCTGAATTGTCCGACGCGAAGATCCAGCATCTTTTGTAGCCAATCGGACGAGCTACTGGAAGCCGGAAGATTACTGGTGCCATCCGGACGAAATATCAAGTAAATTTCGGGCTGCTCTGCGTCGAGGCTGACAATGCCGACGGTCCGCCGAATAAACGAGGTGATCTGCACCTTCACTGCAAGCGAACGGACGGATAATAGCGGCGGCTCTCGAGAGCCTTCAGCGCCATGCACGACCAAGCCGTCCAGGCGCGCCGTCAGCGTCAGCCAGTTGAAATCGAATACTCGCAGCTCGACACGACCGCCGCTCGAGCGTTCCAAAGTAGAGACGATCCGGGAACGCATTTTGTCCTGCAAAAATCTTTTTTGCCAGGCGAGCGCCAGCAGAGTGGCGGCCAAAACCACTACCGCAGCGAGTGAAATGAGAACGACGCGAGTCCTTTTGTGCCGCATTCTACTGAAGCGTCTTATCGAAATACACGATGTTGGCTCGTTTGCGTGCTCCTTCGAGCCATGCGTTCAGAGCGGCGTCGGTTCGCTCCTCGACAATCGCCTGACGAACCCTATTTTTATTCACGCTGTCGCCCAAATGTTGACGCTGAATGTAGGCCTGAATGTCGCTATCAGAGACGTTAAGGTCGGGCCGGAAGCGAAACTCTACGAAGCGCAGCGTGGTTAGTTGCAAAGCAAGGTGTTCTCGCAGGATCGCTTCGCTCAAGCCATACTGGCGCAAAAGTGCGGCCAGCTGGTTCGGGTCGCCAAGCTCTTGTTCGACAGCTCTCGAGTAAGCGTCCACATCGGCGGCATCAGGTACGGTATAGCGGCTTAAAAGCATATCGCGCCTGATCAAGAATTGCTGAACAAGACGGTCGGCAGCATCGCGTCGTGCGCTCTCGTCCAACCGGATCGGTTTTCCGTTCAGTAAAGCCGTGACACGCAATTCCTCATCGATAGCGGATGCGGTAATCACCTGGTAGCCGATAGCAATTGCGACGCGATCTATAATTTCCGCCGTAAGCGGCAGCACCATCATGAGAAATACCAGCAGCAACTTCATTAGAATGCCTGCCCGAGAGAGAAATGGAATTGGAAAGCGTTGATTTTTTGCACCGTGGAAACAGCCGTGTTGTTAATGAGGTCTTCCAGCGTGCCTTTCAAGCCGAAGAAGCGGGGAGCGTTTGGGCTGAACGAGAAATCCAGGCGCACCGGCCCGATAGGAGTTTGATAGCGGATACCGATACCCGCCGACTGCACCATGTAATTAAAATCCTGCAAGTTCTCCTGGCGGTAGCGAAAACTGAAATCGTTGAGTGAACTATAGACGTTCCCTGCATCCTCAAACAAGACGCCCCCCAGGTTATCGCCGTAGAGGGGAAAACGCAGCTCCAGACTGTTAACGAAAGAGGCATTGCCGCCGAGCACAAATCCAGTAACAAGGTCGCGCGGTCCGGCTTGGAAATCGGGAAAGGAGCGCAGGGAAGTGGAGCCACCGGAATAAAGCCTTTCGGCTAACGGAATACTATTGCTGCCGCTTAGGCGCGTAATCACACCGAACTGCGTACTGCGCGCAAACACCAGATCGTGATGGAACGGGTGATAAGTCGCATTGCGAAACAAACCGCGGATGAAGCTTGTCTGTGAACCAAGGAGGCGGGGAGCGTAACTGAGATCGGCGGTAGAGTAGCTGCCGCGGTGCGCATCGGCCGGATCATCGCGCCGATCTCGAATGATGGAGAACTCGCCCAACCCGAGCCGCTCCGGTTGCGATAGCAGCGGAACCAGCAACTGATCGATCTTCAAGTTCGATATAGTAACGTCTCGAAAGACGAAACGATACTGAAGCGTGATGGAGCGCGACAGCTTTTGCCCCAACTGAATGGAGCCCTCCCGCCGGTGCGCCGTATAGGTTCGAATGTCGTTCGAATTTTCAATCAGGGCAGTGCTAGTCAAGCTAAGATTTGGATGCGAGAAAAACTGCGGAATGAAATAGGTAAGGGCCGCTCTTTGTTCAATAGTGGAAATTGCTGTTTGCAAGCCGACCGTCTGGCCCAATCCAAGAAAATTGAGGCGGCTGATTCCGACGGCAAGCCGGGGTGCAAAACCAGTAGAGCCCGCGGGATTATCAAGGCTGGTGGCGCCTCCGCCGATGCGTGCGATTTGTGCGCCGACGCCCACGTTTAGCGAGTAATGCCGAGCCTCGTCAATGTCGTATAAGACGTACTTGTCGTCTTCGTCACCCTCCGGATTTTGAATACCCGTGTTTACCCGGGCAAAGATGCCGAGATCATAGAGGCGCCGTTGGCTATCGGTCTCCTCGGTGCGAGACAAAGGTTGGCCCTGCTGTAACTCGATGCGACTAAGTACTAGTCTGGGACGAGTAGTTTCGAGCCCCGTAACAATCACTTTCCTTACGTATTGGCGGCGACCTGGAGTAATAACGTAGCGCAGATCAACTTTGTGATCGTTGGCGGACGGAGTCTCGTAGAACTCGAATGATGCATCCGCAAAACCTTCTCCGTAAAAAAAATTCAGTACCGTTTCGCGGTCATCGGCGATGCTGTTTGGGCTGAATGGCTGGCCCGCTATCGACTCTAAACCCCAACGCAAACGTTCAATAGCGGGAGCCGGCACACCGTCTATGGCAAGCCGTGACACTAACCATTGTGGACCCTCATCAATTTTGACGAGCACGGCAACATGGTCTTTCACGCCGTGGTAGTTATCCACGATTTGCGAACTTATCTGCACATCGCGAAAGCCGTTGGCCGTATACAGACTTTGTACCGACTGCAAATCCTGCCTGAGATAGCCGGCACTGAAACGGCCATAAGGAAACCTTGGAAACTCGGCCGGTTGAATGTAAAAGTGCTCTCGAACTGTTTCTTCTGGGAAATAATGATTTCCGGTGATGCGCAGAGCGACGAACTTGTGGCGCTTACCCGGCGTGACGTGATACGTAATAACCCGGCCGCCCACGTTGTCTCTCCTCTGCACCTCGTAAGAAACAGACGTTTCCAAATACCCGTTGGCTTGCAGGTATTCGGCGATATTGCGCCTACCTTCGTCGAGCAGATCCGAGTCTACTGTTTTTTCCTGATAGATGGGGACGAGTTCATTTAATCGGCCACGGCTGATTTTCGCGCCATCCACCGATAGTACGATCTGCGGCCCGGCTTCTAATTGAAGGTCCGGCTCGACCGTATTCGTTTCAGCCGAATAATTCAATCCGGAGAGAGTAACGCTCGATTGAAGGCGGTCACGTTTATCGTAATAACGCCGCAGATTGTCCAAACCTTGTTGGAGACGCGCTTCAGTTAGATCCTGCCAACCAAGCAGACCGTAGATGCGCTTCCAGTGAGTCGATCGAATGATCCCGGCCACGCTGCGTTCCGGATGTCCGGAAATCTTCGGCTGGGTGAAGCGAGCGCGATCCCCCGGATCGAGAGTAAACGTCAGATCGGCGGATTCGGTCTCGGAATGGAGGCGCACGCTGGAGTTTACGCGGGCGTGATAGAAGCCGTTTGCCCTCAGAAGGTCGGTGAGCGATTCGGACGCCTGATTTTTTTGAACGTCCTGATAGGCAGCTCCCAGACGCAACTTAGCGGCGCTCGAAAGCTGACCGCCATTGGGTGGCTGTTTGATGCCTTCGATGAGTACGCGGCCCACGAAATAAGCTCGCTTGGTCAGGAAACGCAGTCTCACTTGAGTCCCATCAAGCGATGCATCTACTGCCAAATCAGCATAGCGTCCTGTCGCAAAGAGGTTCTCTATTGATTGCCGGAGTGCATCGCCATGAAAAATCGATCCCGGACGAAGCGTGAGCTTGCGCGCGAGTTCCTGCCCGGTTAACGGCTGATCGGCAGGCGCGAACTCAATAGTCCTTACGACCCTTCCTTCATAGTTGTCAGCCGTCGCGTTGCTTGTGCCGGTTTGCGTTCGAGTCTGGGCAGCCGCTCCCGTCATCAGCACGAGCAGCGAGCCAAGCGCGACCCGTCCGACTGTTAGGATCGTCGTATATGTCACCGGATGAGAGGGAGCGTTACTCCCGGCAAATCCGATTTTCTCCCATAGGCGAAACCGGCCAGGAACGAATTCTTGAAGCGCGTATTGGCGTGGTGGGTTGCGGCGCACTAGGCAGCTTTCAATCGGAGGCACTGGTACGCGCTGGAGCCGGGAACGTCAGGATTATCGACCGTGACTACGTTGACTACACAAATCTGCAGCGGCAATGGCTTTATGACGAGAATGACGCCGCGGCGGAAACACCGAAGGCAATCGCCGCCGCGCGCCGCCTTAAAACTCTGAACAAGGACGTGCGGATAGAGCCTGTCGTTCAGGACGTCACTCCTTCGAACGCCGAGGAACTGCTACGAGATTGTGACTTAATATTAGACGGTACCGACAACTTTGAAACGCGCTATCTTCTCAACGATCTTAGCGTCAAGCAGGACATTCCGTGGATTTATGGCGCGGCGGTCGGCAGTTATGGTGTGGTCATGCCGGTATGGCCGCAACATGGGCCGTGTCTGGCGTGCGTTTATCCCGATCCGCCGGCTAGCCCGCAAATGACCTGCGATGTAAACGGCGTTCTCTCTTCGGTGACTGCATCGGTAGCGGCCCTGCAGGTCTCTCTTGGGCTGCGTTTACTGGTCGGCTGGGGCGATTTTAAGTGTCGCATTCAGACCTTAGACGTTTGGGACGGCGCTGCAAAACAGGTCGAAGCGGGCAACCAGGACGAGCGATGTTCCGTTTGCATCGGGCGTGAATTTAGATATTTAGAAGGAAAGAAACGCACGCCGGTGAGCCTCTGTGGACGCAATGCGGTGCAACTGCATGAGACTCGCCGGCCGCTCAATCTGCAGGAACTGGCAGCCCGGTTAGGCCCGCTCGGGGAGGTGCGCGTGAATGAGTTTGCCCTTCGCCTGGCGCTTCCCAAATACGAGTTGACCTTTTTCCCTGACGGCCGAGCTATCGTCAAGGGCACGACCGATGTGGGCATCGCACGAAGCGTGTATGCGCAACTGTTAGGGAGCTAAGCAACCCTCGCTCGATTTGGATTAGACTGAGGCCATGGTGCACCGAAAGACGGTTCGGTAATTATGGTTCTCCTTGTCAATGGGCGCCGGAGGCAAGTAGACGCCGATCCCAGAAAACCACTGTTATTTGTGCTGCGCGACGAGCTTGATTTAACCGGAACAAAGTACGGTTGCGGCGAAGGCCAATGCGGCGCTTGTACAGTGCTGCTCAATGGAAAGCCGGTTCGCTCTTGCCAAATCGACTGCGGCGCTGTGAGCGGCCACACGATCACAACCATCGAAGGACTGGCAGAGGGCGAGCATCTGCATCCCGTGCAGCAGAGTTTTCTGGATTGCGACGCACTGCAATGCGGGTACTGCACCTCGGGCATGATCCTGTCGAGCGTGGCGCTCCTACGCCAAGAGCCGACGCCCACAACTGCGCAGATCAAGGCGGCGCTCGAAGGGAATGTCTGCCGCTGCGGCACCTACAATCGGATAGTGGCGGCTGTTCGCCTAGCATCCAAGCTGACGGCCGCCGATGAGCGCGAGAAGAAGGCGTGATGATAGTTCTCGAACCACAGGCGAGTACGAAGCGCCGCGATTTCTTGAAAGGCTTCGGCGGGGGCTTACTGATTTTACTGACCACCAGTAAAACTGGCTGGACACAGGAATCGGGCGGCCATCATGGCCCCCACGCTACGCAAGAACTTCCTGAAAACGTCGCTGCGTGGATCCACATTGATAGCAGCGGCGCAGTGACAGTATTCACCGGCAAAGTAGAAGTCGGGCAAAATATCCGCACGTCGCTCACGCAGGCGGTAGCCGACGAATTGCGAATCGGGATCGCTTCGATTCGCCTGGTGATGGCGGACACCGCTTTGACGCCTTACGATTTTGGAACCGTAGGCAGCCGCACCACGCCTTCGATGGCTCCGCAACTGCGCAAAATGGCCGCCGCGATGCGCGAAGAGCTGATTAGCGCGGGTAGCGCGCAATGGAAGGTGGACCGTGCTGGCGTCGCTGCACAAAACGGATTCGTGGTAGACAAAAGCACAGGCCGGAAATTGAGCCTCGGGCAGATCGCCGGATCAGTCGATTGGATCAAGGTGGTGGGCCGTGACGATTGCCTGACGCCTGTGAACTTGCGCGAACAGAGTGGCCGGAGTGTCGCCAAAGTCGGAGGTCGCGAGTTTGTAACGGGCGAACATAAATACACCTCTGACCTGAAGCATCCCGGCATGGTTTACGGCCGAATTTTGCGGCCCCCCTCTTTCGGCGCGAAACTCCAGGCGTTTGACGCTTCGGCAGCGGCAAAGATGGCAGGAGTTAGGGTCGTGCGCGAGGGCGACTTTGCCGGTGTGACGGCACCAGATGCATTCACGGCAAAGAAGGCGATCGCGTGCATACAGGCCAGATGGGACGAGCAGAAACAGATTGCAAGCGCCGAACTTTTCGATTACTTGCGCGCCAATCCCACCCGCGGCGATGGCAGCCGCGGTATAGGGGCGGTGAATTCGCAGGAGAAGAGCGGGAAGACCGAAACAGATAAGCAAATCGCCAGCACATACACGGTCGCGTACATCGCTCATGTGCCGCTCGAGCCGCGCGCGGCGATGGCTGTTTGGGAAGGCTCGAAGCTCACCGTGTGGACGGGGACACAGCGGCCTTTTGGCGTGCGCAGCGAGCTGGCCGACGAGTTTAGAATTCCAGAGGAAGACGTGCGCGTGGTTGTACCCGATACGGGCTCGGCCTATGGCGGAAAACACACGGGCGAGTGCGCGATTGAAGCTGCTAGGCTGGCGAAAGCAGCGGAGAAGCCCGTAAAACTGCTTTGGACTCGCGAGGAAGAATTTACCTGGGCCTACTTTCGTCCGGCCGGTGTAATCGATGTGAAGAGTTCGGTTTCCAACGACGGTCTGCTCTCTTCCTGGAATTTTTTGAATTTCAACTCCGGACCGTCCGGTTTAGAAAGTCCCTATCGCGCCGCACAATCAGACGTGCATTTTCAGCCGACCCGTTATCCGCTGCGGCAAGGTTCCTATCGGGGCTTGGCCGCTACCGCCAATCACTTTGCACGGGAATCGCATATAGACGAAGCTGCAGCTTCGATCGGCATGGATCCGTTGGCCTTCCGATTCAAGAATTTGAAAGAGGAGCGGGTACGCGCCGTGTTGGAGGCGGCGGCCAATCAATTTGCATGGAGTAAAAACACCCATGCGCCCGGGCGTGGTTTCGGCTTGGCCTGCGGCATGGAAAAAGGCAGCGTCTTTGCCTGTTGCGCGGAAATCTCGGTTACCTCCGACAAGACTATTCACGTGGAACGCGTGGCTGAAGCGTTCGAATGCGGCGCGGTAATCAACCCTGAACACCTCAAAAATCAGGTGGAGGGCGCTATCGTGATGGGGATTGGAGGGGCGCTGTTTGAAGCGATCGATTTTGCAAATGGCCGCATTCTCAATCCACACCTGGCAAAATATCGCGTGCCGAGGTTCAGCGATGTACCGGTGATCGATGTAGTACTAGTCGATCGAAAGGATGCGCCGTCCGCAGGCGCGGGAGAAACGCCCATTATGGGCATTGCCGCTGCGATTGCCAATGCATTTTTTCAGGCGACCGGCATGCGAGTGCGTTCCATGCCGCTGCTGCCGGCGATTCAGCAGATGAAAAGCTGATACCTGTGCGAAATCGGGGACTTTGCGCCGAACAACACCTGCTGATGAGCCAGTTCGTCGATAACTTCGAGAACTCCATCACGACGGCGGCTCCTACCAGTACGGGTCCGGCAACTTTGATCTGATCGAACGCATCACCGCCGGGTACCTGATGAATACGATTCAACTCGGACGGTTCACGCTCATTGTCGGCCTTCGCGTCGAAGCCAGGCGCGACGACACGGTGAGTTTCGATCGCACGGTGGGGACGCTCTCGGTAAAGAGAAACAATTTTTATGTGAGCCTGCTGCCGAGCGTGGCCTTGATCACGCGGCTCGATGGAGAGTCCGACGTTCGGCTGTCGTATGGGCGTTGTATTTCGCGTCCCGACCCGCAATCTTTCCAGCCCTCCGCGCGGACTTGGCGTGTCGGCCAATTACAGCTACCTAACATCACAGGCGAAAAATGTGAATCCCGGGAATCGTTCTGACACATCGCGCTGCCCAGGGGAATTACCGGCTTGGGAAAGGATTCACGCTGATTGCTTCGGGCTCAATTTGAATGATGTGGCGTTTGGTTTTAATCAGGGCAGCCCGGAGTTCTTTATTCAACGCGAATACTACAAGCCGACTTACAGTTCGGGTTCCGTTGGGATCTTCAGCGCGAACAGCGAAAGGAACTGGGGAGTGCTAAATTGGCTGCCGTTAGGGCTTGCCATTCGCAAACGCAGGCACATTCCGCGTCAGCTTCCGCGAAAGAAACTCGCGTAGCAGATTCTCCGCGGCGGCGCCTCCCAGGATGATCAGCCCGTTCCGAAAAGTCAGACCTGCTTGCCGGTCGGCCGAAGCTCGATAGACATTCGAGAGACCTGCTGCCGCGAAGCTTCCAAGTACGCGGGAGTAGTTCGGCTCGAGCCTCCCATTGTCACCTCTGCAAACGAAGGTCGACTTCAGCGCGTAGAGGATTCGCGAACGAGTGCTGCCGGAACCCTGGTAGAAGTATCGCGGATCCTGGTGCAGAATCACCGGAAAGATTGCGCTGCCCAACATCCTGCCGGCTAGCGTATCCGCGTACGTCGCTCCATACCGCTTTGCATAGCCCTCTGCACCTTGGCCGTACCCTGGAAAGGTTTTGTGCGCCTGCTCCACCCCGGCCACCGCGCCAACCACCAGAAATGCGACTGGATCCGTAGTTGTTCGGAGCGCCAGGTTGAACTTGAGTTTTCTGGTCATCGGCGCTGCATTCCAGATGTAACTGGTGTAGTAGTTCGGCAGGAAACCCAGCACGCGCTGCTTCTCTTGCTCCTGCACCTGAGCTTGGGCAACCTGGTTCAGGGTTGCCGTGACTTGCACTGTCGTATTTTTAGTAGGAATCCGCATCGTCGCTATAGGCAGCTTGCGTGTCTCGCCCGCGCTGAGTGTGACGGGCTCCGAGACGAATGGCTCCAGGCCTTCCGCGGCAATCTTTATGCTGTAGGTTCCGGGGGACAGCCCGGCAAATTGGAAAGCGCCCTCGCTGTCCGTTGTCGTCATGAGCACCACTGTGTTGTCCTGCTTCACAACAGTCACTCCGACCCCTGAAACGGCCGTCCCGATACTGTCGTTAACCGTTCCTGTAAGGCTGGCGGCTGATTGCGCCTGTAGTGGCTCGGAACCGGGAGTCTGGACCGCACCTTCCGGACCAGGCGCAGCTTGCAATACCAGGCTGCTCACCGGGGCATTGGCCACCTCCTGCGCCTGGAGCGCCGTCGACAGCCCGTTGGCGAAGAACACCACGATCAACCCGCTGAGCCCAGTCACTATCCACGACGCGAACGGCCTCCCGTTTTCGCATCGGTCCGCGCTTTGTCGATCAATCTTCTGGATGGGGGCTGCCGTCGGCATTCACTGCGATTTCCCGGTTGCGGCCGGCCTTCGTTCTTACATCCGCTTCGTAGCTGGTTATGGAACCGTGCGTAACGGATTCGACCTTTCTGATGGTTTCACCGGCCGCTTTTTTCTCGATGGTTTCTTTGGCAGGCGCTGGAATGCTGTTCAGATCGACTTCCTCCTCGATTTCCAATAATGAACCGTTTTCGGCGAAAGTGAGATCGCGGCCTTTTCCGTTTCGTTTGGTTTCGACTTCGTACGTCATGCGCCCGTGCTCGCGCTCTTTGCTCGCGCCCACAATACTTGCGCCTCCGGTTTGGTCTTTCATGGCAGCCTGTACGGCGGGCGGCAGTTCCGAAGGCTTCACCTTCGTTTCAGCGGCGAAGGCGGCAAGGCCTAAAGTAGCGCCCAGCAGGCAGAGTCTGACAAGTTTCATCGAGTTTCTCCCGTCGATAGGAGTGTGGCTCCCGATTCTGAAGAAGTCCTGAACGGACGAAAGATGCAAAAGCGGCAACTGAATTTCGCCGCAACTCCAACGCAACACGCCGCTCCCGTCTCGCCTCCGCTGCAAAAATCGTCGCCTTCCAAAACGGCTGCTGCTCACGGAGCTGGATTGTGTCCTCGATTTACGTGCCATACATTGCTTTCCGTCCACGATTTTAGTGACGTAAACTGCTGCCCAGTTGTAAAATCCACGATTTTAGTGCAGCGCGACGGCAGGAGAGTGCGGCTATCATCCGCTTGCGCGAACTCTCCCGGCTTGAGGATGATCTGATGCAAGACTATATTCGGCTCATCAATCAGCTGTCTAGAAACGGGTAATTTCCGAGCGTGTGGGAGGAGGGGAGCCGCGAAGCTTCCCCTATCCGATCCCGGTCAGTGTAAGATCTCTCTCAGCCTTTCTCTCGCCCTGCTCAGTCTCGACATTACCGTGCCGGAGGGACAATCCAACACTTGTGCGATCTGTTCGTAGCTCAGTTCTTCGAATTCGCGCAGAACAATAACTTCGCGATAGGCCTCCGGCAATTTC
>DATAYL010000135.1:0-4932 GCA_036272575.1 Bryobacteraceae bacterium | reverse complement strand
AGTCTTCATCCAGGCAGATCTCAGTCAACCTGAGCAGGCGAGACGCATCGTACCATTCGCTCTCAAAACGTTTGGACGGCTCGACTATGCCTTAACAACGCTGGGATCTCCGGCGAAAACCGGCTTCTCACGGAGCAAACCGAGAAAAACTTTGACAGTGTCTTCGCTGTGAACGTAAAAGCCTTGTTTCTTCTGCTTCAGGATGAGATCAAACAAATAATGGCGCAAGGGCAGGGGGGCTCAATCGTCAATACTGCCTCAGTCGGCGGGCTGTTAGCATATCCAACCGCCGGCCCTTACGTCGCCAGCAAACATGCTGTCCTTGGCTTGACCAAAACTGCCGCAATCGAATGCGGGCGATATGGTATTCGCGTGAACGCAGTGAGTCCTGGTGCAGTCAGGACTGAGATGTTGCTCGACGTATTTGGCACCGAGGAGGCCCTCGACGAAATGGGTGCGGTGCATCCCATTGGCCGGATCGGACGCCCAGAGGAGATCGCCGATGCAGTTGCATGGCTATTTTCGGATCGATCATCCTATTACACAGGACAGTCCTTGACTCTTGACGGTGGTCTCACGGCGCAGCGCCCGTACGTGACGCAACCCGGGAGCGAGAAAGGCGCTGAAGAGGAGCGCATGTATCGACAAGCCTCATGAACAGTTCCGACTCAACTTTAGCGGCAAAGCACATTTATGGAATGGAGCCAAACAGCAGCTATGTCTGCTAGCAAAGGATAAACGATGAAGTTGATGCTTTTTATCATAGAGCGTGGGACAAGGATCTTCTACTCGGCTGCATTCTTCCCTGGAAAGAGGCTGCCACAAATTACATCCCCTCCGACGGCTCGAAAGAACTGATCATGGATAGAATTGGCACAACCTGCTTTGTAATAGAGTTTGGCGTTCCGTCAGAGATTATTGCCCGCGAGCTTTGGGTAGGGCACGGGAGATTCGTATTGCCAGTTCCGCCAACCCGTCGGGAAAGGGTAACCCGGGGCGTATTGCGGGCACCGGCGAACGCATTGACGACCAGGCTGACTTTGTTATTACCGCCGATGAGTTTGTACGTTCGATTCAGCCCGTGGCGAGTGGACGCACCCGCTATGAACAAGGAGTAATGGTATCGATGGTCGATGCCGATGGCAAGCTCATTCCTGAACAGAGGGGCCAGCGATCCATCCAGCCCGGACCGCTCGTTATACGCAAGGGGCTTGACATCGATAGAATAATGCCACTGCTTGCAGACTTATTCCCGAGTTGGGATCTCCGTTTCTTCTCCGTGCGCCTATCATCTCTGCGCGGCTCGACAGGGTCCCGGCCACGCAGACGATGTGAAAGTTCGTCGTCGTGCACAGCCTTGGTTTTTTCTTCGAACTCTACGACCTGCCGTATTCCCGCTATGTCGCGCCGGGACTCGTCAAGAGCGGCCTTGGATGAATGTGCTCGACCTCGGCTGCGGCATGGACGATGTTTCGCTGCTTGCGGCCAAGCTCGTTGGGACCAAACGGTCGCGTGACTGGCATTGATCGGGACCTGCTTGTCATTGAGAAGGCTTGTGAACGAGCCAGGGACGAAGGTGAAGGCAGAAACATTGACTTTATACAGGCAGAATTGCTTAGGATGGGTACTATGTGTGATGCCGACGTCGCAAAAGCGGTCTGCAAATAATATCTTCGTACAAGGGCGACCGCTGGTTGCTCCACGCAATTGCCGTTGACCGCCTTAGCTGCTGCATGCACGTTGTGAGTAGTGCATAACTCCGCAATCGAATTGTGTGAAGCTCGATTCCGGGCCGACTCGCCCTTTCCCGACCGGCTGTTCTCAAGCATGACGGCGATATCCGGACTGACGTCAGGCACCGTTTCTCGTTTCATCATCCGCCTTCCGCTGAATCGCACTCGGTCTTCGTAAGTCACTGCAATTCTGAGACAAGGGCCCCTCGATCGGAATCAGAAGCGAAGGCCGGACGAGTCGAAGCGGAGTGATCCTAACCCACTCCCGGCGGATGCTCCGTTCCCGAATATGCCCCTTCATCTCTACATCGTGGAATAAAACCAGCTCAGCCGGGGTTCTTTAACAGGACACAATTTCGCCCCTGAATCTAAGCACGAACTATTGTCGGAGTCATACTATGCTGCGGCTCATGTGAGCGAAAACAAGGAGCAAAGAAGAGATGACTAGCGAAATTATCAGTCTGAAGCCGTTTAAACGCGCACCATCCATCGCGATATCCACATGGCACAAGGGCATCCTGAGTACCCAACTGGCAACAGACGAAAACACAGGAGGAGCCTTCGATTTAGTACTCTCTAACATGAGAAGCGGGACCGAGCCTCCTCCCCATGTTCACACGCGCGAACATGAGTGTTTTTATGTTCTTGATGGGGAACTCGATGCATACGTTGGTAATAACGTATTCCATGTTGGACCAGGGGAATGCGCATTTCTCCCTCTGGGCAGACCGCATGCGTTCATCATCAGGTCGCCCGAGATTCGCATGCTGGTTTTAATCACGCCTGGCGGACTCATGAAATACATCGCATCCATGGCCGTACCTGCCGAGAAGCTGGAAATACCCTCCGACTCGGTTACCTACGCGACGGCGGACCTGGAAGAAACCATGAAGATATTCCTGAAGCACGGTGTTCGTTTTCTTTCACCAGAAGAGGTCGCAGATGAGATGCCGGCATTTCCGTCACGCTTAGCAGAATAATGCCATTCTCAGTTGAGGAGGCAGCCCCACCTTAATGGGAAGGTAAGCCTGCAAGGGCAACTGTCGCAGAGACATGCGTAACCCCGGCACAATCTGTCCGGACCGAACGGGGTCTTGGCAGTCTCGCATGAACTTAAGATTGTTAAAGGGCGGTGAGAATGGGGCGACGCCGCATCTAATCACTCCAAACCGCAGGCCTGCTGCGCCCAACCATAAATGACTTCCGCCCAATCCTCTCAACAATTGACCACTACCGAACTTCGCACGCTTTCGCTCGCATCGCTTGGTAGTGCACTCGAGTTCTATGACTTCATCATCTTTGTGTTCTTCACTGCGGTAATCGGGAAACTGTTCTTCTCGGGCAGCCTGCCGGATTGGCTGCGCCAAATTGCAACCTTTGGCATCTTTGCCGCCGGATACTTGGCACGTCCCCTAGGCGGGATCGTGATTGCGCATTTCGGCGATACACGCGGGCGCAAGCGCATGTTCACTTTGAGTGTCCTTTTAATGGCTATTCCAACCTTACTAATAGGTTTCCTGCCAACGTATCGGTCAATTGGGGTCGTTGCACCCCTGCTACTGCTCGCAATGCGGGTGATGCAAGGCATTGCGATTGGCGGAGAAGCCCCCGGCGGCTGGGTATTTGCAGCCGAGCATGCACGGCGCGGGCAGGTTGGGTTTGCAGTTGGGCTAGTTACCTGCGGGTTGAGTTGCGGAATCCTACTCGGCTCGCTGATAACAAGCGCCATAAATATTGCATTCAGCCCAAATCAGATCGCCAATGGCTTCTGGCGCATACCGTTTGTGATGGGCGGAGCTTTCGGTTTTATCGCGATGCTCCTGCGGCGGTGGTTGGAGGAAACTCCGGTTTTTGAGGAAATGCGGAGACGCGCGGCGGTCTCCCGCGAATTACCTTTGCGTACGATCTTGCGCGGCCACACGCGCGCAATTGTTGTCTCCATATTCAGTACCTGGATGCTTACGGCAGCGATCGTGGTAGTGATCCTGATGACGCCGTCCCTGCTACAGAGTTTGTTCCGACTGGCGACCCGTGACCTGCAGCTCGCAAATCTGGCCAGCACAGGAGCGTTGTGCCTCTCAACCGTTGCGATAGGCGCTGCGGCAGACCGGTTCGGTATCCGCCGGGTTGCTATTCCCGTCGCTCTGTTGCTGATCACTGCGACTTACTATCTCTACATCGGTGCCGAGCGACTGCCAGCCACCCTCTTGCCGGCTTACGTGCTCGCCGGCATAGGGGCAGGCGGTGCGGTACTGACTCCCATTGTTATGGTTGGCGCATTTCCCCCTTCGGTCCGGTTCACCGGTGTTTCCTTTTCTTACAATTTGTCTTACGCGATATTCGGCGGAGCGACTCCGGTTTTCGTATCCTGGCTAACCCACCTCAACCGACTCGGTCCGGCACATTACGTGACAGCCGTCACGCTCATTGGGCTCCTCGCCATCCTCATGGTTGCCGCTCCACAACGTCTCCAGGAAGGCTTCGCCAAAGAGGATGCGGCTTGACCAAAACGGGATGAGTTCCCTCGGGGCGGTCCGAACGCGGATGGCAGCGTGTCGCGGCTATCTGATCTTGTTGGCTTCTGCAAGACACGGTTCAAAGATGATCACGATCGCCGACCTGGTCCTGTACCGTTTAAAGTGCAATCCGGAAGGGTTTTGGCCTAGCCTGGAATGCTGAGAAGACCCAGTTAATCTATGTCCATTGCATCAAACACTGGGAGTACTTCAATGACCGAATGATAGACACTCAAGCGGATTGAAGCGGACGACCCGGTTACTCGCAAAGCCTAGGCTTATAATGCCGATTATCGGCTCTGGCGGCACATGGCCGTGTAACGCTAGAACTCTATCGGGAGGTGCCCCGGCAGATAGCGGTGACCGGTGCGAGGAGGTGAATGCCGGGGCACGTTCGATAGGGGCGTTTCAAGTGAGCGGCTGGCGTGGCGTCCGGAATGCCGCTGGATTATGGGTTTTCGAATGCTACTGTTCGAATCCGAGCCGGTGAAAACGCGCGTTGTAGGGTCGAATATCCCGGCGTGCCGGCGAAAACCGGACCATGGTGAGAGGAGTTGGAGTGAAAAATCGCTCGACAAAGGGACGGGAGAAGTCTTCGGCAGTGCGCGGGCACACTTGTAGTGAGCACGCGTGGGCGCGTGCGGATGCTGCCAGGAGGACAGTAATGGTTAGGAGCTATCAAG
>DATAYL010000134.1:0-12256 GCA_036272575.1 Bryobacteraceae bacterium | reverse complement strand
TTCAGGCGTTTCATTAATATCGTTTGGAATCTCCAGACCACACAACTCCACCCAGTGCTATTGAGAACGAGTAGCCCTGCGGCTGAGTTCCCCTATAATTTGGCGAATCCTCATAGTAACGCAGGAAAAGCGACCGGAAGCAGAGTTCGAACGCCATAAGGAAGCAAGCCGCTGCCCATCTTGCAACCCCGAGCCAAACACCTCTGCCTGAAGGGGTTAAGCGTCTTCTTACCCCCAGCCCGGCGAATGTCCGAGTGTCCGATATTGGGACGGGATTCCCCGCTTATGGATGGACGTTGGTGCGCGGTCTTTCAATCCCGCTGCTCTGTCATACTCTCGTTGACTCGAGCCGCCTGCGTCAGCAGGTAATTACGTTCCGGTAAGCTCGGGGTTCGGTTAGCCGCTTTCCGGTAGTGCTTCAAGGCCGCCTCACGATCGCCTGCCAACTCCAGCAAATGGGCGCGGACGGCGTCAAGCCGATGCTGGCCGGATAACCGCTGGTCGGCCTCGAGCCCGTCAAGCAGTTCCAATCCCGCCTGCGCCCCCTGTACCATGGCGACGGCAATCGCGTGATTAAGCCTGACCATGGGATTGTCGGACATGCGTTTCAGAAGCTCATAGAGCGCCATGATTTGCGGCCAGTCGGTATCCTCGACCCGGCCCGCCTCATCATGCAGAGCCGCTATGGCAGCCTGCAGTTGGTATGCGCCGACCTCTCCTTTGGACAAGGCGGAGCTGAGCAGCGCAATCCCCTCCGAGATCTTGTTACGGTCCCACCGGCTGCGATCCTGCTTCGTGAGCGGAATCAATTCGCCGTCCGATCCCGTCCGCGCCGTCCGCCGCGCGTCGGTCAACAACATCAGTGCCAGCAATCCGGCAACCTCGGCGTCTTCCGGCAGTAAGCGGTGCACCATTCGAGCCAGCCGGATCGCCTCACTGGCGAGCTCGGGGCGCTGCAGTTGTGGGCCGGCGCTGCTGTTGTAACCTTCGTTGAAAATGAGGTACAGCACGTGCAATACAGCCCGCAGCCGTTTTCGCCGCTCCTGGTCGGTCGGCAGCCCGGATCGCGCGCCCGATCCCTTGATCGTCTGCTTGGCCCGGCTGATCCGTTGCGCCATAGTCGACTCCGGAACGAGAAACGCACGGGCGATCTCGGCCGTCGTTAAACCGCCCAAGGCCCGCAACGTCAGGGCGATGGCCGACGCCGGGGTGAGGGATTCGTGACAACACATGAAAAGCAGAATGAGCGTGTCGTCCTGCTCGGGTTCATCGGGAACGCTGGCCGCCGACGTTAGGTGTTCGGATTCCACAGCTGCCGCCGTCTCCCGGCGCCGACGCGCCCACTCGCTTCGCAGAGTGTCGGTCATGCGTCGGGAGGCAACTTGGATGAGCCAGGCCCGCGGATTATCCGGAAGGCCTTCTCGCGGCCATTGCGTAGCCGCCGCCACTAAGGCCTCCTGCACTGCGTCTTCGGCCGCGGCGAAATCCCGATAACGGCGCATCACCGCTCCGAGGACCTGCGGCGCCAGCTCGCGCAGTAGATGCTCCGACGCCGCGTCCCCCACCCCACCCATCACGGCAATTCGTCGGGCGCACAGGCCATCAACTCCCGCACCTCGATTGCCATGTTCAACGGCTTGCCGCCCGGTCCTGGGGCAGCCGAACCTTTCGCGGCAATCTCATAGGCCCGCTGCGGGCTCTCAACGTCAACAATCCAGTAGCCGGCGAGAAACTCTTTGGCCTCTGGAAACACCCCGTCGGTAATCGGCGTCCCGTCGGCCCCGGCCCGCACCAGCTTGGCCTGATCGGGTCCCGTTAATCCCACTCCGTCCACGAATTCTCCAGATTCACTGAGCCCCTTGTTCATATTCTTCATGTAGGCGATGTGCGCCTCGAAATCTTTTTTCGGCCAGCTGCCAATGGCGTAGGGTCCAGGTCCGGCGTGCATCATCAATACGTATTTCATGTCTTCTGCTCCTTTCGATTTTCGCGCCGCGCTGGTGGCGTGCGTTCATCCATAGGTCGGAGCGAACGGCGCCGTTCTCGACATGATCACCGATTTAATTTGTGATTTTGAATTTAAACTGCTGCAGGAAGCACCGGGTTTGCCGGCTCAGTTCCCACTGCGCGCACCTCAACGACGTCGTGGCTGAATCATAATTGGTTGCGAGTATGATGCGCCGCCGCAATGACAATCGCACTCCGTTCGATCGACAAATGCAAACGGACCGCGTACCTTAGTATGCGTTCTACAGTGCTGAGCAATCCGCTACAAGGAACTGGTAATGCCAAAATGCATTTTCTAAACATAGTCACGATTATTTGCTCCGGCCTAATGGTCGGCAGCGAACTCGCGGTATCGGCCTTTGTCAATCCGGCTCTCTGGCAGGTGGATGACGAAGCTCAGGCTAAAGCAGTAAGCCTTCTCGCTCGCACCCTCGGCAAAATCATGCCATTTTGGTACGTCCTCTGCATGGTTCTTCTAGCCGGTGAGGTATATTTGCACGGTCACGACCCAGATTTGACGCCGCTGCTCGTCGCACTTGTAATCTGGACTGCGGTCATTATTTGCACGGTTTTGTTTCTCGTGCCCATAAACAACCGGATTGCCTCATTGCAGCCCCCGTTTTTCCCAGCGTTATGGAAGCAGGATCATAAGAGATGGGATACGCTTCATCGCTGGCGAATCCTGCTGCTCACCGTGGCCATGGTGAGCCTTACCTACGCACTCGTCAGATCGAGCTGAATTGGCGCACAATATCAGTTTGAGAAGAGGCAAGTCGGTTGTCGCCTTGAAAAAATAGGTCCATGGAGGCCTCTCCCGTCTTTCTCCACCCCAATGCACCTGATTGTTATAATTTAGCCATTGGTCTTACTATGGCTTCTTTAGGTCTCGCGGAAGACATCGCTGCGAATTCATCCGTCCCGGTGGCTGGGGCGGTCAAGAAAATTCTTCTGCTGAAGCCCCGCGGCTTCTGCGCTGGTGTAGTGCGGGCAATCGACGTGGTACGCATTTCACTCGATCTCTATGGCGCTCCAATCTACGTGCGCAAAGAGATTGTCCACAACCGCCATGTCGTGGACGAGCTACGCCAGGCCGGAGCTGTCTTTGTTGAAGAACTGAGTGAGGTACCCGAAGGCGCTCGTGTCATCTTCAGCGCTCACGGTGTTTCCCCGGCCATCCGCGCCGAAGCCAAAGAGCGCCGCCTCCAGGTAATTGACGCCACTTGTCCTCTTGTCACCAAGGTCCATTTAGAAGCCGTTCGTTTCGCGAAACAGGGCTACACGATCGTCCTCATCGGGCATCGCGATCACGACGAGGTGATCGGCACCCTCGGCGAAGCCCCTGAAAACACGTTCCTGGTATCCGACGTCGAAGACGTGAACCGCCTTAATATCCAGGATCCTGAACGGGTTGTCTACCTCACTCAAACCACCCTATCGCTCGACGAAACCAGCGATATCGTGAAGCGTCTTACCGAACGCTTCCCGCACATCGTCGGGCCTAAGACCCAGGACATCTGCTACGCCACAGAGAATCGCCAGTTAGCGGTCAAGGCCGTTGCGCCGCTGTGCCAGGCTCTCCTGGTCGTCGGCTCGCAAAACAGTTCCAATTCACGTCGCCTGGTCGAAGTTTGTCAGAAGGCGGGAATTCCAGCTTACTTGCTGGACGACTGCAGCGAAGTCGAGTTGGACATGCTGACCGGTGTGGATACCGTCGCCGTTACTGCCGGTGCTTCCGCGCCGGAACATCTTGTTCAGGAACTGATTAGCCATTTGCAGCGTCAAGGGTACGACACTTTGGAAGAAGCGGAAATCAAAGAAGAGGACGTGCGTTTTACTCTGCCCGCTGATCTGGAAAACTTTACGCCACGCCTAAACATCAGACGTACTTAGGCGGATGCCTTTGCTGAAACATGAAGTCTAGTGTTCAAATTGAAGATTTCCTGAGTCTCGCCTGCGGCAAAACCGCGAAGAAAGCGACGGCCGCGCTATTAAGTCGGCAGTCTGAGGAGGGGTACTGGTGGGCCGATCTGCGTGCCGACAGCACCCTTGAATCCGACTACATCTTGATGGAGTTGTGGCTCCATCCGCCGCAAGACGGCGTTTGGAATCCACCCACACGTACACGTATCGATCGAGCGGTCAGTTCTATCCTCAACCGCCAATTGCCCGATGGCGGCTTCAACATTTACCTCGGCGGTCCATCGGAAGTGAATGCTTCCATCAAGGCTTACTTTGCTATGAAGGTAGCTGGCGTGCCGGCCGAATCAGATGCCATGAGCCGGCTCCGCGAACGCATTCTGGCGCTCGGCGGATTACAGGCTTCGAACAGTTACGTCCGCACGAATCTCAGCCTGTTTAATCTCTTTCCACGGGATGCTTGTCCGTCCATTCCGCCGGAAATCATTCTGCTGCCCTTCAACTTCATTTATCAGATGTCGTCCTGGACCCGCGCCATCGTTCTTTCACTCTCGATCGTACACGCCGCCAATCCGATGCGCCCGGTACCAGCAGGCTTCACGCTCGATGAGCTGTTTGTGGCCGGTGAGCCGGTACTGCCCGCCCGTGGAGCGAAATTTTTCAGCTGGCGCAATACCTTTCTCTGGATCGATCGCTTTTTGAAGCGCTGGGAAAAGCTTGGCTTTCACGTCATTCGGCAGCACGCCATCAAGAAATGCGGCGAATGGATGATTGAGCATTTTGAAGCCTCGGACGGTCTCGGCGCTATTTACCCGTCCATGCAGTACGCTGTCATGGCGCTCGATGTTCTTGGCTACGGCGCGGATCATCCCCTGCGCATCGAAGCTGAACGGCAGTTCAATTACCTGATGGTTGATGATGAGCGGGGCTTCTACATGCAGCCTTGTTTCTCCCCCGTCTGGGATACCGCTATTGCCGCTTTTGCGCTGGCGGAAGCCGAACAGGCGCCCCCTGATTCCCTTCGCCGCACGGCGGACTGGCTCATCTCCAAGGAAATTCGTCGCCGAGGCGATTGGTCGGTCAAACGCCCAAGGGCCGAACCGTCCGGTTGGGCGTTCGAGTTTAACAACGAGTTCTATCCCGACGTCGATGACACCGCCATGGTCCTGCTGGCGCTTGAAAAGATCGACGGTTCGGACCAAGCTTTACAACGCGCCTGCATGCAGCGCGCCGTAGATTGGTTACTGGCGATGCAGGGCAAAGATGGTGGCTGGGCTGCTTTCGACGTTGACAACAACTGGAGCGTGCTCAGTTATGTTCCGTTTGCGGATCACAACGCCATGCTCGACCCTTCCTGCCCCGATATTACCGGTCGAGTCCTAGAAGCATTAGTTCGCTGCGGGTTGGGTCCCGAACATCCCGCCGTTCAGCGCGGTGTCCAATATCTTTTGAATGCTCAAGAATTCGATGGCAGCTGGTATGGACGCTGGGGTGTTAATTATCTGTACGGGACGTTCTTGGCACTTCGTGGCCTGCGCGCCACGGGTATGGCTGAAAACGAGCCGAGCATCCAGAGGGGCATCGAGTTTGTCCGCGCGTATCAAAATCCGGACGGCGGCTGGGGCGAAAGTTGCGCGAGTTATGATGAAAAACGCTTCATCTCCAACCCCAGCACGCCGTCGCAAACCGCCTGGGCTATTCTGGCGTTACTTGCTGGTGGCGACATGCGCAGCGAGAGCCTGCATAACGGCGTCGATTACCTGGTGAGAACTCAGACGCCTGAAGGGAACTGGAACGAAGATTTCTGCACGGGGACTGGCTTCCCGCGTGTCTTCTATCTCCAGTACACCGATTATCGGAACACCTTCCCCCTACTGGCGCTCGCTTCTTATTCCAAAGCGATGGCGTCGAGAGAGGAAGAAGAACGGAACAAAATCCTGTCCCGCGAAATCGCTCGCGAGCGTCATACTGTCAGTGCTTCGTATGCGCGCAGCTTCGATTTTCGCGAACCCTCGATTCCCACCTCCGGCTTTCCGCCGCTTTCCAACTCTGCCTCTAACATATGAGTGTGAGTGGAAGCCGTTCGCTAAGCTAGGTGTTCCGCAGTTTACTCCTTGAAAATACCGACTACCTTAGTCACTGGCGCCAGTGGATTTATCGGCTGGCACGTGGCCCGGCTCCTGACTGAGCGCGGCCACCACGTTCGCGCGCTCTGTCGTTCGAGCAGCCAGATCCGCGAACTGAGAGTGGAGTGCGTTCCGGGCGACCTGCGCGACCCTGATTCTCTCGCGGCCGCCGTAAAAGGTTGTCGCTTCGTTTTTCATTTGGCCGCCGATTACCGCCTCTGGGCACGCAACCCGCAGGAGATGTATTGCTCCAATGTGGAGGGTACGCGCAATATTCTCGAGGCCGCTGAACGGGCTAACGTCGAACGCATTGTTTACACAAGCACCGTCGGCTGCATCGGCATGTCGCAAAGCGGCAATGGAGATGAGGACAGCCCTGTACGCATCAGCGACATGCAGGGCCATTACAAACGCTCCAAGTGGCTCGCCGAGCAAGTCGCGCTTGAAAAGGCCCGCGCCGGTCAACCGATTGTCATAGTCAATCCGACTGCGCCCGTCGGCGACCACGATTGGCGCCCCACTCCGACCGGCAACATAATCCTCAACTTTCTGCGTAACAAGCTGCCTGCCTTTGTAGACACTGGCCTAAATCTGGTGGACGTACGGGACATTGCCGAAGGCCACTTGCTGGCGGCCGAGCGTGGCCGCCCCGGAGAGCGCTATATTCTCGGCTGCCAAAACCTGACGCTCGAGCAGATACTGGGCCGTTTGGCTGAACTTTCCGGGAAAGCGCCACCCACCACACGCATCCCTTACACACTGGCCTATCTCACCGGCCTAGCGAATACCGCCTGGGCGAATCTGACTGGCCAGGAACCAATGGCTCCGCTCGAAGCCGTGCGCATGGCCCGCACTAAAATGTTTGTCAGTCACGCCAAAGCGTCCAATACGTTAGGGTTTACGCCTGGGCCAGTCGATGATGCCTTGGGACGCGCCATTGGCTGGTTCCGTGCCAACGGCTACTGTTGATGCTTTCGAATCAATTGGTGGGGCGGACGACCTTGTCGTCTGTCGGCTTACGAAATTAAATGGCCATACTCTATGTTGCCGCCGAAGCAGCGGAACTGAAACCCTTCGCCGATATCCTGACCGGCGTCCGCAAACTAAAATGGCCGCTCGATTACGCGTTCGAAGGAATCTGGGAGAGCCGCCGCATCCTCCTCGCCGCCAATGGAGCCGGCCCCAAACTCGCCGCCCAAGCCCTCGAAGTGGCTATCCGCGCCGGAATGGTTAAGGAACTCTCCTCTTCCCGGCTCGAAGCTGTCGTGAGCACTGGCTACTGCGGCGCCCTCGATCCAGCCTTATCTGAAGGGCAAATCGTGGTCGCCGATCGGGTCATCAGCCCTGCCAGCGGCGAGGAATTTGCATGTGTTCCGGTAGTTGCGCCAGACGAGTTTAGCGTCGGCTCGCTGTTGTCGCAGGATTCTATAGTGAACGAAGCTGTGGCCAAATCCCGTCTGTTCAGCACCGGCGCTATAGCGGTCGATATGGAAGCCGCCGGCGTCGCGGCACGGGCAAAACGCGCCCAACTGCCCTTTTGTTGCATCAAAGTCGTGTCGGACCGCGCTGACGAATCTTTCCCGTTCGACTTGAACGCCATGCGTTCGGCAGAAGGCAGAATCGTCCGTGGGAAAATCGTGATACACGCCCTGAAGCGCCCGATGCTGTTGGGGTCCTTATTACGGTTAAGGCGGCGCGCGGAGAGCGCTTCGAAGACTTTAGGGGAGTTTCTTGTCAGTAGCCGAATTGTTGCAGAGCCGATCGGTAGCCCAGGCGATACAAAAACCCAGCCTTGACGTACCCGCCGTCATGCGGGCTGCCGTTTATCTGGGTGAGAGCCGAATCGAGGTCAGGTCGGAGCCAGTTCCCTCCATCGGGCCCGGCGAATTGCTGGTCCGTGTCGAGAGTTGCGGCGTCTGCCACACCGACCTCAAAAAGATCGAATATAACCTGTTGCCGCCCCCGCGAATTTTTGGCCATGAGACAGCTGGTGTGGTTGTCTTGGTCGGCGCTGATGTCACGAAGTTCGCCGCTGGCGATCGCGTTGTAGCGTTCCATCATATCCCCTGTGGCGAGTGCTTTTATTGCCAACGCAAACTTTATGCCCAGTGCCCGGTCTACAAGAAGGTGGGGATCACTGCAGGTTATGAAGCCGCAGGCGGAGGCTTCGCTCAGTATGTCCGCGTTATGGATTGGATCGTTGAGCGCGGCGTGGAGCGTATTCCGGATCACGTAACCTTCGATCAGGCGTGTTGGGTCGAACCTGTCAATACCTGCCTGAAGGCGATAAAGCTGCTTGGCCTTCGCAGCGGAGAGACCGTAGTTATTCTAGGTCAGGGCCCGATTGGCCTGATCTTTACTAGGTTGGCCCACCAAACCGGCGCACGCGTTCTCGCAACCGATACAATTGAATATCGCCGAACGCTGTCGGAACGTTTCGGCGCACAAACTTTCGATCCACGCGACGCGGCTTTTGAAGCAGTGGCTAAAGAGTTGACGGAAGGCCGCGGTGTTGACGCTGTCGTTCTTGCAACCAACGCTCGTGGTTTGGTGGAACAAGCTTTGCGAATTTCACGTCCTGGTTCAAAGATTTTGCTTTTTGCTCAAACTTCCGCTCAAGAACGTATCGATTTTTGTGGTGCGGATATCTGCGTCGGTGAACGGATCCTCCTGGGCTCATACAGCGCTGATGTAGATCTGCAGGCTGAAGCTGCCGATCTCGTCTTCAGCGGCAAGTTACCGCTCGAAGAGCTGATCTCGGATCGTCTTAGCCTGGAGGATATTCGTCGCGGCATTCAAATCGCGCGGCACCCCAGTGAAAATTCACTCAAAGTAGTGATTCATCCTCAGGAGCAAGGCTGATGGCAACCACTCTCATCCGGCCTCAGGGACCGCTTGGATTCGAAAGCACCGTCGGCTCTAAAATGCAGGCCGCCGTTCTCTATGGTAAAGAGGACGTGCGCCTCGAAACGGTTCCCGTGCCCGCCATCTCACCTGGCGAGTTGTTGGTGCGCGTCCGCACTGCGCTAACCTGCGGCACGGACGTTAAAGTATATAGCCGCGGCTATCACGCCAAGATGATTCAGCCGCCTGCTCTTTTCGGCCACGAACTGGCCGGCGATGTCGTTGCGTTAGGCGATGGCATCACAGGCTTTCGCGTCGGCGACCGTATTGTTGCTGCGAATTCCGCGCCCTGCGACAAGTGCTTCTTCTGCCGCCGCGGCCAGCAGAACCTCTGTGAAGATCTGCTCTTCAATAACGGCGCGTACGCCGAATACATTCGCCTGCCCGAGCGCATCGTTCGCAAGAACACCTATCGCATTCCAGACAGCCTCTCCTACAAAGACGCGGCGTTGGCTGAGCCTTTGGCGTGCGCGGTTCGCGGCCTGGACGAAAGTCATGTACAACCCGGCGACACGCTCGCCGTTCTCGGCCTCGGCCCTATCGGCCTCATGTTCGTGCGGCTCGCCAAGTGGGCCTATGGCGCACGCGTAATCGCCATCGCGCGACGCATTGAACAGGTAGACCGCGCCATCGTGCTTGGCGCCGACGAGGGTATCTTGATTTCAAATCATGCTGAAATGGCTAAGGACTCGAGCCTCATTGCTGAATTGAAAGCCCGTTCCGGCGGCCGCGGAGCCGATGTCGTCATCGAGGCCGTCGGCCGCCCAGATGCCTGGGAACTGGCCATCCAACTGGTGCGCAAAGGCGGTATCATCAACTTCTTTGGCGGCTGTCCTACCGGCACTCGGGTCGGTCTTGACACCACCCTGCTGCATTATGGCGAGATCACCTGCAAAGCCAGCTTTCACCACACCCCCTCCCATATCCGCCGCGCTCTCCAATTCGTAGCCGAGGGCAGAGTCAGCGCCAAACAACTGGTCAACCACGAAGAACCGTTGAGCGAACTGCCTAAAGTCCTCTACGACCTCGCGCATCGCCGTAATGGTCAAATAAAGACGGCCATTATTCCCTGAACCACTTGCCCGTCGCGCACCTACAACCCAAAGCCTACATCGAAAGTGTCGGCATTGAGTCTGCCGCCTACCCGGAAGCCGAAGCGCTCGAATATACGCGCTGGCTTGCCACCAACCATTACGAAAATTTTCAAATCGTCAGCTTTCTGTTGCCGAAACACCTGCACCAGGATTTCTACAATGTCTACGCCTTTTGTCGCTGGGCGGACGACCTCGGCGACGAAATCGGTGATTCCGCCGAAAGCCTCAAACTGCTCGCTTGGTGGCGGAGTGAACTCACTGCCATGTACCGCGGAGAAGCCGCTCATCCCGTTTTCATTGCGCTCCGCGACACGGTCGAGCGCCACGAGATCCCCATTCAGCCGTTCGACCGCTTAATTCAGGCCTTTGAACAGGACCAGACCGTCATCCGTTATCGCAACTTCGACGAGGTGTTCGCCTACTGCGCTAACTCCGCCAATCCGGTCGGCCATCTCGTCCTCTATCTCTGCGGCTATCGCGACGCCGAGCGCCAGCGCCTCTCCGATTTCACCTGCACCGCCCTTCAGCTAGCCAATTTTTGGCAGGACGTCACCGTCGATCTGCAAAAAGACCGTGTCTACCTGCCGCTGGATCTGCTCGCCCGCCACGACTACACCCTCGAAGAACTCTTCGCCCGCAAATACAATTTGCGCTTCCAGTCCATGCTGGCCGAAGCCGTGGATGTCGCTGCGGATCTCTTCCGCAAAGGCCTGCCACTCATCGAAACTGTAGACTGGCGACTCTCGCTCGATCTCGATCTCTTCAGCCGCGGCGGCATGCGCATCCTGCAAAAAATCCGGATGGAGCAATACAACGTTCTCGCTCGCCGCCCTCACATTTCCAAAGTAGAACGTGCTGGCATCCTGCTGCAGTGTCTCCGCCGCCGCCTTCCGTTCTAAGATGCACGGTTGCCTCCCGCGTTGTTCCTGAAGCGTTACTATGACCAGAACGTCTCATGAACGCCCAAGGACAAATCACGCAAGACATCCGCTTTGGCTCCAGGATGCTGCGCCGCAATCCCGGCTTCTCAATCGTCGCGATCCTCTCCCTGGCACTCGGCATCAGCGTGAACATCGCCGTCTTCAGCGTCATCAGCACGGTTCTTCTGGAACCTCTCCCCTATCCAAATGCTGAACGGCTTGTCGCCTTCACAGATCCTGTCAATGCGTCCAACGGCGTCCCTTACAAAGCAGGTATCGCCGGAGCCGACTTCGCGGAATGGCGTGTACGCGCCCAAGCTTTTGAAAAGCTAACCGCCTACACCTATGCCGACGCCACAATCGCCAGAACTAACACTGCCATCCAAACCCGCGTCATCTCCATCGCAGGTGATTTCTGGGCCATCACCGGGGCGCATGCTAGCTACGGCCGCCTTTTCGCACCCGAACAATCGCTCAATTCCGTTGTCCTGTCGTATTCGCTTTTCAGAGATCAGTTTAGAGCCGATCCCAGCCTGATCGGAAAAGTCATCACGCTCGACGGCACACGCATGACCGTCACGGGTGTGCTGCCATCGGACTTCCGCTTTCTCTTCCCGCAAGATTGGTGGGGTGGCCTCGCGCCGTCCCAAGCCGGAGCGTTCGTTTCCGCACCGCCGCTGGTGCGCTCCCCGCCATCGCGCTTGTTTGTGATCGCGCGTCTCAAACCCTTCATTCGTCGGGACGCCGCCCGGACCGAACTGCAAGGCATCGAATCCAACCTCCTCAAAAGCTATCCCGACCGCTGGTTCCCCGGCGTCTCGCACATGGACTTAGTGCCCCTCCAGACACGGCTCACCGCCAGCCATCGTCACGCCCTGCTGATTTTGCAAGTGGCCGGCTTATTCGTCCTACTGATTGCCTGCGCCAACATCGCGAACCTGCTGCTCGCACGCGGCGCTGCCCGGACTCATGAAGTAGCAATTCGCTCCGCCATCGGCGCCAGTGCCACACGTATCCTGCAGCAGTTTCTGGCGGAAGGTATTCTGCTCGCTTTGCTGGGTGGCTCGGCCGGCTTGCTGATGGCCAAGTGGATGATGCTCATGCTGATCCATTTCGGTCCGCACGCCATTCCGCGCCTCTCCGAAATGTCGATCGACAGGCGCGTTCTTGGCTTCACCCTCATCTTGTGTCTTGGCAGCAGCATTCTCTTCGCCATTGGACCAGCTCTCGCCCTCTGCAGAGCTAACGTACAGAACGCATTTAAAGAGGGTGCAAGAGGCTTTTCTCT
>DATAYL010000133.1:0-3762 GCA_036272575.1 Bryobacteraceae bacterium | reverse complement strand
CCCGCCACGCCGATACCCTGCGCATAAATCGGAGAACGAAATCCGGCCAAGGTCCCTTCCACGTTGGTGAAGACTTTCTCCGCTTGATGTTCCGCTGCTTCTGTGAGCGGAGGAAAGGGCCTGGACTGACGTTGCACGGTTCGTGTGCCGACTTCATCGAAAATGCCATCCATTCTCACGGCGCTGAAGAGGTTGGCATTCGTCGCCTTCTCAATCGTTGCCAGAAGGGCGCTCTTCGTCATCGGCTGCATTACATCCAACTCCTGCTCCGGCTGGAAAAAGGTAGCCACTGCGAAGGGTGTCTTTTGTTCGCCAGTGACGGGACGCGCGGATCCGTCCGATCGAAGCTGGTAGAACGTTCCGTCAAAGCCGACCATCTCACCATCGAGGTCATTGAATGTGCCAAGACCGAAATCGCCATGCTTCCGAATCTCTCCATAGGTCATTTCACCTTCGTAGAGTCCGGCCATCAAAGCGGAGATTAGGGAGGTCTGATACAACTCTCCCGCTCGATGATCGTTGCTGCCGGAGACGTGGTGCCACGCTGGCTGGATCATTTCGAGTGAGCCGGATCCAATTGAATTCGTCATAATCGTCCTCCTCAGTCCCAGGCTTCGGGAATCACATGTTGACCGATTTCCACGTTCTTGCTGTAGTCTGTCGGAATGTCGACCACGACTACGCCGGGAGTTTCGAAGGCTTTGCGTAAAGTGGGCAAGAGTTCATCGGGCTTGTTGACTCTCAGGCCCATGCCTCCGAGACTTTCCGCATATTTCACGAGGTCCGGGTTACCGAAATCAGTGCCCGATGTGCGGCCATAGAGAAGCTCTTCCTGAAACGCCACCATGTTGTAGCGACCATCGCGAAATACAATGACTGTAATGTTCAATTTCAACCGAACTGCTGTCTCCAACTCCATCGAAGAGTAGAGGAAGCCGCCGTCGCCGACCACAGCGACCGCCTTTTTCGCGGGATAAATAAGGTTTGCCGCCATGGCCCACGGGATTCCTACTCCCATAGTTTGCTGCCCGTCACTGAACAGGAGTTTGTGTGGTTCAAACTCGAAGAAGTGCCGAGCCATCCAAATGTGATGCGACCCCATGTCGCACGCGACAATGCTGTCATCATCGACTAGGCTGCGCAGCGCCAGCACAATGCTGAGAGGGTGGATCAAGCCGTTGGATTTCGCTGCCGGCGGATCGAGCAATTTCTTCGACTCCGCATGAATCGCCTGAAGCTCTGGACCTCCGGCGAAGGACTGGTCCTGCAGTATTGACGCGAGGGCACACACTGTCTCAGGAATTGCTCCGCGAAGCTCCAACTCCGGTTGATAACGGTTATCGATGTCGCAGGGGTAATTGTCCAGATGAATGATGGCCCTTGCCTTACCCATGTTCCAGAGACTCGGGTCGTACTCGACCGGATCGTACCCGATGGTTAGCACGAGGTCCGCCCTGGCGAGCACCTTGTCTGCCGGTTGATTCCGGAAGAGTCCCACGCGTCCGAAAAATAGTGGAAGCAATTCGCGCGATACGGCTCCCGCGCCTTGAAATGTGCCCACGACGGGCAAGGCGTGGCGCTTCAACAGAGCGCGCACTGCGGCTGTTGTGCGAGGTTCACTAGCACCCATGCCAAGCAGGACAACCGGGCTCTTCGCTTTGGATATTGTTTCCGCAGCTCGGCGAATCATATCTGCAGGGGCTGCGCCCAACGCCGGAAGCGCCAGTAACGGCGGTACGGTGGCTTGGGTCGCTTCGCCCTGCACATCTCTGGGAAATGCGATGAACGCTGCGCCAGCGCGAGGCGCCATTGCGGCACGGAAAGCGTTTACAACAGCTTCACCGGCGGCATCCGGCGCATTGATGGCGACACTGAACTTTGTGACCGGCTTCATGATCGCAACCGAGTCCATGGACTGGTGCGTCTGCTTGAGGGTATCTGCCAAGGAAACAACGCCTCCTATGGCAACCATGGGATCGCCTTCGGTAGTGGCGGTGGCCGCGCCGGTTACCAGATTGCCTGTGCCCGGTCCCGAAGTGACAAGACAGACTCCAGGCCTTCCGGTCAAACGCCCAACGGCAGCGGCCATGAAGGCGGCGTTCTGTTCGTGCCGGCAGACGACCAAACGCGGACCCTCATCGTTCAATACGTCAAAGGTCGGCATGATTTTTCCCCCTGGGATGCCGAATATATATTTGACATTCTGCTGCATCAGACTTCGGATCACCAACTGCGCAGCGGTTTGCTGGCTATTCTTTATTTCAGGCATTTTCAATCTCCCGCGATGCGAGGCGACTTGAGGCGCAATCCAAAAGCGGTCTTCACTTCGAATCAGCCTGACTTCTTGGTCGATGCAATTCTCTTTCCATCAAATTCGCGGCGATCGCCTGAAGTGATAGGGGTGTTACTCGCGCAATGGAACATCACAAGTTATGTTGATTAGTTACATCCATTTGTGCGCCCTACTTCGTTTCGGGCTGATTATCGGGGTGAGGTGAGCGAACAGTGCACCGCGAATCGCATTCGTTGCTGCGCCAAAATAACTGACATCGAGTCAAAATCCGGGACACAAGATCCGTCGTCTAGAACAACGTACAGGGAAAAAGCAGGCGTTGAATTACATCAAGCAACAAGGAAAATGGGGTCCTTGGATCGGTCGATGAACCGACTGACGGAGTCACCTTGCGAATTAAACGGAATGCTAGATGCTCTGCAAGATTGTGCCTGGTCCTGAATTCAGACCTGGCTAAGTAGGGCACGTATTTGTGCTGCTTTGAGGAGAGGTCATGACTTACTCGATGAATGCCGCTTTGGCCAATACGCCGGATGACGTGTTCGTGCGTCCCGTCGGATCCATGGAGAGGTTCTTCCATCTGTATGCACGCGAACATCCGCGGCACTTTTGTGTCGTAGCAGAAATTTCCGGCGACATCGATGCGCTGGATTTTCAGACTGCTTTCGACAGGGTGCAGCGGAGGCACCCGATGTTGTCGGCCTATATAGCCGGCGATGTACGGTCGGGTCCATCGATTTTCCACTGCGACCACCGCAAGCTGCCCGTCGCGGTGGTCGCTAGCACCGAGCCGGGGGACTGGCACGCGATCGTCGAACGGGAACTGCGCACCCCTTTCGTCGATTCCGAGGCGCCGCTGATGCGGGCAACGGTGCTGCGCGCGCGCAGGCAGGGGACCGTCGTTCTGACCTTGCACCACGCCCTGCTGGACGGCTTGTCGGCAGCCGTCATCGTTCGCGACCTGCTCGAGGCGCTGAAAGGCCATGAGCTCAAACCGCTGCCGGCGCTCCCGTCTCTTGATCAGTTGCTAGAGGAGGCACTGCTGCCGCACGGCCAGACGATCCAGATGCGAGCGCCCGCAGGTGTCGACGCGGAGAAACTGCGCGCGATCGCGAGAATGCCGCTGTGGCGGCCTTTCGAAGGCGACCATCCGATCGTGTCCACCGTGAGCTTTAGTGCTGCGGAGGCTGAACGCATCCGGCGCCGCAGCAGAGACGAGAGCACGACGGTGCACGGCGCGCTTTGCGCCGCTCTGGTACGCACTGCTGCCAAGCCACCGAACGAGGCCTTCACAATCACGAGTCCAGTCAATGCGCGCGGCGTGCTCGGCAATGTAGACGCGCACGCCGGATTCCTCTTCTCCCTGGCGACCGTTAATCTCTCTGCTCCATTCGACCGGCCATTGTGGGACATCGCCCGCAAGGTGACGGACGACATGGCGGATGCCCGTACCAACGACGGCGTGCTGC
>DATAYL010000132.1:0-9437 GCA_036272575.1 Bryobacteraceae bacterium | reverse complement strand
TACAATCCAAGATGGCTGGAGGTCGCCGCTAAGTTTACATTCTGAGGATTCGGCCAAGAAGTCGGTGCTGCACAAAGCGACATAGAAATCGCCGACAGCGTTTGCACGATTCCATCGAGAATAAAATCATCTGGCTGCAGTAGGTTTTGGTACCGCTCCTTGCGGCGCCGGAGTGAGCGCACACGCTGCTCCTACCGGGACTCGCCGCCGCCATGTTTACCGCGAGTGAAGTGTTCGCTAGCGGAGGCGCAGTTGATTGCGCACCTCCGAGAAGAGCGCCGCGATCTTGTTTCGAACACGGCGGGCTGCATGAAATTCCGGCGCGTGGCTTAGATTTCGAACATGCTCGCGCACGTCCTCACACCAATTGGTGTTCAATGTGTGGTCGGTCGACGCGTGCGCGCGAATTCATGTAAACGGTTCCGGCATTGCGCCGGATTCGCTCCGAACATATAGCGAGCGACCTGTCCGGCTTGTACAGACCTCACCCATAGCGGAGTACTCAAAGATGTTGGCGCTAGACCGAGCGGAGGAACCTCGGTTAAGCGCGACCATGATCGACACGCAAGGTGATGGAAGCAGACGGAAACCGGGCGAACAGCAGCAGATCGTAGATTTGAAAACGGCGATAACGGCTGGAGTAGTTCGGCGCTATCTTGGAAGGAGATTCCTATGTCTACCATCCTCGTTAACGGAGCGAAGCGCGAGGTTCAGGCGCCCGCCGATACTCCCTTGCTTTACGTATTACGAAACGATCTGGAGCTTTCTGGCCCTCAGTTTGGTTGCGGGCTCGCGCAATGTGGAGCTTGTTCCGTGCTGCTCAACGGCAAGGAAGTACGCTCTTGCATTACTCCTTTGGCGATGGCGGCTGGCAAAGAGGTCACCACTCTCGAGGGTCTGCCGGCGCGATGGGCCAAACAGAAAGGCCTTTCTGAGGAGGCGGCCGTGAGAACTCTTCACCCCGTGCAAGAGGCTTGGATCGAGGAGCAGACGCCGCTCTGCGGATTCTGCCAGAACGGAATGATGATCAAAGCCACCGAACTCCTGGAGCGTATTGCGTCACCCACCGCAGCAGAGATCAAGGAGGCGTTTACCTCTGGTGTCTCGCCGCATCTCTGCCGTTGCGGAAGCTATACCGCCATCATCCAGGCTGTGCGGCGGGCAGCCACGACCATGACGAAAAGGAGTGAGGCATGATAGCGACCGAAAAACAAACCGCCAGCACAGCAACCGACGTTTTCGGTGCAGCGCTTTCGCGCCGTGGATTCGTCAAAGCGGGCGGAACGCTGATGGTGGGCTTCACTCTGCTCAAAGCGGAGGAAACGCAGCAAGCTGGCGCAGCCGGCAGCGGCCACACGCTTAATCCAGCGCTACCGGAATCGTGGATCGAAATCCACGCCGACAACTCCGTCCTCATTCGCGTAGGCAAGCCCGATTTCGGCCAGGGCACCGTCTTCACCGCCTACCGGCAGATCGCCGCGGAAGAACTCAGAGTGCCCTTCGAAGCCATCACAACCGTCATTTCCGGAGACACAGATCGCACGCCGGATGGCAGCGGGGCCTTCGATTTTCTACAGGGCGGCATGCCGAATATCCGAAAGGCGGGCGCTTACGTCTATCAGGCACTTCTCGATTTAGCTTCCGAACATCTCGGTGTGCCGAAGGATCAGCTGTCCGTCAAAGACGGTGTTGTCTCTGGAGGCGGCAAAAGCGTGTCTTATGGCGATCTGGTCAAAAACCAGAAATTGAATCTCACTATACCCGTCAAAGGCGACGTGAACAGCATGTCCGGATTGACCGTGGAGGGGAACCCGCCGCTGAAGCCCGTCAGCGAGTACTCAGTCGTCGGCAAATCCTTTCCCAACTCGGTAACTGTTTCGAAGGTCACTGCCAAAGAGACTTGGGTGACCGACCTGCGTCTTCCCGGCATGCTGCATGCCCGCATGGTGCATCCGAAGACTCTGGGTTCCCAATTGGAGTCCGTAGGGCCCCTGGACAAGGCTCGCTTTCCGAATACACAGGTCATTGTCAAAGGAAATCTCGTTGGGGTGGTTGCTCCCACAGAATGGGAAGCCATCAAAGCCGCGCAGCAGGTAGCTTCAGGCACAAAGTGGACGGACTGGAAGGGGCTCCCAGGAGATCAACGCCTCTTTCAATTTCTGAAAGAAGATGCGGACTGGAAAACCGCTCCTGCCGCCACTAGCAAAACCTCCAAGGGAAATGTGGCTTCGGCCATTGCAAGCTCGCCCAAACGGTTTTCCGCATCGTACCAGCTTCCATTCCTGAAGCATGCGCCCATTGGCCCCACGATGGCGGTAGCTGATGTGCGTTCCGATGGATCTGTGTATGTCCACACGCACACCCAAAACCCTCAGGCCCTCCGCACCGGGATTGCGCAGATGCTCAACACTTCCGTAGACCATGTCGTCGTGCGCAATTTCTCGGGTCCTGGTCACTACGGGCGATCGAACGGCGGCAACGCCGGGGCAGAAGATGAGGCAGTAATTCTCTCGCAAGCCGTGGGCAAGCCTGTTCGGGTGCAGTGGATGCGCCCTGACGATTTTCAATGGTCGACGCAATCATCTGCCGCTTATTCAGACGTCCAGCTCGGTCTGGATGCCGAAGGCAAGTTGACCGGATATCAAATCGACCATTACATGCCCGCCATGCAGGATGACCGCCTGGTCGGTGCAGTCCTGGCTGGCCTTCCCACCATCCCGAGCCCCGGTGACAAGGGCTCTGCCTTCGGTATTGCGAATGCCATGCACGATCCTTGGATCTACGACGGCGCGCCTGCGGTCCTCGAGCGGGCTTACGGAACCTTCCAAGTCGGGCAGAAGTCATCGCCGCTTGCCGTCGGGCTGCGCGATCACAGCATGCGGACGCCAGGGCAGTATCAGCAGAACTTCCCGCGCGAGTTGGCCATCACTGAGGCGGCGCTGCTCGCCGGAGTCGACCCGCTTCAATTCCGGATTCAACACGCCCGCGACAAACGTGCTATTGCTGTGCTCGAATCCGTTCGTGAGGCTTCTGCATGGCGAACCCGTTCGGAGCGTTCAGAAAATAGCCGCGGTCTGAGGCAAGGCCAAGGTGTAGCGGCGATGTTTCGGTCCGGAACCTACTGGGCTTGCGTGGCGCATATCGCAGTCGATATGAATAGCGGGGTCATTAAGGTGGAAAACATGACGGTGTCGGTGGACCCCGGCATTGTGGTGAATCCGTCGCAGTTGAAACGCCAGATCGAAGGCGGCAGCGTCATGGGTGTCAGCATGGCATTGCTGGAGGAACTTCGCTTTGATGAAAGCGCAGTGCTCGCCAGTGATTGGCGGAGTTACCCGATCGCGACGATGGCCGACCTTCCCGAGATCAAAGTTGTGCTGATCAATCGTCCTGAAGTCGGGAAATATGGTCAGGGGTCAGAGGCTGCGAACGCCTTGGCCGGTCCTGCCATCGCGGGAGCCCTCTTGGACGCCACCGGCAAGGTCGCGCGCTGGCTCCCTCTGAAGCCTGCTTACGTTCAGGCTCTGCTGAAGGCCTGAGAGCTTCGCGGCAGTCAACATGGGTCCAACTCCCGACCCACCCTTTCTGCGATCACCCCGCGACGCTCGCTGGTGTGATCCCGTATGAGTACCCGATCAATAGGATGCGCAACAGAACTTCTTCAGTGCTTTCCTCTATCTGCTCGTGCGTGTAGCGCCTTGGAACCCAACTTCCAGGTTGCCGACCGTCCGTACAAAACTGTTCGAGATTGAAGTTCATCAAGGAGCAACTCGCACACTGAATACCTCTAAAGGCCGCAGCTCAGCGCCGCTGTTCTTATCGGTTTGCGGGTTTGCGACGTAGTAGAGATCGTTCCGCACGACTACTCAGGTAGTGATGCCATCAAACGTTGCGTTACGGCGCTCAAGAATTCTCATAGCGACGATCTGCGCCCCGTTCTCACTCAATCTGAATTCGACAATCCGAGGCAGCATCGGGCCATTTTGAATTGCGATTAGGCTTCGTTGAGTCGCATACAGGCCATCTATAAATGCCAGGCAGACATTGTCTGGATGGGTAATAGGCGTCACCGCTCCGGACTGAATGTCGATCACATCTATACCGTCCTCCCACGTCGAGACATAGAGTACCCTTTCATCAGTAGAGATAGCGATGCCGTTTGCAGCTGTAAACGTATGCTGCGGGGCCATTCTTTGAAGCGCGCTCGTTCCGGACGGTAGTTGATATACGGAACCCTCGGCGGTGTAGCTGACATAAGCGACCCCAGTTGAGGAGATAGCAAGATCGTTGAAAACGTGCTTACCTTGGATCGACGCAGTTCGCCGAGGTTTGCCGGTTTCGAGATCGTAGCAGCGGAGGCTCGCGGCAGATGCCGTGTTATTTGTGGCCCAGACGGCACCACGAGCCGCGTCTATCTTGATGCCAAGAACATAACCTTTTTCTCCGGCATTCGGCATCACGAACGCGTGGCAGTCCCCGCGTAGGGAACATCTGACAAGTTCGGATCTCGCTGTGTTGCCCAGGAGAAAAGCATTCCGCTTGATATTGAAAGCGATGCTCTCGGGACGAACATCCCGCTCGTCTAGAGTCGCGATCAGCCGGCTATTGTGGACGGGCGGGGTCTGTCGCCGTACCTCGTCCATGATCGATTTGAATTCAGTAGTGTCTCGGAGCTTTGCAAAATCGGGATCGCGAGAAGGATCGAACCCAAGATTTGCCCCGACCACCTTGCGCAACCGTTCTATAGCCTCCGAAAACTGCGCACCCGCTGCGTAGGTATTGGCGATTTGCAATTCGATCGCCGGTTTATCATTAGCCGTCGGGAGCAGCCTTTGCAGCCGTTCCAGTTCTTTCCTGAACTCGCGCTCGTCTTCGACCGAGAGTTTTTGAGTTGACGGTAACTGTGCGCAGGCGGGGAAGGCGAGGAGCATGCTAGATAACGCAATCCAGACAAACCGCAAACTCATGAGCAAGCCTTTTCCAGGGAAATCACTGGTGTGCGACATCGAATCCCACGTACCCCGTGCATGACGCGCCAACCGGAAGTTGGCCAGAGTTTTTCAATCCATCCTAGTTTGCGCAACTCAGCAGCCCCGGGTTACCGAAGCTCGGTTGGCCAGCAGCGAACGCCAATGGGTTTTTGGAAGGAATCCTTCCATGAGACCCGACCGGTGTCAACTGAGATTGTGAAGTTTTGACTAGGAATGGTCAACTTGGTGTTAGAGTAAATCACACGCATCGGGGTCGCGCCCGCAGCGTACCAAGACCGAGACGACGGACTGGCTCCGAAGTAATCGGCTGAATGAAACCCTCCCTTCCAATGCGGAGGGTTTTTGTTTTTCAGGCTTATTGCTTTGGTGAAGCTCCCGAGGAGAGGTCTTGGGGTAAAAGCGCGAAGCCAGCCGGGCCGTCGTTGCCCGGCTCTCCTTATTGACAGCTTCAGAGACGTTCAACGCCGCGTTCTCGCCCCCTTCCAAGCTGTTCAACAATTGTGGGCGCTGCTTTCTTACCGGCGACCTGATCGCGGCAAATCGTGTCCGGAACGGTCCTGGATCCTGACGCAGTCGCCCAGAATTTGGGTCAACAAGTTAGGGCAAAAGTTTGACCTGAGGGCACCACCGACAAAAACTGGTTCTAATGGTTCCGTGCGGACCGGGAACATCGAGATCATGCCAGCGATGTAGTCCGAATTTGCAAAGCAAGTCCTTGAACCAGTTCGACTCGTGACAACGATTCGGCCAAAGTCTCGCGACTTCTGCCGAGTCGATACTGCGATGAGACTCAGTATCGTGCATAGAGTATTCCGTCTTCATTATTGTCGAACAAAACAGTTTTGATCAGCGCTTCGCCACGTTCTCGCCGTCCTTCCATACGCACTCTATTGAGAAGCTGATTGCTTCGGTGCAGATTGGGGTTCACAGTATGGGCGCTGCCTTCTTACCGGCGACCTGTTCAAGGAACTGGGCTCCCGAGCGGTCCTGGATTCGTGACGCAGTCGCCCGGAACGGGGCGATCTTGATCTGTTCTTGCGTTCTACACGGCAGCGCTGGCAAACTGCGCTTTTCCAGCGTTCCGCAGCGGTTGGTATGTTGCGCCAGTCACCCACAACCGGTGAAGTAGTACCGCCAGCTTACGTGCAACTGCAACAACCGCTCGTTTCTTGGCGCTCTTTCCTCCACGCTCGGCCAGTTTCAGGCCCCATCGCCGCAAATCGGTGTCCGGGCCGAATCGCCCGAGGATGTATTGCGCTGAACCGACGAGCAAGCGTCGAAGGTAATGGTCACCGGCTTTGGAGATACCCAGTTGAGGAGAGCTTTCTCCCGATTGGTTCTGCTTGGGCCGTAATCCAAAATAGTTCCCTACCTGTCTGCTCTTACTGAACCGGTGCGGATCCGAAATCGTCAAAACAAACGCGAGCGCAGTCGATGCGCCAACGCCGGTTACTTGCTCGAGTTGCTTCGTTTCCGGCCGCTCGGTGCGCGCAAGGCGCTCGATCTCTTCGTCGTACTGCAGGATCGCATCGCTGAGCGATTGCAGCTGTTCCAATAACGGAGTGATGGCTACAAGCAGTGTATCTGGGATTAGTCCCGCGACTTTTCTGGCGAAGTACGCACTCGCGCAAGCAGGTAGTTGCAATCCAGTCGGCTTCACCAAGCCACGTACGCAGTTGATTAACGCTGTCCGGGCGCGCACGACAGCATCGCGCGCTCGGATAACGGACAGCTCTGCTTGCGCGGTTCCATCCCGGTGCGTAATCGGAGCCAACAGGCTGGGATCGAGGCGAGCGAGTTTAGCGAGGTGTCGCGCATCGAGCCGATCGTTCTTGCGGTTGCTCTGGTGAATCAATGGCACTCGCCCGGCATTGGCAACCAGCACCTCGTGTCCCAAGCCGGCAACCAAAGCGTCTCCCATCTCGAATGTGGGCCAACCTCAATGACGACCAGGGCAGAGGGAATTGCCACAAAGTATTTTCGAAAAGCACTTGGGCCTGTGGTGATCGTGCACTCGCTTGCCACCTGCCCTTCTGTATCCAGCACGCAAATGTGACTGCGCTTGTCGCCCAAATCCACTCCGATCGTCTGCCGAATGGACTTCGCCAACTGTGTATTCATGGATGAGGCCTCGGCAACTGTTCTATCGAGTTCGCCTCCGGCCCGCTACCCCAGGCCGGGTCTCATCCCAGTCTTACCGCCACTCGACTACCGCTCACTCTTCCCGCAGCGCCGTGAGAGGATCGAGCAACGCGGCGCGGCGTGCGGGTAGTAAAGCGGCGATGGCGGCGGCCAATATCAATGCCGTTGCACCGCCGCCGACCACTACTGGATCGGCCGCCTTCACTCCATAGAGCTGGCTTGAAATGAGTCGGCCGCAGGCCAGCGCTGCTGGCAAACCGACCGCCAATCCCAAAAACAACTACTACCAGCGATTCGCCAAGTACCTCGCGAAGAATACTCGCCGGAAGCGCTCCTAGCGCCATGCGGATTCCAATCTCGTTTGTGCGGCGTGCCACCGAATACGAGATCACTCCGTACAAACCAATAGCCGCAAGCAGCAACGCCAACACTCCGAAAGTTCCCGCCAGTCTGGCCAGCAATTTCTCCTCACGCAATGAGTGATCCACCTCTTGAGCGAGCGTCGTTACATCCGAAACGGCGAGATCGGCATTTTCTGCGTGTACCGCCGTCCGAATGTCTCCGATCAACGCTTCGGGTCTACCTTGCGCTCGCACTAGCAGGTCATTGAATCCATCGGGATTCTGCTCCTGGCCATTGTAAACAAAGAAAAATCCCTTGGGATTTTCACGAACACTTCGTACTTGGCGTCTTTCACGACGCCGACAATTTCGTAACCGTCATGCCCGCCCAGCGAGAAACGACGGCCCAATGCTGAACCATTCGGAAACAGACTGCGGGCGAACGTTTCATTCACTACGACTACGGCCGGCGATTTGGGAGTGTCCTGCGGTCCAAAAGTTCGCCCCGATACGACCGGCGTTCCTAATGCCGCAAAATATTGCGCTCCCACCCGATTTCCGCCAAACGATTTGGCATTGGCCTCCGTTTGGGCCACGCCCTGTGGCCAGACGGGAGAATTCCACTCCCCGTCGTTGAAGGTCGTCATCGCGAAGCTGGCTGCCCGCACGCCGGGCAGCGCTTGGATGCGGCTTTCCAACCGGCGATACAGACCCGTCAAAGCTGGGCCTGTGGCATTTGTCTAATGGCTGTTGAGTTGCAGCACCAGAACTCGATCTTTTTCAAATCCCGTGTTCGTCTTTTCGAGGTTTTCAAATGTAGTCACAAAGAGCGCCGCGCCGATCATAAGGAAGAATGCCAGGGCCACCTGCCCCGCCACTAGCAGCGCGCCTAACTGACCTTGAGATCGCGATCGCGTTAATCCCTTGCCTTCCTTTAATGACGGCGCCGTTTCCGCTCTGCTCATCCGTACCGCCGGCACATTCCAAAGACCAGAGCCGTGAGTACCGACACGCCAACACTAAACAGGAGTATCGACGCGCTCAACCGCAGTTGGAGCGGAACCGGTTGCGGGCCGTTTGAAACCATCGCTAGCAGCAGATGGCCGCCGCCGATCGATGCCAGCAATCCCAATGCCCCACCAGCCAGCGCGAGAGGAAGATTTTCTGCAAGCAATTGGCTCATCAATCTTCGCCGTTGGGCGCCGAGCGCCACCCGAACCGCGATTTCCCGTCGCCGCACCCCCGCCCGCGCCAACAAAAGATTCGCGATATTGGCGCAGGCAATCAGTAACACTAAGCCAACCAGAACCATTAAAATCTGCAGCGGGCGGGAAAACTCCTGCCGTAGCCGTGAAATGCCGCGAGCTGCGCCGGTCAGTTTTATATTGGCTCTCTGCATGTCCGCAACGCGCTCCGCCGAAGGCGCCGGACCCGCAAGCTCGCGCAGCCATTGTTGAAATCGCACGTTCCACGTACGCCTGCGCCTGAGCCATGTTGACTGCGGGCTTCATCCGCCCAATTAGCCATAGCGATTGTGTGTGTGCATCTAACGGATGGTCCAGCCATGGCTGAACCTGCCCTTGTGCGGCTAATGGGATCCACAGGTCGGGAGCCCGCCCGACGTCCGTTCCAAAAAACTCCGAAGCCGCGATGCCAACCACCGTAAACACCGTCCCATTAAGCGAAAGCGAGCGGCCAACCACCGATGGATCCCGAGCAAAGCGTCGCTGCCAATATCCGTAGCGCATCACCGCCACCGCGGCGCTCCCTGGCGTGCGATCGTCCTTCTGCGTGAATACGCGTCCAGCGGATGCCGGTACTCCCAGCATCCCGAAATAGTTACCTGACACAAGCTGCACTTTCACCGGTTCTAATTCGCTGCTCGCTCCGCCGAATCGCCCATGCACATCCCCCGACATGCTTTCCATCGCGGCGGTCTCGCAGAAGACATCGTTTCCCCCAC
>DATAYL010000131.1:0-15751 GCA_036272575.1 Bryobacteraceae bacterium | reverse complement strand
GCGGCGGTCTTGGAGCCCATTTGCTCGATGGCCTGCCAGGAGGGACCAATGAATTTCACGCCGTTCTCCTGGCAGGCGCGGGCAAAGACGGCGTTCTCGCTCAAGAAGCCGTAGCCGGGGTGGATCGCTTCGGCTTTGGTCCGATGGGCAGCTTCAAGAATGCGCTGCTGGCAGAGGTAACTCTCGATCGAGGCGGCGGGGCCGATAGGGATCGCTTCGTCGGCCATTTGGACGTGGAGGGCGCGGCGATCGGCTTCGGAGAACACGGCGACACTCGAGATGCGCATTTCGCGGAGAGCACGTATGATACGCACGGCGATCTCGCCGCGGTTGGCGATTAGAACTTTTTGGAACACGGGAGCCTCGACACTGTTTTTACCAAACGACGCGCTGAGACAGCGAAATGTATTTGAATGAGCGAAATAACTGAACGACTCGAAAGCTCGAACGGTCTTAGCTGGTGTAACGTGCGGCATGAATGTGGAGCTTGTGTCCAGAACAGCGGCCTGTGAGTGGGACGGTTTGATAGAGCGCAACGCGATCCAGGAGTCCGAGGCGCGTTTTGGGCTGCTGGTGAAGCGTCAATCACGTTTTGTGTTTCGCGTCGCGTACGTGGTGTTGCGCAGCGCGGTGGATTCCGAGGACGTGGTTCAGGACGTTTTTTTCAAGCTCTTTCGAACCGGTTCCTGGAAGTAGATGGAGGACGAGGAGGGCTATTTGGCGCGAGTGACCTGGCGGCTGGCAACGAGCAGAGCAAAAACCAGGCGTTCCGGGCTCGCGGCGGAGCTGGTTGAGATTGCCTCCGACGAGAGCAGCCCGGAGCGAACCGCAATTGAGATCGAACGGAGTCGAACGATCCACTGATTGATCGACACGCTGCCAGAGAAGCTGCGAAGGCCCTTGGCTTTGTCATCGATCCAAGAATTGACGACGCCGGAGATCGCCGCAGTGATGGGTTTGCCGGAAGGTACAGTGCGGCGCTTTGCTTTGACCAGCGCCCGCCCTTCCATCAGCTGTCGCATATTGTTATTTCGAAGTTTATGATTTTGAACGGCAGCGCGCTTTGAAGGTCAAACGCTATCGGTCGAAGTCAGAAAAATCTGTCGATTAACAGAAGCAATTTTCGACCGATAACATGTTTGTGAAGAATTTATTCGCTTTATTGAGCGCTCTTGTTTTTGCGGTCGTCCTACCCGGAGCTGATATCGCTCGCAACAGCGGCCCCATCCCAACTGAAATCGGAATGTACGCGAAGAACGCGAATGGAGACTGGAAGGAGATTGAGCCGGAGATCATCAACTGGAAAACAGGCGGGGTTCTCAAGAGCGCTCTGACGCGAGACATAATTAAACGGGACGTCAATGGACGGATCCGCGGGGGTGCTGCGTTTACATCTGCTGGATTCGAGGACGAGTTTCTCGTAGTCGTGCCAGAAGGCATTTCGATTACTGAGTTCCAGATGTTGCATCTGCATGAACATCGAAACTCAAGGGAATTCAGACTTGTAACCGGGGGGATTTTCCATCAATCAGGAGGGGCAGATCGTGACGAGCAAGATTTCGATCACCAGAAGATTGCGCCACGAACCTACTTGGTCTCCTTTCACTCCTACGAAGGTGGTGGAGAGTTCGGCTTTATGCCACCGCCCAGTTCGGCGTTGAGCCCGGTGTACATGGGCAAGATCTACTGCCTTCGGATGAAGAATTAAATCGGCCATCAAGGCGGACGATAGCGACTGACCAAGAATATCCTTTCAGTCGGCTGCTGCACTAGTGGGACCCTCGACGATTTGACGTCGCAGCTTGCGATAAAACAGGCTAGTAATTAACCGTAGCGTTTTGCCGGCCTTCTAACCCACCTCCCAAAGCTGGAGTTCCTTTTTCCGGAGTCGCTTGCCGCCAGAAACTTAATATTCAACAGAAACGAGGAAGAGGCCGCTGGCGGGAACGGCGGGGCCGGGGCGGATCGGGGAGCCGGGTTCGAGGCGCCGGAGAATGCCGGATGCGTCTAGATTGCCTTTGCCCACTTCGAGCAGGACGCCCAGGATGTTGCGGACCATGTGTTTCAGGAACCCTGAGCCGGTAACGGTGTATTCGAGAATGTTGCTTCTGCGTAGGAATTGCGACGCATAGATAGTGCGGCGCTTCGACGCGCCGGTGGCGTCGCGGTCGTCGGTAGCGGCAAAGGCGGTGAAGTCGTGTTCGCCGATAAGGAGTGGTGCTGCGGCGAACATGGCATCTTCATGCAAAGGAAACGGATGATGGTAGACATAGAAGCGCTCGAAAGGGGAGCAGACTTCGTCGCGGAAGATACGGTATTGGTAGGTCTTCTTTTGTGCGTCAAAGCGGGGGTGAAAGGCGAGCGGGACTTCCTGGACGGTCGCAAGGCGGATGGAGCGAGGCAGGAGGCGATTGACGGCCCGGCGAAAAGCGCCGGGAGGAATGGGATTCGTGAGGGTGACGGCTGCGATCTGGGCCAGGGCGTGAACGCCGGCGTCGGTACGGCCGGAACCCAGCACGTTGACTGGCTTGCCTTCGATTTCGGCGATGACGGTTTCCAGCGTTCCCTGAATGGTGGGCAGCCCGGGCTGGACTTGCCAACCGTTGAAATCGGTTCCGTCGTAGGCGACCTCAAAACGCAGCTTGCGCATGCGGGCCGCTAGACCGCACGAGAGCCGGGTTTGACGATCGGTGTGCCCGCGCGGCAGAGGGGGCAATCGGCGGGATCGTAGGTGATAGGGTGAAAAGTCTGCAGGGCCACGCGCGGCATACCGACATCGGCTTCTCCGCCGCTGCGGTCGATGATGGAGGCGGCGGCTAAAACGTCGGCGCCGGCGGTCTGCAATGCTTGAATCACGTCCCGGGTGCTGCCGCCAGTAGTAATGACGTCTTCGATCACCACAACAGGCTCCGCCGGTGACACCTCAAAACCCCGGCGAAGAAGCATTGTGTTGGTTGCGCTGTTGCGTTCGGTGAAGAATGCTCGCGTGCCCAGAGCGCGTGCGACTTCATGACCGATTACGATGCCGCCGATGGCCGGCGAGACTACGAGGCTGGGGGCTTTCGGTAGAAGAGGCCGTAGCTGGTTCGCGAGCTGTTGGCCGAATTCCTGCGCATAAGCAGGAAAGGCGAGCACCTTGGCGCACTGCAGATATTCTCCGCTATGGAGACCGCTGGTGAGACGGAAATGACCTTTCAAGTACGCGCCGGTTTGCTGAAAGAGCTCCATAACGGGTTGAGACATTTCAGCCGAAAGAATAGCAGGCGACCGGCGCGACCGGTTGACAAACGATAGGGGGCTGTTGCCCTAAGAAGCGTGGCGGCGGCGATAGGTGAAAACGGCCGCGATGCCGGCGGCGAGGAGAATGAAGCCCAGCGTGGAGGGCTCGGGCGTGGCAACGAAATCCATACCGTGCAGACCGGTGCCGCTAACGAGCGGTGTGACGACGCCGGTGGAGGGATCGACGCTGCCAAAGGTATCGCCCACGTTCACGAAAAGCGTGCCGGGTGTGAGTCCGGTCGCGTTAATAGCCAGGACCTGGTTAGTAGACGTATCTGTGACGTAGAAGATGCCTGCAGTTGAGGTGGCGTAGATCGCATCGTCGGGATTGCCGATGGAAAAGCCATTCGCGCCGCTTAGCTTGATACTGCGAGCGGACTGATTGGCCTGACCGGGATTATCGATGAAGTTGAGTGCACCATCGGCTTCGCCGGTCAGAATAAGGCCACCCGTGGGCGTCGATTTTAGAGAGTCGGCATCGGTAGCCGCGATACCGGCGCCGGTTTGGACGGTGGTCATGGTAACGGGCGAGGTGGGTGTCGAGTTGGTGAGCTTGACGATTACCGGGTCGCTGGTCGTCGCGGGATTCGTCTCACTCATATAGACGTTATTGCCAATAAAGGCGACATCATCGAAGCCGCGTGTGGCCGAAGAGGATGTGTAGGGAGCGCCATAAGTGTAAGAGGTGACCGCCTTGGTGGACGGGTTGATGAGGCTGAGCCGTGAATTGGCGTCCTGATTCTGGAGGGCCCAGACCATGCCGGTGGACGGATCGTATTTGAGGCCATCGACCGAACCCGCGATTTGCCAGGTGTGTTGCACGGCAGCTGTCGGGCTGTATTGGACGATAGTGCTGGTTCCCGAGAAATCGGTCGAGCTGGCGCCGTTGCCGTATTCGATCCAAAGCGAGCCGCCGCCGAAGCTGACGGAGTCGGGCTGGGTGCCTGCAACGGCGGTCCCGGTGGCAAAAGTCGAGGCAGTGAAAGAGGCGGCGGTGACGGGAATGCAAGTGGCTGATGCTGCCGCCACGGCAAGGGCGGCGGTGGTTAGCCTGGTTTTCAGCCGGTAAAGATTTAGACGGTTCATAGCAATGCTCCTTTAGTAAGCGGGCGATAGCGCCATAAGGAGAAGTACCGCGCGGCGATTACATGGTGATGAATCGTGGGTTCAAGGGTGCATATCGGTGCTACGCTGTGGGCATGTTCCGGTCGCTATGGATCGTGGAACTAGCGGTCTTGTGCATGGCTTTAGGGGCCCGCGCCCAATCCGGCGGCGAAGGATTGTCGTCGGCGATTGTTCGGGGAGACCTGGTTGCGGTCGAGCGAATGCTGAGCGCGGGCACGGACGTCAATCAAGCTGATAGCGTGGGTAGCACGCCGCTGATGGTGGCCGTCTTAGCCCGGCGAGATCAGATCGTCGAGTTTCTTTTGAGCCATGGCGCGGACCCGAATGTCCGACAACGGCAAAGCGGGTCCACGGCGTTGCGTTACGCGGTGATCGAGAATCGCGCAGACCTGGCGCGGGCCTTACTCGCGCATGGAGCGAACGTGACGGTCGAATACCCGGACGGCGAAACGTTGTTGCATTTGGCCTCGGAACACGCGAGCGCGGAATTGGTTGGGCTATTGTGCGCCGCTCAGGCTAACAAGAATGCTGTGAATGCCAAGGGCAATACACCATTGGATGAAGCGGTGTTGCGTGGCCGGACTGGGTCGGTTATCGCATTGCTCCGTTACCTCGCCGACGCTCGGCGGGTGCGGGTCAGCGACGGACGCGGACCTGTGCACGAGGCATGTATCGAGGATTACGGAGCGCTGATTGGGCCGCTGGTCGAAGCCGGCGCTGATCCATCGCTGGAAGATCGTACCGGACAGACTCCGCTCGACCTGGCGCTCGATTATAAAAGCGACGGAGCTGTGAAAGCTCTCTTGAAATTGGCGCCCGGGCGGACGGCCTTGCAGGCGAATTTCGAATCCGCGATGGAGTCGGCGGTAGTACGCGGCCGAACCGCACGTGCGGCGCTTTTGCTGGATGCCGGTTTCCCGGCGACTCAGGCGACGCGGGAAGGATCGCATTATCTGAATGACGCGGCCCTCAAAGGGCAACTCAATGTAGCGCGCCTTCTGCTTGATCATGGGGCAACAGCGGATACGCGGAATCAGAATGGCGGTACCGCGCTGCATGATGCCGCTACCGAAGGGGATACGGCAGTAATCGCATTGCTACTCGATCGGGGAGCAGCCATTGATGCGCGCGAAACGGCGACCGGCGCGACACCACTGATGCTCGCTGCGTCGTTAGCTCGGACGGGAGCAGTCTCGTTGTTGCTTGCGCGAGGAGCGAATGCCGCACTTAGAGACAACGCTGGACGCACGGCGCTCAGCCGCGCCCGCGAGCTGGAAGAACCTGATCTTGTCAAGCTGCTTGAAAAAGCGGCGGAGAAGCCTGGGGGCCAGGCGCGAACTACCTGAGCGCGGAGAACCGCCGCCGTAGTCTCTTGCTACGCTGCAAAGGGAGATTTGGCGGCGCTTCGGCGCAGAGAAGCCTATGTGGAAATTTCTTTTGGGGCTGCTGGTCGGCATCGTCGTGGCAGTGTTCGGGGCCTTTGTCATTTTATTTGCGGTAGGGCGAATCTTCGCGACTAAACCGCCGAGTGTCCCTGGTAATGCGGCGCTGGTTCTCTCTTTTCGAGGAGATATTCCCGAAACAGCGCCGGTCAACATCGGGATCCCATTTCTACAGCAGCAAGCGGCTCCGAGCGTGCGTGATGTCTGGACCTCACTTCACCAGGCCGCTTCCGACAACCGGATTAAGGCGGTGGTGCTCCAACCGCATGGGCTAATTGCCGGATGGGGCCGGCTTGAAGAGATCCGGCAGGAGTTGCTCGAGTTTAAACATTCGGGCAAGCCCGTTTACGCTTTTCTCGAATCGCCTGGTTCCCGCGAATACTACTTGGCATCGGCGGCCGACAAGATTTTTCTTTCGCCCGGCGACATGCTCGAGGTGAAGGGTTTCCTGCTCGAAGCGATGTATTTCAAGAATGGCCTCGACAAGCTGGGGATCCAGTTCGATGTGGACCATATCGGCCGTTTCAAAGATGCCGGCGACGTGCTTACACGGACCAATATGTCTCCGGAAACCCGTGAAGTGCTCGGGCAAGTGCTCGATCAGCTTTATAACGAATTCTGCTCGACCATTGGGCAAGGGCGTCACAAAAGCGTAGCCGATATAAAGGCCTTGATTGACGTGGGGCCCTTTACAGCTGAACAGGCGAAGGCGAACGGTCTGGTGGATGTTCTTGGGTATCCCGATGAGCTTTATGCGGATCTCAAAAAGAAAACCGCTGTGGGCAAGCTGAACCGGGTGGATATTCGCGCGTATTATCGGGCGGCGCCCGGGCGCGGCGATCGGATTGCCTTCCTGGTCGGAGATGGTGATATCGTGCAAGGCGATCCCTCCGGCTCGCTCAGCAACCAGACCGTAATTGCGGATGAAGCCTTCGCCAAGCTGATTCGCGAAGTGCGTAACGATTCGGGCATCAAGGGTGTAATTGTGCGAGTGAATTCGCCGGGCGGTGACTCGCTCGCTTCGGATGTCCTGCTGCACGAGTTGAAGTTATTGAGTGCAGCTAAACCCACGGTGATTTCGATGTCGGACGTGGCGGCGTCTGGCGGCTACTACATCTCGATGACCGGCGATCCGGTGATCGCTTATCCGGATACCATTACGGGATCTATCGGTGTACTCTATGCGCGCCCGGTGGTACATGGACTGCTGGATAAGCTCGGTATTCAGGCAGAATTGCTGACCAGGGGCAAACTGGCAGAGATGGATTCGGTTTCAGAGCCGTTATCCGATGCCGCGAAACAGAAACTGCACGATTCACTGCTGAACACGTACAAGCTGTTCGTGAGCAAGGTGGCGTCGGCCCGAAAGAAGACCTATGACCAGATCGATCAAATTGCGCAAGGGCGCGTCTGGATGGGCACGCAAGCGCAGCAGAACGGATTAGTGGATCAATTAGGTGGACTCGATCAGGCGATTGCAACGATTCGGCAGAGAGCGCATCTCCCGCCAACCGGCGAGACCAACCTGGTTATGTATCCACCGCGGCGGAGTTTGCTTGAAATGCTGGCCAATTCGTCGCCGGAAGGAATAGAAGAGATGACGGCCGAGCGGAAGCTCCATGAAGCTCTCCCGGTGTTGCCCAACCCCGCCCTCTGGAAGGGCGGTTTGCTGCGGATCATGCCGTATCAGTTCAGCATTCATTGAGGACAATGGCCGCCCGGGCTCAGAAAGCGGCGGCGGAACAGATGCCGTTAGCGCCAAGAGCGACTTGCATGCGCTCCAGGGCGGTTTTGTGGATCTGCGACACGCGGCTCTCGTTAACGTCTAAAGCTGCACCGATTTCTTTCATCGTCATGTCCTGTTCGTAATACATCTTGACCACCTGCTGGTAGCGGGCGGGCAGCGAATTCATGGCCGCTCCTAGCTTTTCGCGCAATTCCGAGTTGGCGAAGAGGCGGTCAGGGATTTGTGCGGGAGAGGCCGGAATCTCGGGGGCCATTTGTTCCTCGCCTTCGTACTGACGAGCTTGCGTGGCAACTGCATTGAGGCTGCGGAAGTCGACCATCAGCGCTTGCCAGCGGCGGCTATCGAGCCCCATCTCCTTGGCGATTTCGATTTCCGTTGGCGTGCGGCCGAGCTTCGTGGTTAATTCGTTGGTCACTCGCTCCATCTGCTTGTAGCGCTTGCGCAGATCGCGTGAAGCCCAGTCGGATTGGCGCAGGCTGTCGAGAATCGCACCACGAATACGATGTTTGGCATAAGTCGGAAAGATCACTTCTTTATCGTCCCGGTATTTCGTGGCTGCGTCGAATAGACCCATCGTGCCGGCATGAATCAGGTCATCCAGTTCGATGTGTACCGGAATGGATCGCTGCATGTGGGCGGCGATGGCGGTCACCAGGTGAAGATGTTCCGTGATGAGTTCATTGCGCCGGGTGAGTTCGGCATTCGGCGTCTGGGACAGGGCGGTCTTGGTGGCGGCTGCGGTCATCGTGTTCTCCTCGCCGCATCGCGTCTTGCGTTCGGCTTCGCCCTGGGTAAAAGCAAGGGCGAGCCCAGGGCTGCTGGAGAACCTTCAAATCGCCTCTACCTCGCTGCTTTTAAAAGACTTGTCGGTTTGGCATGGTGCCGTTACCGGCGCTTGCGAGGGCTCGGCGGCGCGCTTTTGAGTTGTTCTGAAACGGGTAAGCGGGTTTAAGGCGTTTCGGTTTGAAACGGGTGCGTCAGTTCGGAACGAAGTGCGTTAAAGCGCGTGATGAGTGGTGAAGCGAGTAATAGATAGGATTTTTCTGAAGCTTGGCGCTTAACTGAGACGCGGCCCGATTCTGATCTCGTGCGGCTCCACAACGGCAAGCCGCCCCTCAGATCCACGCTCTTCAACAGTAGGAGGGCCTGGTTAAACGACGGCCTGGTTAAGACGATCCATGATTGATTGTTCTGTGAGCGGATGGAGTCGGAGCGTACCAACCGCCAGGTACACCGGAATTCCTATACGAGCAAAAAGCACGGCTGCCCATCCTGATGTTCGGAGCGCGGCCTCAGATAGCAGTTAGCTGGCTTTCAGGTTTCTTTCCGACAGTTTGGCGGCCGATGCGGGTTGTTTGCGCGGGATCGAAGGAAGCGCATCGTAGGGCCGGAACTCCGTCGGTGCGAGCAGGTCGAGGATCGACAAGCGAAGCTTTGCCAGGATGGTGTCGGCCAGGGGAGTGCGAAAGCCGCGCGCACCCTTCAAGACATTGTGTAGCTGGGGTTGAGAAATTCCCAATATTTTTGCCAGGGAGCGCTCTGAAAATTCGCCGTTTTGCACCCGAGCGTTCAGGTGGTTGAGAAGTCGAGCGTATAAGACCTTAAATGTAAGGTCTTCACCTCCACCATTTGATTCCAAATTGAAATAGGCTCTCCTAATTTTCCAGCAAAAGAGCGAATTTTACAATGCTTAGCCGCACAAATTTGGGAGCCAATAAGTGCTGATTAAACAACAGCTTGAATGAGCTTTACAGAAAGTTCTCAAGGCTTACAGGGAAATATTTGCCGTGCGGATTGGTGAAAACTTTAAAAAGTACTGTAAGTTCTAAACATAACAGCAATCTACGAGGCGCTTCCAAGCGACCTGGTTGCAGAAACAACACAAAAAAAAATCAAAATGCAGTGGACCCGTTCAGAAACTCTTGCCCTTGCCCAGCAGTCATGCACTCATTGTTACGGTCTCGGCCTCAGGCCTGGCCGCGGCGGGGTGTCAACCCCCTGTAATTGCGTTTTCCGCGCTATTTTTCGCGCCTGCTACGCGCGATTCCGGCAGTGCACTTCGAAGGAGAAGTACATCAGCCGAGTCTCGATGGAGGCGAATCCCGGCCGGCAGCGAAAGTCGGTGTGGGGACTCAAAAATGAGGAGTATGTGGCTGACTTTTGCCTGGTCAGCAAGCGAACGCTCACCGAACGGGAGCACCGGATTTTCCGCTATCACTTCCTGCTGGGGGCAGACTGGAGCCTCTGCTGCCGCAAGCTGAACATGGATCGCGGGACATTCTTTCATGAGATTTACCGCATTCAGCAAAAGCTGGGCAAAGTGTTTCGCGAGTTGGAGCCACATGCTTTGTTTCCTCTCGATGAGTACTTCAACAGCACCGGGCGCGCGCCGGTGGTGCCGATCACTCAATTCAAAGTGGAAACCAACCAACCGGCAGCGCCGAAGACGACAACACGGATCCTGAAGTTTCCGCTGAAGCGGGCGGCGTAAAAATCTGAGCAGTTAGCAACTAGGGGTGCCGGGTGGAAACACCCGGCCTTTTTCTTTCTGGGGGGCAGTTTACTCGCGGAGCCGCCGCTCGCCAAAAAAGTTCAAGACCAACTCGCCGGCTTCGGCGGCAAGCAAGCCTTCCTCCACCATTGCCTGGTGATTTAATAGCGCCGAATCCGCCAGGCGGAATTTGCTGCGCAGCGCACCAAAACGGATATCCCGTGCGGCGAAGACCACCCGTTTCACCCGTGCCAATACAATCGCGCCGGCACACATCACGCAGGGTTCGAGCGTGACATACAGAGTGGAGCCCGGAAGGCGGTAGTTCTGATTGCGCTGAGCTGCTTGCCGGAGCGCCTCGATTTCGGCGTGCGAGCTGGGATCGTTGCTTGAAATCGGGTGGTTCCAACCTTCTCCTAAAACCTGGCCATCTCTCACCAACACCGCGCCTACCGGAACTTCGGTCATCGCTGCGCGTTGAGCCAGGTCCAGCGCGCGCCGCATAAAGGTCTGGTCTGCATCAGACCATTTGACGCCTGGATCGAGGGTGGTGCGCATCAGCGATTCATGTCCTTTTTTGCCCTGCTTGTCCGAAAGCCACGCCCATTGAGCGCCTGTTACCCGAAGTTCTTTTTTCTAAGGTACGCTAACGAGCAAGGCGGAACGATCTTGCGGTATTTCTCACTTGCATTTAAGAACACCCTGCGCAACCGGCGGCGCAGCTTTCTGACGGTGGCGAGCATTACAGTTTCTCTCTGCTTACTCGGCGTGTTGGTCTCGATGTATCATGCGTTGTTCTTTGGACAGCAGACGCCCGGGCAAGCGCTACGGCTGGTGGTACGGCATAAAGTATCGCTGGCGCAGCCCATTCCCGTTGCTTATGAAGCGAAGATTCGAACTGTTCCAGGTGTGAAAGAAGTCTCAGTTTGGAACTGGTTCGGCGGGACTTACAAAGACAGCCGTGATCAGAAGAACTTCTTTGCGCGGATGGGCGTAGAGCCCGCGGCATTTCTGAAAATCAGAACGCAGATGGTGATGCCGGAAGCGCAGCGGCGGGCTTTTCTGACAGACCGGACCGGGTGTGTGATATCGGACGACCTGGCGCAAAAGCTGGATCTGAAGTTGGGTGACCGCGTCACTCTGACGGGCGATATCTATCCGGTCAATCTGGAGCTGAAAGTAGTGGGTATCTTCAGCGATCCGGATGCCACGCAGACGCTTTACTTCAACTACAATTATCTGCGTGATGCGCTACCGCTGGGGCGGCGTAACTACATCAGCGTGGTAGCGGTGCTGGCCGACAGCCCGGAGGATGTACCGCGGATTGCCAAAACGATCGACGCTCTGTTTGCCAATGCCACTCCCCCCACGAAAACGGAATCGGAGCAGCAATTCGCGCTCAGCTTCGTATCGTTTCTGGGAAACATCAAGATCTTCTTACTGAGTATTTGTGCGGCGGTGACGTTTACGATTCTGCTAGTGTCGGGGAACACGATGGCTATGTCGGTCCGGGAGCGGATCAAAGAAGTGGGCGTGCTGAAAACGCTCGGCTTCACGAACGGAGCGATTCTGAGCATGATTGTCGGGGAGGCGCTCTGCATTGCCTTGATCGGCGGAGTGCTGGGCTTGCTATGCGCTTTGATACTCACGCGCGGAGTGGGGAAAGCAGGCGAAGCCTTTATCGGGCAGCTTCACGGGTTGACGATCAATCCCTCGACGGCAATTATTTGTCTGGGGGTCGCCGCGCTGATTGGCGTGGTGAGTTCGTTCCTTCCGGCCTGGCACGCGGCGCGCACCAACATTCTAGATTCGCTGCGCTACAGCGGATAAAGGAATACAAGCGATGGCGATACCTCTCTCTTACAACATCCGAAACCTGGCGGTCCGCAAGACGACAACCGTGATGACGGCGGCAGGTATTGCGCTTACCGTAGCCGTGCTGCTGGCCGTGCTGGGTCTGGTGGCGGGGTTACAGAAAGCCTTCGCGTCTACGGGCGATCCGTTGCACGTGCTGGTGATGCGCAAAGGAGGCAATTCAGAGTTGACCAGCTTGGTGACGCAGCAACAATTTCAGATCATCAAGAATTTTCCTGGAATTGCGGCAGGGCCGGATGGGCGCCCGCTCGCATCGCTCGAGGTTGTGACGATCATCAATATGCCGAGCGCGGAAAATCCAGACGGCTCTAATATCACGCTGCGCGGGCTCTCCCAAGATGGTCTAAAAATGCGCAAACTGAAGATTGCGAGTGGCCGCTGGTTCCAGGCTGGTCAACGGGAAATCGTGGTGGGGAAGAATCTTGCCAAGCGCTATCCGGCCGCGCAAATCGGGAACCAGCTGCACTTCGGCAAAGGAACCTGGACCATTGTGGGCATCATGGACGCGGGCGACAGTTCGGAAAACAGTGAGATTTTCGGTGATGGAAATGAAGTGGCAACCGACTTCAACCGCCCCGACACGTATAGCTCCGCATTGCTCCAGGCCACCGACGAAGTGACTGCAGCGGCCCTACAGAAGAGCATTGAAAGTGACCGCCGGCTCAACGAGACGGTGCTGAACGAGCGAGCCTATTACGACGCGCAGACTGTCTCGGCGAGACCCATTCAGTTCCTGGGAATTTTTGTGTGCATCATCATGGCTGTGGGTAGCTGCTTCGCCTCGATGAATACGATGTATGCAGCGGTAGCGCGGCGCGCCAAGGAGGTTGGCACGCTGCGTATTTTGGGATTCAGCCGGGGAAGTATTCTGACGAGTTTCTTTTTCGAATCGGTTTTGCTGTCCCTGCTGGGAGGGTTACTGGCGTGCCTGATTGTGTTGCCGCTTAACTCGGTGACCACGAGCCTCGGAAATTTTATAACCTTCAGCGAGACCAGCTTCAATATACGGATTGGTCCCGACATTATGGTTATAGGCCTCTTGTTTGCAATGCTATTGGGGGCCATTGGCGGATTGCTGCCGGCGCGCCAGGCGGCGAAAAAAGAAATTTTGACGGCACTTCGAGAAGTGTGATTGCGTAATACGATTTATTCTCTATGGAAACAGAGTTAAAGAGTCTGCGCATCGACCGCTCGGCGAAACGGTCGCGAGAGCCGAAACCCTTAGCCAAGTTGATTGCGATCGCCGTGGTCTTGGGCTTAGCTGCCATTGGCGCTGTGCTGGTAGCCCGCAAGATGAACGCCGCCATACCGGTCGAAGTTGTGCAAGTTCAGGCGCCGATCACAGCGTCGGCGGCGGGCGAGCAGAACATCCTGACGGCTACAGGCTATATTATTGCGGCTCATAAAATCGAAGTGGCTTCGAAGGTGAATGGGCGTGTCCAGTCAATCAGCGTGGACAAAGGGGATCATGTGAAGGCCGGACAGGTGCTGGTCCGCCTGGAAGACGACGAGTATCGCGCTCAGGTTCTGCAGCAGCAGGGGCAAATCGCAAATCTACAGGCGAAGCTGCAAGAGGATTTGAACGGTTCGCGGCCCGAGGAAATTGCTAAAGCCCGCGCGGATGTAAACCAGAGCAAGGCGGACCTGGCGGATTCGAAAGCCTCGTTAGCACGCACAAGCCAGCTGGTGCGGGAGGGCGTGCTGTCCAAGCAGGCGCTGGACGACGCGCAATCGAAATACGATAGTGATCTGGCGAAGAGCCTCAGCCTGGAGCGCACTCTTGACCTTTCAGTGCTTGGGCCGCGCAAAGAAGAGATCGAGCAGATGCGCGGACAGATCATGCAAGCCAAAGGCGCGCTCGACTATGCACAAAACCAGCTGGATAATACGATCATTCGAGCACCTATTAGCGGAACGATTCTTGATCGCAATGTCGAAAAAGGCGAATTTATTACTACTGGCTTTGTCGGCGATAAAGGAGCCAAAGGTTACATCGTAACCATGGCAGATCTGAACGATCTGCAAGTCGAGCTGGATATTAGCCAGAATGATTTTCCGAAACTCGGTCCCGAGCAGAAGGGCATCATCACGACTGATGCCTATCCGGACCGCAAATACCAGGGGTATGTAGAGCAGGTCTCCCCGGAAGCGGATCGGGCCAAAGCAACCGTGCAGGTGAAGGTAAAAGTGAAGAATCCGGATGGTTATCTAAGGCCCGATATGAACGCGACCGTCGCCTTCGTCAACGATGCAAAATCCCAACCGGCGGAGCAGGGCAGGCAGGTGATCGTGATTCCACAAAGCGCAGTTAAGGACGGCAGCGTGTTTGTGGTGCTGAATGGACATGCAAGGAAACGAAGCGTGAAAACGGGTGGGACCTCCGCCAAAGGCATAATGATCACCGGTGGCCTGATCGGGGGCGAGGACTTGATCGCCAATCCTCCGGCGGATTTGAAAGACGGCGAAAAAGTCATAACGAAAGTGTAAAAGCGTAAAGGATAAGGCATGAGTGAAACGATCGTCAAAACATCGGCGCTGAGTAAAGAGTACGTACGCGATGAATTTCGGGTAATGGCGCTCGACTCGGCGAGTCTCGAAGTGCAGCGGGGTGATTTCGTGGCGTTGATGGGGCCTTCGGGGTCCGGCAAATCCACGCTGCTCTATTTGATCGCGGCCATGGACAAACCGTCGGAGGGCGAGATCGAAGTGCTCGGCGCCGATCTGCGGCGTTTGAGTGACCGGCAAATCGCTCATTGGCGCAATGAACACATTGGCTTCGTTTTTCAATCGTTCAATCTCATCCCGGTTCTGACGGCGATTGAAAATGTCGAATTACCGCTCAAGCTCACCAAGCTGAACAAAAAGGAGCGGCTGGAACACGCCGCGACCGCGCTTAACCTGGTGGGCCTGGGCGACCGCTTAAATCACCTCCCGAAACAGTTATCCGGCGGCCAGGAGCAGCGCGTGGCGATCGCGCGCGCGATTGTGACGGATCCGGATTTAATTCTGGCCGATGAGCCTACCGGCAATCTGGACGCCGCGGCGGCAGAAGATGTATTGACGATGCTCTCGCGGCTGAATCGGGAGTTCAGCAAAACTATCGTAATGGTGACGCACGATCCACATGCCGCGCGCTTTGCAAAAACCATACGCCATTTGGAAAAGGGGCAACTCCTGCCACTCGGGACGCAGCCTGCGGATTGGGCGAATACGATGGCGTTGCGGAATTGAAGGCGTAAAAAAATCGGCTATACTTCTCTTCTCGGTGCCGATTCTTCGGTGGAGGTAAGACGCCGTGCGTACGCTGCTGATTGCGATTCCCTCACTTTTGCTGGTTGCCTTGTCTGCGCCGACGGTATCCGGGCCGGGTGACCGGCAGATCACGGATCCTCATTCCATACGATCCACGGCGAATCGGGGTGCAGGTGCCGTCCCCATTGACGATCTTTTTTTTTCGCGTAATATTGGCGGCCCTTCCTGGTCTCCGGATGGAAATGAAATCGTATTCACAACAAATCTGACGGGACGTAACAATCTATGGAAAGTCGCCGCAAGCGGCGGTTGGCCAATCCAGCTCTCTGCCTCAGACGATCGCCAATCGGCAGCCGTTTGGTCGCCCGACGGAAAATCCATCGTCTATCAACAGGACCATGGAGGAGGCGAGATTTACGATCTGTATTCGATTCCAAGTTCCGGCGGCGAGGCAGTCGGTCTTACAAAGACTGATGATATTTCTGAAACTGCTCCGCACTTTTCACCCGACGGCAAACTGCTGGCGATTTCTTTGAAGCC
>DATAYL010000130.1:0-28055 GCA_036272575.1 Bryobacteraceae bacterium | reverse complement strand
AATATCGTTGAATGGAACTTCGTCAAGTCCCATGTCCCTCACATTGGCAGTCAAGCCCACGATCTCTACTATTCCCGCCGGAACTGCGGCGTCTCCTCCGTCCAAAATGTGCAGCTGCTTGCCAATTGGATTCTCTCCGTCAAAGAAGTTTCGTGCGAGGTTCTGGTTAATGACGGCCACGCGTGGGCTATCTTTCCGATCTCGATCTGAAAACCCGCGCCCGCGCACGACCGGAATACCGAGAAGATGAAAATATCCAGGGGTCACACTGCGTCCTACGGCAAACGGCTCCTGGCCGGAAGCCGGACGCGCTCGGTCCGCTCGATAGAAGGTCGTTTCTATGCCTCCCACTAACGGTAGCCCGCTTGCCAAGGCAAATCCCCCACCAGGCCTTGTTCGTGGACATCCGCCACAACACCGACGATCTGAAAACCGTTCTGAGTGTTGTTGCCACTCAGCACATCTTGCCCGATTGGATCGACGCCGTTCGGAAAATCGGCCCAGAAGCGTCGCGCGAAGCTCTCGTTCACAATCGCCACAAGGCCATTGCCCGAGTCATCGCGCTCCGCAAATTCGCTTCCACGCTCGATCGCGATACCCGCCGTTCGAAAATATCCCGGCGTCACAATCTGCAGCTGTACGCCCGGTCGGTCTACAATGCTCACTTGTTGCTGCTGGGCGATCTGCACATTGGTCTCGTATTTCGGACCAGTCGGAAGTGTCAGTACCGCGGCGGCGCTCCACACTCCCGGAGTCGCGTCGATCGTCTCAATGAGCTCGCGAAAGAACGCTTCCTTCTTGGCCGCTGTGTTGTAACGCAGCGGTGGGAGATCGAGATGCATCGTCAACAAATTTGAGGTCCGCAGACCCGGGTTCACCGCATGCAGGCGCTCGATGCTCCGCAACAACAGCGTCGAACCGATCAGTAGAATGACAGACAACTCAACCTGCATGACAACTGGCGGACCGCGCGTGTTAAAGCCGAATGCGTTTCCCGATCGCATACTTGGACTGTTGTCGGACTGGCTGCGCTCACGCAACACACTCACCAGGTCTGGCCGCGAGATCTGCCACGCCGGAAACAAACCGAAGAGCAGCCCACTTGTCGCAGACACTACGATGATGAACAACATCACCCAGCCGTCCAGCCGGATCGGGTTCGCTCGCGCTAAATCGAGGGCGCTCAAACGAGTCAGGGATTGCAGGGCCACTCGCGCCGCCAAAATCCCAAGTATTCCGCCGGCGAGAGAAACAGGCTCTCCGTCAACAACTGGCGCACCAGTCGAGAGCGCCCTGCTCCTAAAGCGGCGCGCACAGCAAACTCTTGGGTTCGAGAACTCGCTCTCGCTAAGAGTAGGCTGGCTACATTTGCACAGGCAATCAGCAACACGAAGCCGACCGCCGCAAAGAGAGTCCACAATATCGAGCGCTCTTTCGCAACCAGGTAATCGTGCAGATTGGTCGCTTGCAGGATCACCCCTTTTCGCCCATCCGCCAGATCGAGATGTTCCGCAACATAGCGTTTGTTCAGCACTGCCAGCTCTGCCTCCGCTTGCCTGATGCTGATGCCCGGCTTCAATCGCCCCAAGCCGATCAGCACCGTGATCCGGTCCCAGAATTGCGGTGCAATCGCTGCCATATCTGATGGCCTCGTTACCCAGACATCGATCCCCGACGCGGGAAAGGAAAAACCCGCCAGCAGAACTCCGATGATCGAAGGCGTCGCATTGAGAACTACGCTTCCGCCTATTACGCCCGCGTTTCCCCCAAAGTGGCGCTGCCATAGCTCCCAGCTGATCAGCACAACCTGCCGCGCGCTCCGCTTATCTTCCTCTGCCGAGAAACTTCGGCCGACGGCAGGCTTCACTCTAAAACATCCAGGAAATTAGCCGTGACTCTTGCGCCTGTGAGCTGCTCAGGCGTAGTGCCGTCCGCAAGCGCCATGTTCTCGGTAGCGATAAAAAATGCTCCCAACTGACTGAACGAAGTTGCGTGCTCCCTCATTTCACGAAAGCGGACGTTCGAAAATCCGATGTCGTGATATTGATGGCTAGGATTCGCTATCGAGATACGCACGAGCCGGTCCGGTTGAGCATACGGTAGAGGTTTGAGTAGCACGGCGCGAACAACGCTAAACATGGCATCCAGCGTCCTCTGCAGAAATCAAGCTTCTCAGATGGATTGTCTACCGTAGACATTCTATCTATCGCCTTGCGCACCCGGCCAGATGTGTCAAGCCCTTCATTTTCCGCTTTGTTTTGTCCCGCGCGGTCTTTTCATTTAGGGTTGGGTCGTTAAGCCGCGGCCGATTGTCAAATCGGCCCAGTCAAACCGATAATGAGGTCTTAGGCGGGACAGTACCTCGAACTGCGAAAAGATAGGCCGAATGAAGCGCATCGTCATTCTCGGTTCGGCGGGCACCGGAAAATCGACCTTAGCCCGACGCTTGGGCGAACAACTCGGTCTACCTGTTATTCATCTCGATGAGCTGAGTTGGAAACCTGGCTGGCGCGCACTTAGGACCGAGGCGTTTCGCTCACGGCTCAGTGCGGCGATTTCCACCGGTTCGTGGATTACCGACGGCAACTACGCAGTCCACACTTTCGACTTACGGTTGCCCCGCGCGGACCTGGTGATTTGGGTAGAACGACCCCGCTGGCACTGCGCCTGGCGCGTACTTAAGCGCGCATTCCGGGGTCATTTCAGATCAGATGAGGATCTTGCTCCCGGTTGTAAGGAGCGAATGGACCGGAGATTTCTTCAACGTCTCCAATACATTGCAAACTTCGATCGGGTGAACCGTCCGCGCATCAATGCGGCGCTGAGGGCTCACCGGCCGGATATACCCGTGATCACATTACGCGGAGATCGTGAGATAGCAACGTTCCTCGCCTCCTGCCAACTCAAATCTAAGCCTGCGAGCTCGTAGGCGTTTTCTTTGCCTTTAAGAAGTTACTTTCCAGCCCTTGCGTGGGTTAGGCTTCAACAGGTCATTGGCTTCTGAACTGTTAGTGATTTTCATCTTCTCGGCGTCCCACTCGATCTTGCATTTCATCTTCGTGGCGATAGCGCCAAGCGCAATCCATTCGGTAAACGGCGCTGAGACGCTGAAATTCGAGCAGGCAGGTGCGCCCCCTTTACAGGCCCGGATCCAATCGCGGTAATGTCCCGGAGAGCGCGGCAGAAGTTCCGGCGGGAACTCGTAATCACGCATTTTTTCAACCGGCAATAAGCGAGTGTTCTCTCCGTAGGTGCCGGTCGTAATCATGCCTTTGCTGCCCATGAACAAACTGCCGTTGGTGCCTTTGCCTATCATGCTCATCCATTTCGCAAGTTCGCGGTCGTGCGGTGACATGTTGGCTTCATCGGCCTGGGGTCGGCGGCGCGGTTCGTGCGGCGGCATCTCCTTGGGTGAAAAGAACTGGTCGGTGAACACCTCACCGATAATCTGCCGTTCTCGCGGCTTGACGTTTCCTTCCGCGTCGCCTACGCGATTCTCTGGCAAGTCACCCAGGATTTGATCCTTCGGTGCATTCGGAAAATTTGGTTGCTCCTCGCGCATCGCGTCGTACCAGAAGATTTTTACCGGCGGCATAGAGCCGCGGGCAGGGAAGTCGAAGCGCACGACCGATTTTGCCGGGAAGAACATTTCGCTCTGGCCTTCCAGGTTCACGCATTCGACACTTTCCGGAGCGGTTAAGCGAAGCGCCATATTGGGCGCCCCCAAAATATGACACGCCATGTCGCCGAGCGCACCGGAACCAAAATCAAAGAAACCCCGCCAGGTGAATGGCAAATAGGCGTCGCTGTAAGGCCTCTCTTCGGCGATGCCCAGCCACAAATCCCAGTCGAGAGTGGAAGGCACCGGCATCGTGGTGGGAGCTGGCAGCGAGCCCTGGGGCCATACTGGGCGATTCGTCCAGGCATGTACCTCGGTCACATCGCCGATCTCGCCCGACCAGATCATTTCCGCGCATTGGCGTGTTCCCTCGTTCGAGTACCCCTGGTTGCCCATCTGCGTTGCAACGCCGTACTTCTCGGCCGCTTTCAGCAACTCACGGCATTCCCACACGGTGTGCGCCAGCGGCTTTTGCACGTAGACGTGTTTGCCGAGCGACATCGCATGAATCGCCGCTGTGGCGTGCATGTGATCGGGAATCGTCACGATACAGGCGTCGAAGTTGTTGCCCTCCTTATCCAGCATTTCCCGATAGTCTTTAAACTTAGGCACGTTCGGAAATCTGTTGAACGTCTTGGCAGCCGACTTTTCATCTACGTCGCAAAGCGCCACGATATTCTCGGTGTGCGCGCAGCCGGCAATATCGCTCTGTGCCTTGCCGCCTGCTCCAATAGAGGCGATGTTCAGTTTTTCGTTAGGCGACTTGTACCCCAACGCCTTGAGTGAACGCTCGCTTCCGAATCCGGCAAGCGGAACCGCACCGGCCAACACGCTCCCAAAAAAGAAATATCTTCTCGATACGCCGTCTGATTTCATGATCTCAGCTAAAAAATAGCTCCCTAGGAATCATAGCTCTCAGCAGGCACGCAAACGATTGGCCCAAATAAAAACTGCGGAAAAAACTATTTGATTGAACCGCTCCAGCGAAGCCCGACCTGCCAGATTCTGGGCGCACCCGTATTGGCGGTAGGTGTCAACGCGACCAGGTAGGTGCGATCCAGCAGGTTGTCCACCTGTACCACGGCGGATAACTTAGGTGTGAGGTGCTGTTGCGCCGAGATCTGGAGTGTTGCGAAGCCGGGAAGCTTGAATTGATTCAGATCGTCATCGAAGGCCAAACTCAAGCTGCGTATTCCACCCGAAAGAATCGTATCCTTCCAGTTAAATACCAGCTGTGCCGTTCCTTGCTGCTTTGGGATCTGGGGAATGCGCTGGCCGGTCGCCAGCCGCGCGTCGGCATAAAGATAACCAGCTTCGGCGCGCCAGTGCGTCCAGTGATGATTTACATTGGCTTCGACGCCGCGGGAAAGAGCGCTCGGGAAATTTTCCCTCTCGCGTGTGATCAGCGTCGGCGTGGTTCGCAGAGTCGCGTTGTCGATCAGGTTATTCAGTTGATTTCGAAACACCGTGAGAGAAACTTTACTGCGTTCGTTGCTCCAGTCCACCCCCGCCTCGACGCCCACCAGTCCTTCGGGCACCAGCGCGCTGTTAGCCAGTGTCAGCACGTTCCCGACCCGAAAATTACGATAGAGCTCATTCAAAGTGGGCGCTCGAAAACTGCGGTACGCCGTGGTTCGCAAACGAAATTGACCTAAGCCGAGCGTAACGCCGCCATTTGGACTGACGAAAGTTTCGCCATGCTGCCCTGTGAACTGATGTCGTATCCCGGCGAAGAAACGCAGGCGCTTCAGCGTGTAATCTCCCTGGGCGAATAAGCCGTGCTCGAGCAGCGTACCGCCGCTCTTGGTCAGGATGTGCGTGCTGTAAGAGTAGTCGTTACTAATACCGTGGGTGTCATCAGTATCAGCGCCCACGAACGTATTGAAGTGTTTGGCGTGATGCTGCCAGTAGAGCGCGCCACCTGTGTCTTGGACGGGAACAGTCTGTTTCGAAGCGAGCGTTTCGACATCGCGGTTGAGCGATACGCTCGAATACGTACTGTGGAACTGCTCTTCGGTGTGAAAGCCCAGGAACGAAACCTGGTCGTTTGTCCATGAATGCGTGTAGTTCAAGCCGACCGTGCCTAAACCAGTCGAGTTGTGGGTCAGGTTGGTGCCGTTTTGGCGCTCTTCCGCAAGGATGTCGAAATGCAGTCCGAGGCGGTCTTTCAAACCGAGATAATCAACATGCACGTCTCCAGTCGCAAAACGGACATTAGCGCGGTCATCCACGCTGCCGCGTATCGGTTCCGGCGTGATGTAGTAACCATCCGTCGTAAGCGCGCGGGAGTGAACGGAAAGCCCCCACAAGCCCCACAGATCGGAATAGCCGGCCGAGACGTCGCCGGTGCCTTGGCTGCCGGTCAGCACGTCTGCCTCAATATGCTGCCGCTGTTCGGTTGGCGAAAACATGGAAATAGTACCACCCATCGCGCGGTCGCCGAAGATGCTGGTGGATGCTCCGCGGTTGATGTCCACTTCGCTGATGTTCTCTGGATCCAGCCGATCCCAATAGACCCAACCTCCAAACGGATCGTTGATCGGTATCCCGTCCCAAAGCACGAGCGTGCGGCTGGCGCCGGAAGATCCCGTCGCGCGCAGCGAGACGCCTTGTGTTGTAGGGTTCGCTACCAGACTTGAAGTGCGCCGGAAGAGACTGAAGCCGGGAACTTGCCGCAACCGATCGTCCAATTGAACACCCGACGTTTCGAGCAACTGTTGATTGCCAATCACCGTAATCGAGGCCGGGACTTCGCTCGCGAGCGTAGCGTTAACGCTCACTGTCGTTTTGAGTGCGGCTGGATTGGCAGCCGCGTTGCTGGCTTGGGCAGGAGGAACGACTGGCGACGCCTGCTCCTGACTTCCTTGTCCACTCGTTTGCGCCTCCACCAGCGCCGGCAGCAAACAGGCAATCATTAACAAAATAGGTACACGCATCGTAAGCAACTTCCTGACAAGGCTCCTGACAAAAAGGGAAGAGCGGAACGATCGTGTCTCCGCACTCGTATTCTAAAAAAGACTGATTCACTAAGGGTATAGGATGACCGACTCCGCTATAGAAACAGAAGGACTTAGAAAGATTTACCGATCGCGTTTTCGCGGACGGGAGATCAAAGCCGTCAATGGCTTGAGCCTGCGCGTTCCCGTCGGCGTCAAGTACGGTCTGTTAGGTCCGAACGGAGCAGGGAAGACGACATTTGTCAAAATGCTCCTCTCCGCTGTCCGGCCATCTGCTGGCACCGCTGCTATTTTCGGCAGAGATGTGCGCGATCCGGAAGCGCGGCGGCCGGTAGGCTATTTACCGGAAAACCACCGCTTCCCGACCTACCTCACGGGTCAAAGCATGCTCGATTTTTATTCCGCCCTTTCCGGGATGGCCGGCAGCGAGCGCCGGAAACGTGTGCCTGAGATGCTTGCGCTAGTCGGGCTCGAAGAGTGGGGCGATGTTCGGATAAGAAAATATTCGAAGGGTATGCTGCAGCGGCTCGGTCTGGCTCAGGCTTTGATGCATCGCCCGCGGCTGCTCGTCCTCGATGAACCCACCGATGGTGTAGATCCGGTCGGGCGGCGCGATATTCGCGACATTTTGAATCGCCTCACCGGTCAGGGCGTCACCGTATTTATCAACTCACATCTGTTGGGCGAGGTAGAGTCGTTTTGCGAGTATGTCGCCATTCTACGGAAAGGCGAAATCGCCTTGGAAGGGAAAATAAGCGCACTCGTCAGCGGCCGCGGCTACCGTATCATCGCGTCTGAGGTGCCTACTGCTTTGATAGTCGAGCTGCGAACGGCTGCCACCTTTGTTGCCTCCAGCGACCGCGGAATCGAGTTCGCCGCGCCGACGCTCCAAGAATCGAACAGCATCATCGACCGCATACGCGCAGGTGGTGGACTCATCCAATCCGTTACGGCTTCGAGCAGCAGTCTGGAAGAAGTCTTCATAAGTGCGACAGAAGGAGAGCGGGCCGCATGAGCACTCAACTCGAGAAATCAAACAGCGCCGTGCTATTCGCGCTGATCGCGGACACGTTTGAAGAAGCTCGCGCGCGCTGGCTGTTCTGGGGCCTCTTCGGTCTGTCAACCTTGCTGATCTGTCTCTTTCTGTTCGCCCTGAACATCGATCTGGCTCAGGGCGCCGTTTCATTCATGGATGTTCAATCGACTACTCGTCCGATCTACGACATCCGGAAATTTGTAAACGTTTCCTACTCCTGGGTCTCGATCTTTCTCTACATCTGGGGTACGTTTCTCGCCATTTTTGCTTCCTCCGGGCTGATTCCGAGCGTGCTTGAGGCTGGCCGTATTTCACTCCTTCTGTCCAAGCCGGTATCGCGCTCCACTCTTCTGTTCGGCCGCTATCTTGGCAATCTGCTCGTCGTCACGGCCAATCACGTCTACCTGATCGGCTGCATCTGGATCATCCTCGGTCTGAAAACACATATTTGGGAACCGCGCTTTCTGTTAGCGATTCCAATCTCCCTCTTCATGTTTGCCGTGCTGCTCTCGGCTGTGGTCTACATTGGCGTACGCTCGGAGAGCTCCGCCCTGTCGGTTATGGTTGCGGTAGCAATTATGTTGATCAGCACGATTCTGGCGCAACGCGATAACGTGATCCGCCTCCTGAGCTCGCAATGGTCGCGCGAATTGTGGCTGATGTTCTACTGGATTGTACCGAAAGTGTATGATCTCGGAACTGCGATGAAGCAGATTATCCTCTTCGACCGGGAAGCAAACTGGTTCACTCCGGTCTGGACCTCCGCCCTGTTCGGGATCGTCACGCTACTGGCGTCCATTCGACTCTTCCGTCGGAGGGATTTCTAGTTGCGGGTAAGTGCCGCCCTGCTGGCCCTCTCGCCCCTGCTCGCGCTTACGGCCTGCGGTACCCACAGCATAGCTGGACTACGTCTCGATCCAGTGGCCGCCAAGCTGGTCACACCCGATACAAAAGTGCTCGCCGGCGTCGATGCAGACCGGCTGAAGACGACGCCTTTCTTCCAGGCGCACGCCGATCGGTTCGCTTTCCCCGGCCTGAATGCAACTGCGGAACGCCTCGGTGTAGACCCGCGCCGCGATTTATCTTCAATCGTAATCGGCTGGAACGGACAGGACGCCCTTGCCATCGTCCAGGGCCGTTTCTCCAAAGCCAAGCTAGAACCGAAACTTAGCGGGGGCGCGCACCGCAGCCAATTCCGCGATTTCTCGTTGTACGGTGAGCCTCGATCTACACTCGCTCTTTTGCAAGACGGGCTCGCCGTTGCCGGTACCGAAAAGGCAGTTCGCCAGGCGATCGATCACCACGAGGACAACCACGATGATGTGCCCGACGAATTAATAGCCAATCTCAGCTGGCTGTCAAAATCAGATCAAGTCTGGATAGTTAGCCGAGGCAGCCTTCCCTTTGCCGACGTGCCCACCCGGTCTGAATATTCGTCCTTGCTATCCAACTTCGCCGGCTTCGTGAAAGGCACGGCTCTCGGTTTAAGCGTGGACACGGGCCTTCACCTGAAAGGCCGCGTGGAATGCGTTTCACCCGTCGGCGCCAAACGGGTGAACGACGCCCTGCGTGGCGGTATCGGACTGGCTCGTCTCTCCACCAAAGACAACGAACTTGACATGCTGAAGCTCTACGACGCCATTCACGTTCGGCAGGACGCCTCTACGGTTTACGTGGACGCCGATTTATCCGCAAACGAAGCCAATCAACTCTTGTCCCTGTTAGAACGGCTGCAGGGCCGCGCCGGCGGCTTCATGCAGCCGCGGCAATAACGGATCTCCTGGCGACCAGACGTTCCCAACACAATCCTTCATCGCCCGATTAAACTCAAGAGCCCCACCACGAATCCCTCAGTCCGTCTAATCCGAAGTGTTTTGACCGCGGTGGTTTGCTGATGCATCCGTGGTACCCAACTAAATCTTGTGCGGCGGTCTTCTCACATGTTCTAGCGAGTCACTCACATCCTCAAGGAGCGTCGTCATTGTGGAAAAGTCAATGTTCAGCTGGCGCGTTGCATCGGTGCTTTTTTGTTCCATTCGTTTTGCTCGCGACGAGCTATCATGCTTTGCCGTCCGCACTGGCAGTGCTGGTCCTACAGCCGAGATTTACCGCCCTCACTAATGTAATTCCGGTTCCAGGCCGGAATGTCAACCTTTACATCACCTTTTACAATGGCTTGGCACCCTAAGCGCGAACGCAGAGTCAATCCGGCGGCCATCTCGAGCCGATCCAGTTCGTCATCTTCGGGTTCGGAAAGGTTCTTATCCCCTTCGAGCACAATCACATGGCAGGTTGTACAGGCACAACTCCCGCCACATGCATGTTCCAGGTCCACGCCCGTATTGAGCGCAATATCCAGCAAAGACTCGCGCTTCCCATGGTCGCTATAGGGAAGCTTGCCGGATTCAAATTCAACTGTCTTATTTTCCGGCATAAACGTTACTTTCGGCACTTCCCCAATTGTACGATCCAGAGCGATTTGCTCCGCCGCGCGAGCACGGTTCCGGCATACTGTATTTCAGTGTTCCAGGAGATCGAACAAAGAATTACTAGGGCAATCGAAAGTTGCCTGCAAAATCAGTTCGGCCTGACGTTCAACGTCGCGCTTGAACAACCAAGGCAGAGTTCGTTTGGTGAATTAGCCGTTCCTGTTGCTTTTCAGCTGGCGCGGCAATTGAAGCGGCCCCCGCGGCAAATTGCCGAAGAACTCGCGAAAGGACTTGGCGGAATTCCCGGAGTGCAGTCTCTGGAGATTGCGGGTAATGGCTACATCAATGTGCGCCTGGATCGCGGCAGCTATGCATTTTCGCTATTAAGCACAGCCAGTCCGGCTCCGTCGAGCACCGCCTCGGCTGGGAAGATCATCGTCGAACATACCAACATCAACCCGAACAAGGCCGCGCACATCGGACATTTGCGGAATGCCGTCCTCGGGGACACATTTGTCCGCATGCTGCGCGCGCGTGGCCGTTTGGTAGAAGTTCAAAACTACATCGACAACACCGGCGTGCAGGTGGCTGATGTAGTTGTCGGTTTTCATTACCTCGAAAAGAAGACGCCGGCGCAGGTACAGTCACTGATCGCAGACAGAAACGTTCGTTTCGACTATCTTTGTTGGGACCTCTATGCCAAAACGTCCGCGTACTATAAAGATCACGCCGAAGCGCTCGCCTGGCGCTCCGAAACGTTGCACGCCATCGAAGCCGGCCAGGGCCAGATCGCCGAACTCGGACACCTGGTGGCCGATGCGATTGTTAACTTTCACTTGATCACGATGTGGCGGTTAGGCATTTCGTATGAATTACTTCCGCGGGAGAGCGACATCCTCCACTTGCAGTTTTGGGCGACGGCGTTCGAGCTGTTAAAGAAACGGAACGCTATTTATCTGGAAACTAGTGGCAAAAATGCCGGTTGTTGGGTCATGCCATCCTCTGCTTTTCGCGCCGCCGTGGGAACGGAGGAGGAGTCTGATGAAGAAGACAGCAAAGTCATTATCCGTTCCAACGGAACCGTCACCTATGTGGGGAAGGACATCGCCTACCAGCTTTGGAAATTTGGCCTGCTGGGGCAGGACTTCTATTACGCACCGTGGTCAACATACGAGGACGGACGCGAAGTCTGGGTGACCACTGATACGCCGGTAGACTTGCCGAGCGTGCCGCCATTTGGCCGTGGATCGCAAGTCTTCAACGTGATCGATTCGCGGCAATCGTACCTGCAGGATGTGGTGTCGGCTGGTTTGCGAGCCCTCGGCTTTAACGAGCAGGCCGATGCTTCGATGCATTTCTCTTACGAAATGGTGGCGCTCTCGCCGCGAACTTGCCTCGAAATGGGCATCGAACTTTCCGAGGAGGACAAAAAGCGGGCATACGTCGAGGTTTCGGGGCGCAAAGGATTAGGCGTGAAGGCCGACGATCTTATTGACCAGCTTATTGCCACTGCGCTGCGCGAGGTAGAGGATCGCCATTCCGAAGCGGCCTCTGAAACACGTATGCAAGTCGCGAACCAGATAGCGGTAGGCGCTCTTCGCTACTTTATGCTGAAGTTCACCCGTAACTCGGTGATAGCCTTCGATTTTCACGAAGCTCTCAGCTTCGAAGGTGAAACGGGGCCGTATGTGCAGTATGCGGTAGTGCGCGCCAATAATATCCTCCGCAAATATGAAGAACGCGTCGGCCAGTTGCCTGATTTCGAAGATGCGCTTTCGCAGGATGATCTTTCGGAGTGCTTATCCTCGGAAGACATCTGGCAGCTTGCTCTGCTTTCGTCGAAGGCCGGCAACGCTGTAGAGCGCGCGATTGCTTCTGGTGAGCCAGCACATGTGGCAAAGTATGCGTTTCAGTTGGCGCAGAGCTTCAACAACTTTTATCACGAGCATTCCGTTGTCTCTGAAGCGGACCCCTCACGGCGGAGCGTTCTGCTCTGGCTGACTCACTATGTCCGTAACCAGCTGGTATCCACTTTGCACATATTGGGTATCGAGCAGCCTTCTTTTATGTAGTCAAGATCGTCATGGGATCTAAACTAAAAGCAAATGGCAAGTAAGAATACGTTTGGCGCCGCTGCCACACTCCGGGTAAACAACGATGAGTTCCAAATTTTCCGGCTGGACGTTCTCGAGAAGGCCGCGACCGGCGTAAGGCTGTCGCGCATCCCGTACTCGATCAAAGTTCTGCTCGAAAATCTGCTGCGCTTCGAAGATGAGCGAACGGTGAAAGCCAGTGACATCGAATACGTCGCCGCCTGGGACGCTAAGACGGCGGCCCAGGAAATTCAGTTCCGGCCGGCTCGGACCTTGCTACAGGATTTCACGGGCGTTCCTTGCGTAGTGGATCTGGCCGCCATGCGTGACGCTCTCAAGAAGATGGGCTGCAATCCGGAGTTGGCGAATCCGCTCATACCTGCCGATCTCGTAATCGATCACTCGGTGCAAGTGGATGATTATGGTTCGCACAATGCATTTGCTCAGAATGCGCTGCTCGAGTTCTCGCGCAACCAGGAGCGCTATGCCTTTCTGCGTTGGGGCCAAAAGGCGTTCGGAAACTTCCGCGTCGTACCTCCGGACACGGGTATCGTTCACCAGGTGAACCTCGAATACCTGGCGAGTGTTGTCTTTACCGACCACAAAGGCGGAGTTGTCCAGGCCTATCCAGATACGCTGATGGGCACCGATTCTCACACCACGATGATTAACGGCGTGGGCGTGGTCGGTTGGGGCGTCGGCGGTATTGAAGCCGAGGCCTGCATGCTTGGGCAGCCGATTTCCATGCTCCTCCCTCAGGTGGTTGGCTTTAAGCTCAGCGGCCGATTGCCCGAAGGCGCGACCGCCACTGACTTGGTCTTAACCGTCACGCAGATGCTGCGCAAAAAAGGCGTGGTGGGCAAGTTTGTCGAATTTTACGGACCCGGTGTGAGCGCACTTCCCCTTGCCGATCGGGCCACCATCAGCAACATGGCGCCCGAGTATGGCGCAACCATCGGCTTCTTCCCCATTGATGCCGTTACCCTTGATTACCTGCGCTTAACGGGGCGTTCTCCCGAACATGTCGATCTCGTCGAAACTTACGCCAAAGAACAGGGACTCTTCCTCACACCTGAGTCGCCCGACCCCACTTATTCTGATGCCCTGGGGTTAGACCTTTCGAAAGTCACGCCGTCGCTCGCCGGTCCTAAACGCCCGCAGGATCGAATCGATCTGCCAGACGTGAAGGAAAACTTTCTGGCCACGCTTGCCGGCCCGCCCAAAACCGTAAGTTTGCCTGTGAACGGACACAAAGAAAAGATCAGCGATGGCGCTGTGGTCATCGCGGCCATCACCAGTTGCACCAATACCTCGAATCCGTCCGTGATGATAGCCGCTGGTTTATTAGCCAAGAAGGCTGCTGAACAGGGCCTGTCGCCAAAACCCTGGGTTAAGACCTCGCTTGCGCCCGGCTCGAAAGTTGTCTTCGACTATTTAACTGATGCAGGCCTGATGCCGTATCTGGAACAGTTCAATTTCCATCTGGTCGGCTACGGCTGTACGACGTGCATCGGCAATAGCGGCCCGCTGCCGGACAACGTGGCGCATGCGGTCACCGAAGGCAAGCTGAATGTTGCGGCCGTGCTCAGCGGCAACCGAAACTTCGAAGGCCGCGTTAATCCGCTCGTGCGTTCCAACTATCTCGCTTCGCCACCGCTAGTCGTGGCATATGCCATTGCCGGACGGATGGATCTTGACCTCACCGCCGAGCCGCTAGGCAAGAATTCGGGGGGGCGGGACGTCTTCCTGAAAGACATCTGGCCTTCGAGCGAGGAAGTGGATGCAGTCGTCAAGCATTCGGCTCGCACCGAGTTCTTCCGCAAGGAATACTCGGAAGTCTTCGTGGGCGACAGTAGCTGGAATTCGCTCAAGGTACCCACCGGGAGCAGCTTCGAGTGGAAGAAGGACTCCACTTACATCAAACAGCCGCCCTATTTCGATACCATTGCCGATCCGTCTACTTTTGTCCGCGATTTGGAAGGCATGCGCGCCTTGGCAGTTCTCGGAGATTCGGTTACGACAGACCACATTTCACCGGCTGGCTCGATACCGGTAGATAGCCCGGCCGGCAAGTATCTGATGAGCCTCCACGTGAAACCCGCTGACTTCAATAGCTACGGTTCGCGCCGCGGCAATCACGAAGTGATGGTGCGCGGAACTTTTGGCAACATCCGGCTAAGAAACCAGATGATCCCGGGCGTTGAGGGTGGTTGGACGCGGCACATGCCTGAAGGCGAAAAGATGTTCATCTACGATGCCGCGGTCCAATACAAGGCGCAAGGCGTCCCGCTGCTCATCATCGCCGGCAAGGAGTATGGATCAGGCTCTTCGCGCGACTGGGCGGCCAAGGGCACTTTGCTGCTGGGTGTTCGCGCCGTGATTGCCGAAAGCTTCGAACGCATTCATCGATCCAATCTGGTGCAAATGGGTGTCTTGCCGCTCCAGTTTGCTCCAGGCCAAGGTCACGAAACGCTCTGCCTCTCCGGAGAAGAGACTTTCGATCTCACCGGTATTCCGGAAGCGCTCGCGGCCGGCGGCGGAGAAGTTCATGTAGTTGCAACTACGCCCAAAGGTAAGAAAATTGCGTTCGAAGTAAAAGCTCGTATCGATACGCCGCAGGAAATTGAGTATTATCGACACGGCGGAATTCTTCCTTATGTTCTGCGGCAGTTGATTAATACGGAAGAAACCTCCAAGGTATCTGTTTAGAGCGGGCGCTCACCCATGAGGCCGCGTCCGCCCCTATTGGTATCAGCGGGCATCATTCACAGGTCCGGTCAGGTGCTGGTTGGCCAACGCCGTAAAGGTGATCGGCACGCCTTGAAATGGGAATTTCCGGGCGGCAAAGTGGAGTACGGTGAGTCGCCGCGAAACGCCCTTATCCGTGAACTTCGGGAAGAGTTGGGCATCCACGCCACGATCGGCACTGAGCTGGCCCGCTATGAACATGATTATCCAAGTGGCAGCCGCGTCCATCTGCTCTTTTTTTCAGTTCCTGTTTTTTCGGGGGAACCCAGTGCCTTTGTCTTTGAGCAGATCTCCTGGATCAAATTGACCGATCTGCTTTCGGTCGATTTCCTTGAGGGCGACCTTGACTTTATACGTCGGTTGTCACGCGGCGATTTCGCCCATCACCTCGCCCATTAATCAAAAACTCAGTTTTAAACCAAGCTGAAAGGTTCTGTTACCGCCCATCACGCCCGTGATGTAACCAAACGTCGATGTTCCTAAAGTCGTGCCTGGATTCGAGAACTGCGGGGTGTTCGTGATGCTGAACGCCTCGCCGCGTACCTCGAGCTGATAGCGCTCGCGGAAACTGATAATCTTGAAAAGCGAGGCATCCAGGTTAAAGAAAGCGGGCCCGCTCATAAAATTTCGCCCGGTGTTTCCAATTTCTCCGTTGAGAGTTGGTGTTGCGAAACTGGACGCGCTGAACCACGGATTATTCGCTCCAATGCCGTGCAGGATATTTACCGGACCCACCTGGTTTACGGTCTGCGTGTTTCCCGGAGCATTCAAATTGTTTGTGCTCGGCGTGAGCGTCATTGGTAAGCCGCTCATGACGGTAAGAATTCCGTTTACCCGCCAATTGCCGAAAATATTGCCAGCCACACCGCTGTTCAGCCATTTTTTCCCTGGGCCAAACGGCAAGTCATACACGTAGCTCTGCACAAAAGTGTGAGTCCGGTCGAAATCATTGCGAGCGTAATTACGACGCTCATTGATATAGAAATCGAGCCCACCGTCATCATCGCTTTGGAAAGCCATCCCTTTTCCGTATGTGTAGGAAGTCGTCACCATCAGGCCGGAAGTAAACCGCCGGTCCAACTTGACCTGCAAAGAGTTATACATGGATGAAAAAGGACCAAAGAGCAATGTGGTCGCCGCTGTTCGCTTGAAAGCTGCGTATTGTGGCAACCCGGCGTTGCCTAGACCAGCTACTGTCGCGGCGTTCAGATTGTACTGCGATACGCTATCCACTCCATGGTTCGCTACATACGATCCGGTCAACACAAACTGATAGGGCAACGCCTGCTGAAGAGCCACATTCCACGACTCCACATACGGATTTTTGAAATTGGTGTTTAACGTGTAATAAGCCTGGCTGATTGGCGCAGGCAAAATACCGGTGGATGGAATCGCGGGTAGCTGAGACGGCGGGAATCCATTCTCGAAGGTGGCCGGCGTTACACCATCGTTAAGGACAGCCGGTCCATACGTTGTTACTGCGGGATTATAAGAGTTATTGGCCCGTACCGGGTAATTGTAAGCATAGTTATTATCCGGAAACGGCGTGTAACTGATCCCGAAACCGGCTCGCAGTACGGTCGAGTTTGTGAAGCGGTAAGCGGCTCCGAATCTCGGCGCAAAATCTTTATAGTGTGTGGCCAAACCCGCATTTCGCGGATTGCCGCCGACGCCCGCTACCACCAGCGTATTATTCACCGGATTATAGTTGGAGAATCCGCCTGTGAATTGTGGATTATAGGGCGGGTAGAATTCCCACCTAACGCCGTAGTTCAGGGTTAACTTCGGAGTTACTGACCAACGATCCTGTACAAACCCGAATAGCTGCCATCCTCGTACACCGGGGAAGTAAGTCGCTAAATCGCGACCCACCTGATTCGGTAAATCGAGTAAAAAACTGGCGAAAGAATTATAGTCGCTCGTCGCAGACTCCGCTTTTCCCGTGTTCAATGCAGTCTGCCCGGCGGCAAACGTGTAGGCTCCGCGCAGGCTGAACGTCTGGCCTTGCAGGAGATTATCGCGGATGCGCCGGTAATCGATACCCCATTTGATGGTGTGATTGCCCAGAATCTTGGTCCAGTTGTCCACCAGGTCGATATTGGTTTCGGCCCTCGTCCAGGGCATGCTCGCGCTATAACCAATCAGTGGATTGCTGAACTGGCTTCCAATATTGATCCCCACAATGCCGCTCGTGCGCGGGTCAAGATTGACCCCGGGTATGCCCAGCTGCGTCGATTGATTTATGCCGTAATCAGCCGGAGTTGAAATGTTGTTGTAGTAAGCAACACCCACGCGAAACTCGTTGATCAGCGTAGGAGAAAATACGCGGTCGTAGTTAATCCCACCGCTGTAAGTCCGCTGCAACCCGGTTCCTTGAAAGGCGCCCTGCGCCGGTCCGCCGGCCAAGCCAAAAATCGGAGCTTGAAAAGTATCCGGACGCGCATAGCTCAAACGGACAGTGACGCGATCCTTTTCCGTCGGGTTGTAGTCAACTTTGACGTCGTACGACAGCGTGTTCTTCTGAAAAGGCAAGAGCGCGAAGTAGTTATTAATACCGTTTGAGCTTGCGGTATTTGGGGCCGGCAGAAGAGCGAGCAGTTTGGCTGATATCGGGTTGATCATCGAGGGCGGAATAATGTTGCCCGGGAATTGCACCCGTCCCGTGCCGTTCGCATTACCGGTGCTCGGATTGTAGATGGTTGTGGGCGAGGCGCTTAGATTGCCTGTGCTCTCGGCCGTCGTCGGAATCGTCTCCAGGTTTGTGTTGGCCTCGTGATCCCTCACCTCCAGAATGTCCCCGAAGTAAAACAATTTGTTCTTGAGGATCGGACCGCCGACGTTTCCGCCAAAATAGTTATAAGCTAAATGGCCAACCGAAGGGTTGAAAAAGCTTCGTGAATTCAAGTCGCTATTTTGCAAAAACTCATACACAGCTCCGTGAATAACGTTCGTACCCGATTTGAGCAGGACGTTAGTGACTGCGCCACTCGCCCGGCCGAGCTCCGCGTCGAAATTACTCGTCGAGACATCCACGGTTTGGATGGCTTCGATGGGTGGTACAAGAATCTGCAGGAGCCCGGTTCGTTCATTGTCATCGATACCTTCAATCTGATAGTTATTCCCCATACGCAACTGGCCGTTCACCTCGGTCTGTAGCGAATTGGCGGCGTTAAAAAATTGCGAGTGCTGATAACTGGCGCGCGTCGTCCCGGGCACGAGATTCAGCAAGCCTTGGAAATTCCGGTTGGTACCCGTTGGAAGGTTAGCCGTCGCTACTGTTGAAATGCTGCTGCCAGTGTCAGCCCGATCCGTTTGCAATGGTGGAGGGGCCGCCGTCACTTCAACCGACTCGCTCAAATTGCCGGGTTGCAGCTGGACATCCACCCGAGTGCTCGTATTAACAACTACATCAATATTCTGGCGCACCTCCTTCTTGAAGCCCGTCTGTTCAGCCTCAACCGTATAGCGTCCCGGAGCCAGATCCGGGAACGTATAATTTCCACTTGCGTTTGTCGTTACTGTGCGGGAAGTCCCGGTCTGAGTGTCGGTGATTGTTACCTTAGCGTTGGCAACCAACGCACCCGTCGCGTCCGTGACTGTGCCCAAGAGCGTTGCGTTAACCGCTTGCGCAATTGCCGCAGTTGGCAGAAGAGCCAACAAAAGAATCAAAGACGAAAAGCAACGAAAGATTTTCAAGAAAGACCTCGCTATATGAAAGCTCAGGCAATCAAGAACCTCACAAGGAACTCACATGGTTCTCAATTGTTTCCGTTCCGAGGATTGTATAGCAGGTCCGCGGTCTGACCGATCGCTAGTGAAGCAGAAGACCGGCTTCTCGCCGCACCTGCGCGAGAAACTCTCGCAGCGTTGCCACTCTTGGTGCGGCTAACACGCGTGCGGTATCGGTCTGTATCCGTGCTGGCAGCTTGCTTACAGCGACCTCGAGCGACCGTATCGCCGCCGTAAACGTTTCGAAGCGCGTGTCACGCCCCACCTTGCAAACAGTTCGAAGCACACCTACCGCACCTAGCTGCTCCAGAATGTCGGCATCGTGAAGAATGACACCCTCTGTCGTGGCCGGCTCTTCCGCCGCTTGATGAGTGCGGATAGCTTCAACCACTGCTGGGATCTTCGTCGCCGGGAAACCGAGGCTCTCCAGGATATCCGGTGCGCATTTCATCGCGTAAGCAGTGTTATCCCACCTTTCCAGCTCACTGGGACTTTCCGGGCGGTGACCGCTGAAAACACCCAGGTCATGGAACCAGGCCGCCGCGTGCACCACGTCATCGTCATAACTCTGGCCCTGCCCTATTTGCACAGCCAGCGCACACAGACGAGGTTGATGCCCGAATTTTTCCCGTGGTCTCGCTTCCCGCGCAATGTATTCTTCGATGGCGCGCCGGAACGCTTTGTCTGACATGCGTACGGCTGCGCTAATCGAGATCGAAGGGCCGCTTAGGTAGCGGTGCGTCCGGCCTTTCCTTCGCCTGCCTCAACAATTCTTCGAACTTCTTTTCTCTTAATTTGTCGCTGCTGAGATGCGACGCGAAGCTCTTCTCAAAGGCGTCGTTCCGCCGTGCCGCTTCCCCCTTGAGCGCCTGCGCCGCGCTTTGCAGGTCCTCGATCAATGGCTTTCGTTCCGCCTCTTTGTGATTGATCACCAGTTCCATTTCCGTGTCGATCTGCAGCGTCGCTTCACAACATGGACATTTCACCTCGAGAACTTTTCCGCTTGCCTGGCCCATAACGGAATCCTAGCGCAATTTTAACAGCAGTTGATACCAGCTGCTGGTATTCTCTGGACTGCGCAACGCAATGGGCATCGTCTTTTCTTGGATCTCGCACTACGGTTATGCTGCCCTATTCGCCTTACTCACGCTCGGAATTGTAGGCCTACCCATCCCGGACGAAACGCTGCTGATCTTTTGCGGCTATCTTATCTGGCGCGGGCAGCTGCATCCGCTGGGCGCCTTCTTTGCCGGTTTCGGCGGCAGCATTTGCGGCATTTCGCTCAGTTACACGTTAGGTCGCACTTACGGCTACAAGTTTGTCCATCGCTATGGCCATTATTTTGGAGCGACCGAAGCTCGTCTGGCCAAGGTGCACAAGTTATTCGAGCGACTCGGTGCGTGGCTGCTTACCCTCGGTTATTTCATCCTGGGCGTGCGACACTTCACAGCCCTCGTAGCCGGCATGACCGGACTCGAATTTCCTAAATTCGCTCTCTTCGCCTACTTCGGGGCGGCGCTCTGGGTAACGGCTTTTCTTTCCTTCGGTTATTTGGTCGGCGACAAATGGCAGCAAGCTTATCAGGTGCTGCACCGATACCTTATGCTGGCCACCGCCGCGCTGGCAGTCCTTGTCCTCGCGATCTGGTGGATTCGTAAGAAGAGCGTGAAAACCGCACCGAAGCACATCGAACCGCGACCGTGACGGAGCGCAGATTGCCTGGTCTTTCCGCAATATATCCCCCGCGCCCGGAATTGCCGATAATGCCCCATCAAACCAGTGATGGGAGAATCGAAAAGAATCGTTTATGGCATCCATTTATCACAGAGCCCTACCCGTTGCCCTCGGCATCTGCTTTTCGGCCCTGCTTCTCGGGCAAATGCCGTCTTCTTCGAGCGGAGTAGACCTGAATGCCATCGACAAAAGCGCCGATCCTTGCCAAAACTTCTATCAATACGCTTGCGGAACTTGGATCAAGAACAACCCCGTCCCGCCGGAATACTCGCGCTGGAGCCGCTTTAACGAACTGCTCAACCGCAATCAGCAAACCTTGCGCGAAATTCTGGAGGACTCTGCGAACCATCAGAACCGCTCCGCCATCGACGGCAAAATCGGCGGTTTCTACGCTGCTTGTATGGACGAGAAAGCCGTCCAGGCGAACGGCTTCGACCCCATAAAGCCCGGCATCGCCACAATCGAAGGGCTCAAAAGCAAACAAGATCTTGCCGCCGAAGTGGCAACTCTACACAATCAGGGAGTGACCGCGTTCTTTACTTTCCGCTCCGGAGCCGATCCAGACAATTCAAAGATGACGATTGCGGACGCTGACCAGGGCGGCCTCGGATTACCCGACCGAAGCTACTACCTGGATCCGAAGGACGAGAAAACTCGTACCGAATATGTCCAGCACATTTCTAAGATGCTGCAGCTCATAGATCAAACGCCGGCGGCGGCGGAGGCCTCAGCCAAAGCCATTCTTGATTTGGAAACCAAACTCGCCAAAGTCTCGCTCGACAGGACGGCGCGCCGCGATCCGAACCTTACGCATCACAAAATGTCGCTTACCGCTTTCGAAGCCTTGGCCCCGGATTTCGGGTTTAAAGCGTACCTCGCGGCCCGCCAGACGCCGTCTTTTGGCACCCTCAACGTCGGCGTCCCTGACTTCTTTCGTGATCTGAATGCAACCTTGGCCTCGGCGAGCCTCGATGATCTCAAGGCCTATCTCTTGTGGCACTATGTTTCCGCTTACTCGCCTGATCTGAGTGACGCATTCGTCAACACCAACTTTGAGTTCTACGGGCACTTCCTCACCGGTGCAAAGCAGTTGCAGCCGCGCTGGAAACGCTGTGTGCAGGCAACCGATTCCGATCTCGGAGAAGCCCTCGGGCAAAAGTATGTCGCCAAGGCCTTTGCCGGCCAGTCCAAAGAACGAACGCAGCAGCTGGTCAACATCATCGAACGCCAAATGGCCAAGGATATCGACTCGCTCCCTTGGATGAGCGGCGCAACCAAACAACAAGCTTTGGTCAAACTGAAAGGCGTCACTAATAAAATCGGTTACCCGGAACGGTGGCGCGATTACTCGAGCGTGAACATCTCCGGCACCGATCTGGTCGCCGACGTTCGCAATGCCCGCGAGTTCGAGATCAAAAGAGTCCTGAACAAAGTGGGTAAGCCGGTGGACCGCTCGGAATTTGGCATGACGCCGCCCACGGTGAACGCCTATTACAGCCCTTTGCAGAACAACATCAATTTCCCCGCTGGGATTTTGCAGCCGCCTTTTTATCAAAATACGGCCGATATGGCAGTGAACTTCGGCGGCATTGGCGCCGTAATAGGTCATGAGTTGACACACGGCTTCGATGATCAGGGCCGACGTTACGACGCCGACGGTAACTTGCGTGACTGGTGGGCCAAGCAGGACGGCGAAGAGTTCAAAAAGCGAGCCGATTGCCTGGTGAACGAGTATTCGCAATTCAAGCCAGTGCCCGACGCCTCCCTGAACGGCCGTCTCACTCTGGGCGAAAATGGCGCTGACAATGCGGGCATTCGCCTCGCCTACATGGCCCTTCTGGGAGGCATGGAAAACGGAACGGTCAATACCGCCAAGCTCGATGGCTATACGCCCGAGCAGCGTTTCTTCCTCGGCTACGCTCAGATCTGGTGTGAGAACGCGCGACCCGAATACTCGCGTAATAGCGTTCGCACGGATCCTCATTCACCGGGCAAGTTTCGGGTGATCGGAGTAATTCAGAACGTTCCTGAATTCGGCAAGGCATTCGGCTGTCCGGCGGCCCAACCGGCTGCAGCGGAAAATAGTTGTCGAGTCTGGTAGATCGACCGACGGATAAATTTCACTCTCATGATGAATCGCATAGTTAAGTTTTTATTTTGGGCGCCCCTGATTTGCGGAGCGGCATGCGCCCAATCGGGCTCAACCTCTTCGACCGGCGGCTTAGATGTAAAGGCGATTGATACCGCCGCCAATCCGTGTACCGATTTCTATCAATACGCTTGCGGCGCCTGGATGAAAATTAATCCGATTCCGGCTGACGAGAGTGAATGGGGGCGCTTCAACGAGCTCGAGGAAAGAAATCAGGTCATTCTCCGCGGCATTCTGGAAGATTCCTCCAGGAATCAGCAACGCTCCGCAATCGACCAAAAATTAGGCGGCTTTTATGGCTCCTGCATGAACGAGCCTTTGATTGAAAAGCTCGGAAAGCAACCCTTACAATCGGAACTCGAACGCATTTCGCGCGTGACGAATGCAACGGAACTGCTCGATGAAACGGTACGCCTGCATGAACGCCAGGTGAGCGTCTTCTTCCATTTCTCCCCGACCCCCGACTTGAAAGACGCCAAGATGATGATCGCCGACCTTGACCAGGGCGGTCTCGGCCTCCCCGAGCGCGACTATTATTTTCGAACGGATCCGAAGTCGGTGCAGCTTCGGCAAAAATATGTCAGCACGATTGCCGCTACTTTCGCTCTCACTGGCATTCCGAAGGCCGACAGCGATAAAAAAGCCGCTACCGTGATGGCCATCGAAACCGAGCTCGCCAAAGCCTCGCTCGATGTCACCAGCCGGCGTGATCCACGCAAGCTTTTTCACGAAATGTCCCAACAGCAGGCCGCTCAGTTAAGCCCCAACTTCAACTTCCTGCAATTCTTTGCGGCCGTAAAACTGCCCGACGTCAAACTCGTAAATGTGGATGTTCCCGGTTTTGTCCAGGCCTTCAGCACACTCGTGAAGCAACGCCCTATGGCGGATTTGCGCGACTATCTGACCTGGCATTATCTGCATTCGAGTTCAACGCTGCTGCCCAAGAGCTTCGTGGATGAGAATTTTGAGTTTTACGGTCGCACCTTGATGGGCGCCAAAGAGCTAAGGCCGAGGTGGAAGCGCTGCGTGCAAGCGACCGATGAAGAATTGGGCGACGCACTCGGCCGTAAATACGTAGACAAGACCTTCGGTGAAGAGGGCAAAGCTCGCACGTTGCAAATGGTTCGTGAGATTGAGCATCAAATGGCGAACGACCTCGAGTCGCTTACCTGGATGAGCCCGCAAACCAAACAGCAGGCTCTGATCAAGCTTCATGCGGTCGCCAATAAGATTGGTTATCCCGATAAGTGGCGCGACTACTCTAGCGTGGATATCATTCCGACGGACTACTTCGGGAACTTTTATCGCGCAAACGAGTTCGAATACCGGCGCGAGATCAACAAAATCGGCAAACCAGTGGACCGGAACGAATGGGAGATGACACCTCCGACCGTTAACGCCTACTATGATCCGACCCAGAACAATATCAACTTCCCCGCCGGTATTCTGCAGCCGCCTTTTTATTCGAATAAATCGGATGACGCAGTGAACTATGGAGCCGTCGGCGCCGTCGTCGGTCACGAGCTTACTCACGGTTTCGATGATCAAGGCCGCCAATTCGACAAAGATGGCAATTTGCGCGACTGGTGGCAACAGAGTGACGAAACCAAGTTTGAAAAGCTCTCGAGCTGTACCGTCAACGAGTATGGATCCTTCAGTGCCGTACCCGGCGTCAAGCTCAATGGCAAGCTCACGCTCGGAGAAAACACCGCGGACAATGGCGGGCTGCGGCTCGCCTACATGGCTTTGCTGGACGACCTGGCGAAAAAAAGCATGACTCCCAGCGAGAAGAACGGCAAATACACTCAATCCCAACAGTTCTTTCTAGGCTTTGCTCAGGTCTGGTGTAGTAACACCACCCCGGAAATGGCTCGCTTCCTCGCGCAGACAGACCCTCACTCGCCGGGCCGCTTCCGTACGAACGGCGTCCTCCGAAACATGCCCGAATTCAGCCAGGCATTTGGCTGCAAGCCGAGTGACGCTATGTACGTGGCCAAAGGCCAAGGCTGTCGGGTGTGGTAACGAAAGAAATGAACGAAGACCTTACAACCAATCCGCTGCTTCACACAAAGCAGCCTATCCGCTTTGATCTCGTTAAAGCGACGCAGGTGGAACCAGCTATTCACCTTCTCCTCGAACAGATGAAGCAGCGCGTGGCTGATCTCAGCGCGCCGGAAATTCCCCGCACCTATGAGAACGTCCTGCTGGCGCTCGACCAAGTCACGGAGCCGCTCGACTTTGCTATGTCGCTAGTCCGGCACCTGGAAGCCGTAGTCACGTATCCCGAACTCCGCACTGCTTATAACAATGTGCAAGAGCCGGTGAGCCAGTTTTATACCTCTATTCCGCTCGATCCGGATCTTTGGAAGGCGGTAAAGGAGGTCAACCAGACTATCCGGGTCGATGAAATGGCTCCAGTGCATCAACGTTTCCTGAAAAAAACGGTAACCGGCTTCCGTCGCGCCGGAGCTGATCTGAATCCCGACGGCAAGAAGAAGCTCGAAGATCTGGATGTTGCACTCACCAAAGCGACCACCAAATTTGCGCAGAACGTCCTCGATGCCACCAACGCCTACGAATACATGATTACCGACGAAGGCAAACTGGCCGGTTTGCCGCAATCCGCGATCATGGCTGCCCGTGAGAGTGCTAAAGCGAAGGGTAGGGAAGGGTGGCGTCTCACGTTGCAGGCGCCGAGTTACATTGCGGCCATGACCTACCTGGACGATCGCGCCATTCGCCGGGAGCTTTGGGAGGCCTCCAATCACCGCGCCACATCCGGTGACTTGGATAACCGCGGACTGATTGTTGAAATTCTCAGGTTGCGGCGCGAGAAGGCGAATCTCCTCGGTTATCGCGATTTCGCCGATTACGTCTTGGAAGAACGCATGGCCCATACGGGTGCTCAGGCGCAGAGCTTTGTCGAGGATCTTTACACAAAAACCAAGCCTCACTTCGAGCGTGAAAACAAATCCCTTGCTGACTTTGCCGCTCACTTGAGCTACCCCGCAATTGAGCCTTGGGACGTAAGTTATGTCGCCGAGAAGCAGCGCCGTTCGCTCTACGATTTCGATGAGGAAGAGTTGCGCCCCTACTTCGAGTTAGAGCGAGTTGTAGCCGGCATGTTTTCGCTCTTCGGCCGCGTCCTCGGAATAACTGTAAACGAACAAGCTGGTACGCCCGGCTGGGATCCCGCTGTCAAATATTACCGGGTCGAAGATAGCAAGTCCCACCAAATCCTGGGCGGCTTCTATACTGACTGGTTCCCGCGCGAGAATAAGCGCGGCGGTGCCTGGATGGATGCCCTCGTAACCGGTAATCCGCTCGCCGGCCAACCGCACGTCGGCTTGATTTGCGGCAACCTGACCCCTCCAGTTGGCGAAACTCCGTCCCTTCTCAACCATCGCGAAGTGGAAACCATATTTCACGAATTTGGACATTTGCTGCATCACGTTCTCAGCACCGTTCCCGTGCGCTCTCTCGCCGGGACCAGCGTCCCATGGGATTTCGTAGAGCTTCCCTCCCAAATCATGGAAAATTGGTGCATGGAGCGCGAGGCGCTCGATCTTTTTGCCGTGCATTATCAGACCGGAGAACACATTCCGGATCAACTCTTCGGGAAAATGAAACGCGCCCGCAACTTCCGTAGTGCAAATATGCAGATGCGGCAGTTGGGCTTTAGCGCGGTGGATCTAAAGCTCCACCGGGAGTTCGACACCTCGGGAAAGAATGATGTACTAGTCTTCGCCCGCGACATTCTGGCGGGCTTCACCGCTGCCCCTTTGCCGCCCGACTACGGCATGATCGCGAGCTTTACACACCTGTTTGCCAGCCCGGTTGCCTACGGCGCCGGCTACTATTCTTACAAATGGGCGGAGGTTTTGGATGCTGATGCTTTCACCCGATTTCAACGAGAAGGTATCTTCAACACCTCGACCGGGGAGCAATACCGGCAAAAAATTCTCGCCAAGGGAGATAGCGAAGATCCGGCTCAGTTGTACCGGGATTTCATGGGACGTGATCCCGACGCTCAGGCCCTCCTCGAGCGTTTAGGGCTGCTCGCCGCGTAACCGAACCGAACGTCGATCAAGAACTGATGGACTCTTTACCCGAAAGTATCGGCAATGAGCTGGACGAAGCGCGGCAGAAACTTCTACGACTTGAGCAGGAGCACTCGCGCTGTGTGGAAGAGCTAAAAGCCGCAGAGGACGCGGCTGAAGAAAGCGCCGCAAACGCCAAGAATGCCGCCGACGAGCTGCAATATTTCGTTTACGCCGCCAGCCACGATCTGCAGCAACCATTGCGCGCCGTGAACACACACGCTCAGCTCCTGCAGCGAAGATTTCCCGACGACGAGATAGCGCGCGAATTTACTAAGGTCATCGTCGAAGGTGCTACGCAGATGAATGGCCTCATAACTGACTTACTCACCTACTCGCGTGTGGGGAATCATTTCGATCCGCAGCCGGTTCACCTGAGTGCGCCGCTGCAGTGGGCGCTGTTCACCTTAAATAAGGTAATCGGCGAATCGCAGGCTCAAGTGGCCGTGGGCGAAATGTACGAAGTCTCGGGCAACGAAAAACAGTTGGCCACCGTCTTCGAAAACCTGATCGGTAACGCCATCAAGTTTCGCGCAGCCGCGCCACTTTTGATCGAGATTAACGCTCAGTGCGAGGAGCGACAGGTGATTGTTTCAGTGCGGGACAATGGGTCCGGAATCAAGCCAGAGTATCTGGAGCGCGTTTTCGAACCATTTAAGCGCCTCCACTCGAAAGACATACCAGGCAACGGACTCGGGCTGTCGATCTGCCGCAAAATTATGCGCGCTCACCACGGCAAGATCTGGATCGAGAGCAATGGCGACACCGGATCCGTCGCGAAATTTGCTTTGCCGCGCTAGTCTTCTGTCACAGTGATTCGTGATGTAAGTCATGATCATTGGGGGACGGCGGGGGTGCGCTGAGCGAAACGGGCTATGCTGGCCAAGATCTGGTCGGCCGTCCTAGTCCAGACGAAGGGTTTAGGATCTTCGTTGTGAACGGTGATGTATTCGCGGATGGCAGCTTCCAGTTCTTTCACGCTTCGGAATGCGCCACGACGAATCCGCTTGTTGGTGATTTCGGCGAACCAGCGCTCCACCAGGTTGATCCAGGAGCCGTAAGTGGGGGTGAAATGGACATGAAAGCGCGGTCGTTTGGCGAACCATTTCCGAATGATTGCCGTTTTGTGCGTGCCGTAGTTGTCCAGGACGATATGAACCGCAAGTTCGGTCGGCACGTTGGCCTCAATCGTATCGAGAAAGCGGCGGAATTCCTGAGAACGATGGCGTCGATGCAGCTGGCCAATTACGCGGTTGGTCCTTAGCTCCAACGCTGCGAATAGAGAAGTTGTCCCATGGCGTTTGTAGTCATGCGTGCGGCGCTCCAGTTGTCCAGGCCGTAATGGGAGGGTTGGTTGTGTGCGATCCAGCGCCTGAATCTGACTTTTCTCATCGACGCAGAACACCACGGCGTGCTCGGGCGGATTCATGTACAGGCCCACAATGTCGCGCACCTTTTCGA